>JAZQNE010000131.1:0-5975 GCA_045627185.1 Lachnospiraceae bacterium
ACGAAATAGCGCTTTTGCGAGCGAAGCGAAGCAAAAAAGTGCGCTATGAGTGCATGTTGCGTGATGCGGGAGCGCGAAGCAGCACGCCTGCTTTCATAAAGAGGTGATAGCGGAGTGAAGTGTGGGGAGTTTGCTCTCGAAACCATTTGACATGCCCCTGACAAATACATAAAATAATATTTATAGAAAACAATTTGAGGTTTGAAAAATGGTTTATCTGATTTATGCGATTCTTTTATTAATTGGAATTGTTCTTGTTTTTCTTATGGACAGAGCAAGCTGCATTGTTGTAAAAGCAACTGTCCTCGAAAGCCGTGAAAGACTTTTGAAAAAGAACGGTAAAGTAACTGAAATTAAGATAGAACATGCCTTATCGTATACGTTGAATGATGAAGAAAAAATTATTATTGTGGATTGTATTCCAATTCGCGAGACGAATGGTTCGGTTGTTAAGCTGAAACTTGACAAAAAGACACTTGAGCCCGCTGAAAAGGCAATTAAGGCAGTCCTTCCGGCTACATTTGCCATGTTCGCTGCAATGCTGTTTTGCTTCTATCTTTTTGTTTCTGAGAAAAAAATCTTACCTCAAATTACGTTTTCGGGGCTTGCTGTTTCTGTTTCGGAATTTGCCTTTGCATTCCCGATCATATGTGGACTTGTGCTTTGCGGCATCTTGTTTTCCGATTCAATCAGCCTTCTGAACCCCGGCGTGATTAAGGTTTCAGGCAATTATGAAGGGGTAATTCATTCCGGAAACTTTCATCGTATGACCAAGTATTACAGTCTTTGGTACGGTGAGTTCAGACAGCATGCACGCTGCATCGGTGGGCCGGTTTTTACTTCTGATAAAGAAAAAGAGGTAACCCTCTTTTTCAATACCAAAACAGGCCTTGTGCGAAGAAAAACCGCTGTTATCAGAAATACGTGCTTTGGTGTTGCACTGCTTACGCTTGTTATTCTGTACATAATTTTTCATAACCGAATTGGTTTCTGATTACGAATGCTCTGGGCGTTTTAGAGTATAACCGGATTGGTTTCTGATTACGAATGTTCTGGGCGTTTTAGAGTATAACCGTATTGGCTTCTGATTACGAATGTACCGGGCATTTTAGAGTATAACCGGATTGATTTCTGATTAGAAATAGATCGGACGGTAAAGAATATAACCGGTGATTAAGATTTCTCCTGTTTAAGAATATCCCGGTCGATTTGAACAATTAAATGAGTAAAAATCAGGGGCGGTTCTGTTTTTCCCAAAATGGACAAACAGAACTGCCCCATTTACCTTTTTTTAGACCTTTTTAATTATTTTAAGGTAGCAAAAATAAGCCTTACCTTAAATTTATTTATTTAATCTATTTTATGGTAAGCCTTTTTTTGACATTTTAAAATTTTACCTTACTTCTTTTGAAAAACGTCAAAAGTAAGGTAATTTCCCGCCTTTATGAAGCCTTTTTTTCTCATTCTTTGCGGACGAACATAGTAGATTGCCTTTTCTTGTCCGAAAAGTGATTGAAATTACCTTTTTATTTCTCACTGAGTCCATAATTATGGTAATCTTCTTAAATTCGCTTTTTTTATCAACCTTAAAAATAGCTTTTTAGGATTTTTTAAGGTAACGAAAAAAAAGCGTACCTTATAAAATCTGAAATCAAAGAAATAATGGTAAATTCAGAAAGGAAGTTGTAAAAACCCCGGCGGTCAAAAAAATGCGCGTCATAATATGTTTTTTCTGACCTTGTCAGGGAAAAACATATTACGGCGCGAAATAAACAGACCATTTTGAGTAATAGGGCAAAACATATTGATAGAACCCTGTCAGCTCCGTTTCCGGGCGGCCCGGGGCAAACCCTGTCAGCTCCGTTTCCGGGCGGCCCGGGCAGGAATCCAGGCAGCTCAGCTTCTGGGAGGTTTCGGGCCGGAAAACTGATAGAAATATGTTTTCATCATGCCGTTGTAAATTTTACGGTTTTTATCAGCCTTTTTGCCAATGTAACGCTCAGCATCTTCATAAGATGTAATCAGGTAGAATGACCAGGTGTCAAGCTTCTTCATGCCGTTTCCGATTTCGCCGTAAAGGGCGGGAAGCGCAGCTTTTTCTTCAAGACGTTCACCGTATGGAGGGTTGGTGATTACAAAACCGTATTTGTTGGGATGTGAAAGTTCGCTTACAGGGCGGTGCTGGAAATGAATCTGGTCCGCAACACCTGCAAGTTTTGCGTTCTGACGCGCACAGGCAATGATTTCACTGTCGATATCATAGCCCTGAATTTCCAGCTTCACGTTCCTGCGGATTCTGTCATTTGCTTCTTCAATTGCCTGATACCAGGCTTTTTTCGGGACAATGTTTTTCCACTTTTCAGCAGAGAATTCACGGTTCATTCCGGGTGCAATGTCAAGGCCTATAAGAGCGGCTTCAATCGGAATGGTGCCTGAACCGCAGAACGGATCTACAAGGTATCTGTCTTTATTCCAGGGAGTGAGCATAATAAGAGCTGATGCAAGTGTTTCGGTGATGGGTGCTTTTGAAGTCAGCTTTCTGTAGCCACGCTTGTGAAGGGAATCACCGGATGTGTCAATACCGATAGTAACGATATCTTTCATAATGCTGACACGGAGCGGATATTCAGCGCCGGTTTCGGGAAAATAGGAGATACCGTAAACCGATTTCAGACGTTCAACCATGGCTTTTTTCATGATGGACTGAATATCTGAAGGGCTGAACAGCTTACTTTTAATTGAATTGGCTTTTGTGACCCAGAACTTGCCGTCTGCGGGAATATAATTTTCCCAGGGGATTGCTTTTGTATTCTCAAAGAGTTCATCAAATGTTTCAGCCTTAAACTGGCCGGCTTTCAAAAGAACTCTTTCTGTTGTGCGAAGGAAGATGTTGGCGCGTGCAATTGCGTTTTCATCGCCTGAAAAGGTAACCTTGCCGTCTTCGACATTTGTAATTTCATAGCCCAGATTGGCGATTTCCTTCTTCATTACGCTCTCAAGACCAAAATGGCAGGGTGTAATATATTCGAAATTCAATTTTGTTTCTCCATTTCGTTAATCAATTTTCTCAAAATATTTCCTCCGGAAACCTTCCAAGGAATCACCTTCGGAAACCTCCCAAGAAATCACCTACGGAAACCTTCCAAAAAATCACCTCCGGAACCCCCCCGGGATTTCGGCGAAATCACTCTGCTTCAGCAGCTTCTTCAGCATCCTGCTTGATTTCTTCCTTTGCGGGTGCTCCGTAAAGCTTGCTGTTAATCCAGGTCAGGATATCCTGCATAATTTCCTGGTTGTTCAGCTCATTAAGAAGCTCATGACGACATTCACTGTAGATTGTGCATTTAACGTCAGAGAAGCCGTTTTTCTGCAGCATATTAACATAAGTGCAGATATCCTTGCCATAACTTCCGACAGGGTCAAATTCACCGCTTATTACAAGCAGAGGCATATCTTTTCTTGTGCGGTTTACAAGGTTTGAACGTTCACCGTTGTCAACAAGACGGAGAATATCTTTATACATGCTGACTGTGCAGAGGAAACCGCAATAAGGGTCACCAATGTACTGGCCTACGATGTAGTTGTTACGGGTCAGCCAGTCAAATTTGGTACGTTCGCAGACACCATTGTAATATTTGTTATTAAACATAAGATTGTTCATAAAAGGCGAAGGATGATTAGCACCGTTAAACAGCTGGATAACACCTGCAATTAAGAGGCCGGCCTTTGTCATAAGAGGTGCGGAATAGTTTGTACCGCAAATGATGGTGCAGTCCATGGAATCATCGTACTGAATAACATTTCTTGCAAGCATGGAACCCATGCTGTGGCCAAACAGGACAACCTTGTCTGAACGGCCGTTCTTTTTGATGAACTGAAGAATGGTAAGAGCGTCCTCGGTAATAACCTGCCAGCCGTTCTTCTTTGCAAAGAAGCCAAGTTCTTCAAGCTTTTTGTCGGTTCCGTGTCCACGATGATCATAAAGATAAACGTCAAAGCCGTTCTGATTCAGAAAATCGGCGAAACCGGTATATCTTTCATGATATTCAGCCATTCCGTGCAGGACAAGCACGCTTCCCTTGGGATTTTCAGAAGTATAATAAGGATAAAGCTGTGTGATGTAGCCATCTGCCTGCTTAATCTGGATTTCGTTCATTAACATAAGGAGCCTCCGTTTTTTAGGTATATTCTAAGATATTTTTTCAAGAAAAGGTATAAATTTTGTTGCCAAAAATCCGACATATTAATTATATACTTAATTCAAAAAAAATTCAAATAAATAAGAAAAATGCTATTAAAACAGTTGTATTTTTTTTTCAAGTGAATTATAATTTGGATATAAAGTAAAGGATTGACCGTTAAGTTTTGTATCTTGGAGGCTACTTTGAGAAGTAATCGTCTTACATCTTTTATTTTGGGCTATTGCCTGGTGCTCCTGCTTGGAGCAGCAGTTTTCGGCATGGCAGGTAAAGCAACGGCAGGTGCTGCAGAGAAAGAAAATACGGAGGTTGCTGAGGCTTTGGAAATCATCATTGATGATGAGATTCCAAATGCAAACCCGGTACTTCCGGAGGCTACTCCGACACCTGTGGTTCTTTATGGCGCAACGGAGTTCTGGAACCAGCTTGTTTGCGAACTTAGCTTCAACTGGGAAGAAATCAGCGAAAAGCCATGTGTTCTTTTCAAAAAGCCCGAAGCTTCCAATGACGGAGAAGTTGAAGGATTCATTTCAGAGCAGAACGGAAACACCGTAAAGATTACTCTTGAAAATTGCGAATATACCGATTTTTATTATTCAAGTCTTGAAAGACGTGCAAACGGCCATTATTTCAATGCTCAGCCGCCGGTAGCAAAAACTGAAACCGAAAGTGCCGCGGAAACTACAGAAACACGTGACACACAGCTGACAGTTGCAGATCCTTTTGATGATCCCTTAAGAGGTCTTGAATGCAGGACAGTACGTGAGACAGACGGAAGCTACACAATCACCGTAAAACTCACTATGGATAAAACATATGATTTTGAGCTTTTTGAAACCGAATGCTTCTACGTAGTTGCACTTGGCAGAGAAAATCAGGAAGGTTCAGCAGAATGAACACCATTATTTTTGCTACATCAAATGAAGGTAAAATGCGTGAGGTCCGGGAGCTTCTCTCGGACCTTCCTTTTGTAGTTCTGTCAATGAAGGATGCGGGCATCCGCGTTGAAATTGATGAAAACGGGACGACATTTGAGGAAAATGCCGCAATTAAGGCAAGAACGGTTGCAGCCTGTATAGATGAAGAAAAACGTGCAAAAGAAGGCTGGGACAATGTTATTGTGCTTGCAGATGATTCCGGGCTTGAGGTTGATTACCTTGACAAGGCACCGGGCATATATTCCGCACGTTTTATGGGCGAAAACACATCGTACGATATCAAAAACAACTGGATTATTAATAAGCTGGACGGTGTGCCCGATGAAAAGCGTACAGCGCGCTTTGTATGCGCCATTGCGGGTGCTTTTTCGGATGGAACGGAGAAAATAGTGCGCGGAACCATAGAAGGCATTATAGGCTATAAACAGGCCGGAGAGAACGGTTTCGGATATGACCCGATTTTCTTCCTTCCGGAGTACGGCTGCACAACGGCTGAGCTTTTGCCGGATGAAAAAAACAAAATCAGTCACAGAGGCCGTGCACTCAGCAAAATGAAGGAAATAATCAGAAACTGCGGTATTTTGTAGTGCGAGCGGCAGAACAAATTGCATTTCAAAGCCTGAAAACCATATAGCAGAAAGCCGATTGGCCTGAGATAAAAAAATTTGTGAAAAAGTGTGTGTACAATTGAAAAAAATCTGTTGACAATACGATATCTCTATTATATAATACACTTTGCGTCACGCGAACAGTGCTTCGCCGTTATACGAATCGGGGTGTAGCGCAGTTTGGCTAGCGCGCTTGATTTGGGATCAAGAGGTCGCAGGTTCAAGTCCTG
>JAZQNE010000132.1:0-14585 GCA_045627185.1 Lachnospiraceae bacterium
CTTAGCAAGTCGTCGGATGCAATTGAAAACAAGTCTTCCTTTGCATCCTCCTCGTTGTCCTAAGACACAAAAAAAGGAAGTCTTAAAGACTTCCTTCATGCGGATGGCGGGACTTGAACCCGCACGAGTGTGAACCCGGCAGATTTTGAGTCTGCTGCGTCTGCCATTCCGCCACATCCGCTCAACGGCGTTATTCTATCACATTTGAAAAAGCATTGCAACAAACTTTTTCAAAAACAAAATAATTTGTGATTTCTTAAACAAACTGATTTGTATTATCAGTTTACAGGAAACTAACAAATGAAATTAGGAGATACAAGCATTAATATGACCTGTAAAGAATGTCTGAAAAAAATGGATGCATTTATACAAGGTGAGTTTGATGTAATTGATGCAGCAAACTTTGCTGAGCATATAAAATCCTGTAAAACCTGCTATGATGAATTGGAAATAACATACTGCATGCAGACTGCCGTCCGTCAGCTGACTCTCGGTGAAGAAATAACAGGTGATTACAGGGGCAAGCTTCGAAACGGCCTGGAAAGGGCAATAGAAGACTATAAAAGTTTTAGAATAAAATTGAAAAGAAAGCGCGTCTTTGTAATTATTTATCTGATATTTATGGGCGTGTTAACAGGATTGAGTCTGTTCTGAAAAGGTACATTTTCGGGTTTGCATATTTGAAAGTGTATCTTTTTCACATATTGGAGAAGCTCTTAAAATCGACAAATCGTGTTGCGAAAAAAAAGAAAATGTGTAGAATTAATATTGGAGGGGTCTGTTAGAAGAGACCGGTATTTGAAAATGAACGATTATTTCCTGATTATTGATGGCTCATCACTTCTTGCAACTCAGTTTTTTGGCAATCTTCCGCGCGAAATTATGTTTGCGAAAACTTTGGAAGAAAAAGAAAAATATTATCATAAAATCATGAAAACCTCAAAAGGCGTTTACACAAACGGTGTTTACGGCTTTTTACGTTATCTTTTCAGGCTTTTGAAAGATATTCCGCCCAAATATCTTGTTATCAACTGGGATTTGTCACGTGATACGTTCAGACGTGAACTCTATCCGGATTATAAGGCTCAGAGAAGTGAAGTTATTGAACCGCTTGTGCAGCAGTTCGATCTTTGCCGTGAAATACTGGCCAAAATGGGAATCCGTGAGCTTGCGAGCGACCGTTATGAAGCAGATGATTTCAGCGGCACCGTTTCGGCACGTTTTGAGAATGAAATTCCCGTGAAAATCATTTCAAAGGACCGTGATTATCTTCAGCTCGTATCTGATAAAACCGAGCTTTGGATTATGCATTCATCTGCGGTAAAAACTGAGGAAGTATTCAAAAAATACAACATGAATCCCAAGAAGTACATGGTTTCCGACAGATGCTTCCCGCTTACACCGGAACTTGTTTTGAAAGAATACGGTGTTGAACCTATGTCTGTAGCATCCCTTAAAGGCCTTGAAGGTGACCCTTCAGACAATATAAAGGGTGTTCCGGGTGTTGGTGAAAAAGCTGCAATGGCGCTTATTTCTTACTATAAAACGGTTGACGCTCTTTATGATGAACTCAAAAGTCTTGATGAAGCCGGACGCGCGGCGCTCAACCTGAAGTGGAAAAATGAACTGGGAATTACACGTTCTCCCATGAATAATCTTCTAAAAACAGATGACACGGCCCTTGTAGGTGAAGCAGCAGCACGTCTAAGCACAACCTTGGCAACTATTAAGCGTGATGTTCCTCTTGAGTGGAATGAGCTTTCCGATTATGAACTTAAGTTTGATTCGGAAGCTGCAAAAGCCTGCATCCTTGAACTTGAGATGAACTCACTTGTGGATGAAATACCTAGTTTTGCGGAATCCGCGGGTCAGAATGAAATAATAGAGATTAATGACCTTTGTGAGGCAGACGAACTTATTTCAAGACTTGCAAAATCCGGAAAAACAATAGGATATGCAGCCGGAAAGCTTGAGGACGATACACCTTATTTTGCCCTTTCCGATGATGAAACGCTTGAATATCGTCTGATTCCGGAAGCTTTTCTTACGGAAGATTTCATTCTTGACCGTCTTTGCGATGAATGCAAAAAGGGAATGAAGATTTCTGCTTTTAATATAAAAAATGTTCCCTTCCTTATGAAGGCTGAAAAGCCCGAAAACACCTTTGATCCGTCGGTTGCGGCATATCTTCTTGCACCTCTTAAGGGCGATTACGGCACAAAGAGTGTTCTTGCGGATTTCCTTCCGAAGGCACTTTCTCTTACGGAAGCAGCAGCAGCCTTTGCGCTTGCACCTGTTTTGCGTGAAAAACTTGAAAAAGAGGGCATGAGCAGGCTCTACAGAGAAATTGAAATTCCGCTTGCGTATGTTCTTTCAAACATGGAAAAACGCGGTATTATTGCTGACAAGAAGGAACTTGGGACTCTTTCCGCAAATTTCGGAGCACGTATATCCGAACTTGAAAAAACCATCTACAGTGAGGCAGGAGAAGAGTTCAACATTAATTCGCCCAAACAGCTTGGTGTGGTTCTTTTTGAGCACCTGAACCTTCCGCACGGAAAGAAAACAAAGACAGGCTATTCAACCGCGGTTGAAGTTCTTGAAGAACTGAAGGAGGGTTACCCTGTGGTTGCCCATATCCTTGAATACCGTCAGCTTTCAAAACTGAAATCAACCTATGCCGATGCGCTTGCAGACTGTATTGCGGAGGATGGACGCATTCACTGTAAGCTTAACCAGACTGTTACTGCTACGGGCCGCCTGAGCTGTACTGAGCCGAACCTTCAGAATATTCCCGTCAGAACGGAAATAGGCCGCGAAATCCGTAAGGTTTTTGTACCGGCACCGGGCTGTGTATTTGTAGATGCGGATTATTCACAGATTGAACTCAGGGTTCTTGCGTCACTTTCGAAAGATTCGGAACTGATTGCCGCATATAATGAGGGACGTGACATTCATGCCCTGACAGCATCGAAGGTATTCGGAATCCCGCTTGAGAAGGTTACTTCTGTTGAGCGTGGACGTGCAAAAGCAGTTAATTTCGGTATCGTTTACGGAATCAGTAATTTCGGACTCGGACAGGGACTTGGCATTTCATGGGAAGAAGCAAAAGACTTCATTGACAAATATTTTGAAACTTATCCCTCGATTAAGCAATTCCTGGACGGCCTTGTATCATCGGCATACGATAAAGGCTGTGCGCGTACAGCCTTTGGCCGTATCCGCCCGATTCCGGAGCTTTCCTCCGGTAATTTCAATCTTCGCAGTTTTGGCGAGCGTGTTGCCATGAATTCACCTATTCAGGGAACGGCTGCGGATATTATCAAGATTGCCATGCTTCGCGTTGAAAACCGTCTGAAACGTGATACGAAGGGCAGTAAACTTCTTCTGCAGATTCACGATGAACTTCTGATTGAGGCACCTGAAGAAGAAAAGGAAACCGTAAAACAGATTCTTCTTGAAGAAATGCCTGCTGCCTGGGACGGAGGCGTACGCCTTGAAGTTGAGGTAAATGAAGGAAGCAGCTGGTACGAAGTTAAGTAAGCCGGTACAAAACAGGAAAATGGTTTTTAATGCCGAACATGGTCAGAAAACGGCCGGATTATTAATTCATTAAGGAAATATTACAATGAAAAAATCAGGAAAAATCAGTAACAGGCCCGCCCTTACCGTTGGACTTACCGGACCTGCGGGGTGCGGAAAAAGCTATATCCGCGGTGAATTATCTAAAATTACGAATACACTTATTATTGATACCGATTCTATTGCCCGTGTTCAGATGCAGAAGGGCGGAGTTTCCTACGAAAAGGTTGTTAAGTTTTTCGGTGAGGAAATTCTTCTTGAAAACGGTGAAATTGATCGTCCTAAGCTTGCAGGGATTGTTTTTAACGATGAAGCAAAATTAAAAAAGCTCAATCATCTGACTCATCCGCCTGTGATTAAGGAATGCAAAAAGCTTATTGAAGACGGAAAAAACAAATACAGCCTTATTATTCTTGAATCGGCTATTCTTACCGAATCGGGCTGCGATGTTTTGTGCGATGAAACCTGGTATGTTTATTCTACGCGTGCCGAGCGTGCAAGAAGGTTAAGTGAGACGCGCGGCTACGATGATGCCCGTATTCGGAGCGTTTTCAAATCCCAGAGCCCGGACTCTTTTTACAAGCTTCATGCTGATGAAATTATTGAAAACCGGGACGGGGTTTCTTCTGAGGAACTTTCAAAAAAACTCAGAAAACTTCTGCAAAAGAAAATGGTTCTCTGAAATTCCGGGGAAAAAGAATTATGCGAAAATTGTAGAAAAAATAAGCATTTTATGGTATACTTAATTAGTTAAATTATAGGTTTGAACCTCGAATGAAGGAGTCCTGATGATTAATTTACCTCAACAATTTGTTTTCGGACTTGATATCGGTACACGAAGCATCGTGGGAACTGTCGGCTACAGAAACAGTGAGAAGGAATTTATTGTTGCTGCACAGAAAACACGTTTCCATGAAACACGTGCCATTATTGACGGCCAGATTCATGATATTGAAAAGGTTGCCGAAACAATCGGTGAAATCAAGCGCGAACTTGAAGCTGAGATTGACAGAAAGCTTACGGACGTTTGTATTGCAGCCGCCGGACGTGTTCTTAAAACTGTTGAAATCAGGACTGATTTTGATTTCGAAACGGATACCGTTGTTACGGATGACAGCATCCGTGCACTTGTTGCAGGCGGTGTTGAACAGGCTTATGAAAAACTTAACAGTGAAAATGCCGGTGTTTCTTTCAGCTGTGTAGGACATTCTGTTGAGCGCTACTATCTGAACGGATACCTTATGACCGAAATTGAGGCACATAAGGCGAAAACCATCGGAGCAGACATTATTGCCACATTTCTTCCGCAGGAAGTTGTTGACAGCCTCTATGCATCGGTAGAAAAGGCAGGCCTTAATGTTGTTGCAATGACACTTGAACCTATAGCGGCCATCAACGTTGCGATTCCTGTAAACTACAGGCTTCTGAATATTGCTCTTGTTGATGTTGGTGCAGGAACATCTGATATTTCAATCACAAAAGACGGCAGTATTATTGCTTACGGCATGATTCCCATGGCCGGAGACAAAATAACCGAACATATTATGCAGACACATCTCACTGATTTTGCCACAGCTGAGAGCATCAAGCTTGCAGCCGTCAAGAAACGTGAAGTAACATATAAAGATATTATCGGAATCAGTCATAAAACAGCTTCAAGCACTATTAAAAATGAGGTTCAGCCCGTAATTGAGGAAATGACCGATCTTATTTCCGAAAAAATAAAGGAACTTAACGGAGGAAAGACTGTCAGTGCCGTATTTGTTGTTGGCGGTGGCGGAAAATTCCCTACATTTATCGGTTCGCTTGCAAAAAAACTTGGCATAATTAAGGAACGTGTTGCATTAAGAGGAGAAGAGGTGCTTGATTTTGTCACCTTCCCTGATGAAACCTATAAAAAGGATTCGACTCTTGTAACACCCATAGGCATCTGCCTTAATTATTACGAACGCAAAAATAACATCATCTTTGTGACTGTTAATGATGAACGTCTGAAGATGTATGACAACGGCCGTCTTGCTGTAGTTGATGCAGCAATTAAGCTTGGTTACCCGCATGACAAGCTTTTCCCAAGAAGAGGTCAGTCCCTTAATTTCACTCTGAACGGTGAAAAGAAAGTTGTCCGTGGGGAACCCGGTGAAGCTGCCCTTATTACGGTTAACAGCAGGCTTGCATCAATTAACACACCGATTGTTCATCATGACCGTATTGTAATTAAGCCTTCAACTTCGGGAAGCGCTGCCAGAAAGAAACTGTCGGAACTTCGTGAAGTTAAAAATGATAAAATACGTTTTATTGTAAACGGAGAACCTGTTGCTTGTCCGCGTTTGTATCTTAAGGGTGAAACACCCATAGGAACGGATTACAGGATTGAAGACGGCGATGTTCTCAACAAAAGAGATTATTACCTTGTCTTAGAACTGTTGGCATTTCTTAAGCTGGGAGATTACGCAATTGTGAAATCCGGGCGTAATATCCTGAAAGAAAATGATAAAATCACTGAAAGCTCAAAAGTTGAGATTAAAGTATGAAACTTGATTTCTGAGCAAAAATCACCCCGGGAGTTTTTATGGAAGATAAAGACCTGAAATTTGCGCAAACTCATCTGATAACTGAAATCATTGCACTTATTTATATGATTCTTTACTCGATTTATTCTCAGTCGGATGTATTAAAACTGGGATATCTTGTTTATGGAGTCAGTGCTGTTCTTGAACTTGTTTCAATTGCTGTAATAAAGAAGAACAACAATAAATGGCTTATTTCAATCAGAATTTTTGAGTTCATAGTACTTTCCGCATTTATTGTTTTTGACGGTTCATTAGTTACCGAAGTGTCTGTTATTTCAATTCTTTTGCTTTGCTTACGAATGATCGAAATCATTTTCCTTTTCGATTATACAGATACATATGCAAGAACCATTTCACTCGGTCTGATGATTTTCCCCATGGCTATCTGTATCATTGTCAGCCTGATTTTTGGAATCAAAGGTGATCCGGGCAGCCTGTCTTCAATCGGTTCAATTTGCGAAGTTGCCATTATCGTTGTTATTATTGCGAATATAAGCGGTGTTTTCACAAAGTGGCTTGCTAATGTCGAAAGACATGTATTCGAGCAGCGTCGTATGGCCGACAGCGCAAAGGAGATGAATGAGACCTTAAGAATTCATCAGGAGAAAATCAAGAAGGCAAATGAGGAACTTGGTATACAGCGAATCAAGATGGAAGCTGCAAACCGCATGGTTACCCGTGTTAATATCGAAACTCAGACTCAGAATGAAATTCTCAGGGAAATTACTAAATGTCATGACCTTGAGAAACTTGCCGAAGAAACATCAAAATCCATAAGAGAACATATGGACCTTATGTTCTGTGCCGTGATTTTCAAGCCCCTTGCCCGTAAGGGCGAACTTGTTTACAGCATGGATGCTGTTGATCTTTCGGAAATCTTTCTTAATACCTTTAAGGAGGATGCTCTTGAGTCCGGGCTTGAGGCTATTCTGAGTAAAAAGGTTATTACACTTGATAAAGCACTTCAGAAAAACTGCTACAAAACTCTTGCGACAAATGATTTCCTTCAGGCAGTTATTACCGTTCCCATCATTAGTGAGGGAGAGGATATGGGCGTTCTTTTCTGCGGAAGCAAGGCTTCTGATGCTTTTGATGAAAGTATAAACCTGTTTGAGAACATTTCTGCTGAGATTGTTCTTGGCATCAGAAATATCAGACTGTATTTTGAAGTTCAGGAAATGGCAATCCGTGACGGACTTACCGGCCTTTATAACCGTCGCCATCTGAATGAAATCATGGAAATCTACAGCGATGAGTCCATGAGAAATCAGATTCCCCTATCTACGGCGCTTCTTGATATTGACCACTTTAAGGGCTTTAACGATACATACGGACATGCTTTCGGTGACAAGGTTCTTGCTGAAATTGCAAAGGTTCTTGAACGTTGGGCTGATGAATACGGTGGAATTGCCGCAAGATACGGTGGTGAGGAATTTGTTCTTGCATTCCTCAATTGTAATGCTGCCCGAATGAATGATATTCTTGTTCAGGTTAAGCATGATATTGACAGCATCGTGCTGGAATATGAAGGAAAGCCTGTTTCAGTTCGTGTCAGCATTGGTTTCACGGCGTATCCCGAAATTGCGAGAAGGCCGAGCGAAGTTCTTAACAGAGCCGATTCTGCTATGTATTATTCAAAAGAAACCGGCCGTGACCGTATTACAAAGGACGGCCCTCATGTTGACATATTTTTAGCAGAACGTAAGGAACAGGAAACAAGATAATGAAACTTTACTGTATAGCAAGCGGAAGCTCCGGCAACTGTGTTTATGCCGAGGAAGGACAGACATCCGTACTTATTGATGCCGGAGTTACTGCAAAGCGAATCGAACAGGGTCTTGCAAAAGGAAATTGTCATCCTTTTTCAGGAATCCTGATTACACATGAACATATTGATCATGTACGGGGATTGGAAGTGCTTCTGAAGCATTTTCCGGTCCCCGTATATGGGACTTTCGGAACATTGTCGGCTGTTTCCGGAATACTTGAAAAATGCGGGCTTAAGCATCTTCTGAATCCCATAGTTCCGGGAACATCATTCCGGCTTGGAGATTTGGATATTCTTCCGGTTTCAACTTCGCATGATGCGGCAGACCCCGTTTTTTATGTAATTTTCGCAAACGAAAAAAAACTTTCTGTTGCAACTGACCTTGGCTGTTACAATGATTCTCAGAAAGAAATTCTTGCAGGGTCTGACGTTCTCTATATTGAGTCAAATTATGATTACGGAATGCTTATGGCCGGCAGTTATCCTTACAGCCTGAAGCGCAGAATTGCCGGAGAACACGGTCATTTGTCGAATGAATGTGCAGCTGAACTTGTAAAACAGGTTCTTCATCCGGGGCTCAGGTATGTTGTGCTCGCACATATGAGTAAAGAAAATAATTATGCCGAGCTTGCTTTTGAGAATATGCGTCAGGCTGTTAACGGCGCATGGACTTTTGAAAATGAGCCACCAAAGGTAATTGTTGCAAACCGTGATATTCCAACAGATATCTTAGAGTTTTGATTATAGAAAGGACGCATTATGAACAAATCAATTATTACCGTTGTAGGTAAGGACAGTGTGGGAATCATTGCAAAGGTCTGCACCTATCTTTCAAACAATAAGGTTAACATCCTTGACATATCCCAGACAATTGTTCAGGAATATTTCAACATGATGATGATTGCAGACATTTCGGCATCTCCCAAGGAATTTGAAGTTCTAGCCGATGAGCTTACACAGATTGGCGAGGAAATTGGTGTTGTAATCAAAATGCAAAAAGAAGAAATCTTTAATATGATGCACAGAATTTGAGAGGCCGTAAATGATTAATTTATCCGAAGTAGTTGAAACTAATGAAATGATTGCCAAGGAGATGCTTGACGTAAGAACCATAACCCTTGGAATCAGCCTGCTTGACTGCATTAGTGATGACAATGACAAAATGAATCAGGCTGTATATGATAAAATTGTCCGTTTGGCCGGAAATCTTGTTTCAACAGGACAGGCAATTGAGCGCGAATACGGAATTCCCATCGTAAACAAGCGTATTTCCGTTACTCCGGCTGCAATTGTGGGTTCTGCCGCATGTAAAACAACAGATGATTTTGTACGTCTTGCCAGGACCCTTGACAGCGCTGCCGCAACAACAGGCGTCAATTTTATCGGCGGTTTTTCGGCACTTGTGTCGAAAGGAATGACCAGGGCTGATGAATTACTGATTGATTCAATTCCGGAGGCTCTTTCTGAAACGTTCAATGTCTGCAGTTCACTTAATCTTGGTTCAACACGCACCGGTATTAACATGGATGCTGTTGAAAAAATGGGCAGAATAATCAGACAGACGGCTGAAGCCACAGCATCAAAGGATTCAATCGGCTGTGCCAAGCTTGTTGTTTTCTGTAATGCTCCCGATGATAACCCTTTTATGGCAGGCGCTTTTCATGGCGTAACAGAAGGCGATGCCGTAATCAATGTGGGCGTAAGCGGTCCGGGCGTTGTAAAACATGCTCTTTCAAAGGTTCGCGGGGCTGATTTCGGTACTCTTTGCGAAACTATTAAGAAGACTGCTTTTAAGATAACCCGTGTAGGTCAGCTTGTTGCTCTTGAAGCAAGCAAAAGAATGGGCATTCCGTTTGGTATTGTAGATCTTTCACTTGCACCTACACCTGCTGTAGGAGACAGTATTGCTGATATTCTTAAGGAAATCGGCCTGGAGCATCCCGGTGCGCCGGGAACAACGGCAGCTCTTGCGCTTCTGAATGACCAGGTTAAGAAGGGCGGTGTTATGGCTTCATCGTACGTTGGCGGACTTAGCGGAGCTTTTATTCCCGTAAGTGAAGACCAGGGAATGATAGATGCTGTTCTTGCCGGAGCCCTTAATATTGAGAAGCTTGAGGCCATGACATGTGTATGTTCTGTCGGTCTTGACATGATTGCTATCCCCGGAGATACGAAGGCATCTTCAATTTCAGGAATTATCGCTGATGAAATGGCAATCGGTATGGTAAATAATAAGACAACAGCCGTACGTTTAATTCCCGTTATAGGGAAAAAGGTAGGAGATACCGCAAACTTTGGCGGACTTCTGGGATATGCACCTATCATGCCCGTTAGCAATTTCTCCTGCGATGCCATGATGTCCCGCACGGGCAGAATTCCTGCACCTATTCATTCCTTCAAAAACTGATTTTCGGGATAACAGGCAGGAATCCGGACAAAATAAAAAGAAATCAGGAAATTATATATGTCAGAATTATTTGATATCAGAAAAATCGAAGATTACAAGAACGTTATTTCATATTTTGCTGACCTTTCAGCTGTTCCGCGCGGTTCGGGCTTTAATGAGAAAGCATCGGCTTTTCTCTGTAATTTTGCCAAGGAGCACGGTCTTTCATATTATTCCGATGATTCCCTGAATGTTATCATCAGAAAACCGGCAACAAAGGGGTATGAAAACTGTAAACCCGTTATTCTGCAGGGCCATATGGATATGGTTTGCGTTGCGGATCCTGATATTAAACATGATTTCAGAACAGAAGGCCTTGAACTTCGCCTTGACGGTGAATGGCTTACTGCAAACGGTACAACTCTTGGCGGCGATGACGGTATTGCAGTTGCCTACATGATGGCTCTGCTTGCTGATGATAATGCAAAACATCCCGAATTGATTTGTGTTGTTACAACAGATGAGGAAACAGGTATGTACGGTGCAAAAGGCCTTGATTTGTCAAAACTTTCCGATGCCGGCTATCTTGTAAACCTTGATTCCGAAGAAGAAGGCGTATGCTGGTGCGGCTGTGCAGGCGGTATGCGCATTGACGGACGTATGCCCGTTGTAAGAACAGAGAAAACAGGTACTGTGCTTGACCTGACCTTAAAGGGCCTGCGCGGTGGCCATTCCGGTTCGGAAATTCACAGAGGTATCACAAATGCCGTTATTCTTATGGGGCGTCTGCTTTATTCCCTCAAGGATGTTTGCTCTTATTCACTTGTTAAGCTTTCAGGCGGTGAGAAGGATAATGCCATTCCTTCATTTGCAAATGCAAAGGTTTTGATTTCCGGTGATTACGATATGCAGACAATCACGGATTATCTTGAAAAAATCACTGATTATTATACTTTAAGAGAACCGGAGCTTGTTCTTGAGACAGAATACAGCGATAAGGCTTCTTATGAAGCTATAGACGAAGCTTCGCTTGATAAGCTTCTTTTCATGCTTCTTAATACACCTAACGGTGTTCAGGCAATGAGCAGCAGCATTGAAGGTCTTGTTGAAACATCCATGAACCTTGGCATTTTTGAACTTACCGATTCTGAAGCCTGCTTCCATTACAGTCTCAGGAGTTCTGTTGAAGCTGAGCTTATGTTCCTCTCAAAGAGAGTCCATATGATGCTTGAATCCGTTGGCGGAAGAGGAAATGACAATTCCAAATATCCCGCATGGGAATACAAGCCTGTATCGGCATTGCGCGACTGCTTTTCAGAAGCCTGCGAAGAGATTACCGGAGAAAAGCCCGGAGTAACTGTTATTCATGCGGGACTTGAATGCGGTCTGTTTGCAGAAAAACTTCCCGAACTTGATATGATTTCGGTTGGTCCGGATATGAGAGATATCCATACTCCGAGGGAACGTCTGAACATCACATCCGCGCTTAGGCTTTTTAAGGTTCTGGAGGTCCTTCTTTCGAAAATAAGTTGACAAAACCTGATTAAAATGGTAATAATACATTGGTTTTATGTGTTCAAACACAGATAACCTGAAAGGGCTAATTTCTTATGTCCGGTAAGAAGAAAAAAACTTCCGAAAAAGTTAATATAGAAGAGAATAAAGACAGCATCTCAATTCCTGAAGAGGACGATATTGATGCTGCTCTTTCCGCGTCTCTTGATGGTCTGTATGAGAATGATTTCGTTCAGACGGTTGAGCCTGCGGAAAATGATGGCTCCGAAATGTCAGAAACACCGGTCGAAACCGAATTTGGAAATGTTTCGGATAATTCCGAAAACACCGGTTTCTCAGATGAATCATCCGAACTTGCCGATTTTCCGAATAAAAAAATTGAGCAGGATTCAACAGCTGAATTTACCGAGGAAGATGTTGCGCTTATTGATGATATAAGCGAAGCACTTGCGGTTCAGATTAAGAGTGACCTGAAAAAAAATACCCGAAAAAAAGACATCAGGTCCTTCTGGTGGCTGCTTACATTAATTCCTTTTCTGGGGGTTCTTGTTCTGTTCTTTAAGCGTCTCAGAAAGGATATGCCGAAAGTGCTCATGCTCCTGAGGGCAATTATTTTCCTGGCTTTCGCTATTTTGATTATTGGTTCGGTTGCTACAGAAGGACGGCTTGATTATTATCTGCTTTCGGCTTATACAACGGCCCGGATGGATACAATAGAGCCGGAAAATAAGGTTCTTATTCCTACTCCCGAGCCTGAAATCCCCGGCCTTCAAAAAGATGACCAATATATCAATTCTCTTGTTACAATCAGGGATTCAAAGAGCAGCTGTCTTATGCAGGTTGTTATTTCCTACAATCCAAAGAGTGGTGTGATGTCTTTGTTCCCAGTTCAGAAACCGCTTTCCGAAGAACAGAATAAGCTGAAATTCAGTTTTGAAAAGGAATACCTTGTTAAGCTTAACTGCCTATTTGAAATTGAATCCGACGGTTTGGTGAAACTTATTGACCGGCTTGGCGGTATTGATATTAACCTCAGTCAGAATGAAATTGATGATCTTAAGGTTCTTGATGTGAAGGACAGTAAGGAACTTCAGCCCGGTTTATGTACCTTAAAGGGCCAGGCAGCTTATACTTATATGAAAATGCTTGGAAGAACGCTTGAAACCAAGGATGGTACCGAAAGCTCAGTTTTCCGTCAGGCAAATGTTTATAAAGCAATTTTCACAAAACTTGAAAAGACAGAAAATATAGTTTTGAAGGCTTATGCAATGAATGCTCCGTTAAAATGGGCCTCAACGGATTTAAGCCTTAAGACATTTTTCAATTATTTTGAATCAATCGGTAATAATGGTATTTATGTTTTTAAGCAGGAAATATTCAATAATGTTTCATCGGGCACGGATTTGAGAAAACTTGTTTACGGCCTTGATTTTGAAGAATAAGCAGTTGATATTTTCAGCGGAACAATGAATGAATTTGGAGGATAATATGGCACCTAAGGATTATTCAGCTAAAAAAGAAAACAATAACGAAGTTAAAATTGCAAAAGAAGTTATTTCGAACATTGCCTGCATGGCAGCTACAGAGGTAACAGGTGTTGCTTTCCTTTCCGACAATACACTGACAAGTGAAATTATCGGACGTTTTGGAATTACCAATCTTGCAAAGGGTATCAGAGTTGATATTTCTGAGGAAGGTGTATCCTGCGATATGTCCTTTGCAATTCAGTACGGTTACAGTATTCCCGTTGTTTCGCAGCAGGTTCAGAACCGTGTTGCTGCCGCCGTCAGAGATATGACCGGGCTTCCCGTTAATGATATTAACGTACACATCGTTGGCATCAAACTTGAAAACGAGTAAATTATATTTGGAGGTTCCCTATGGGATTGAACGTTAAAGACTTAAAAAATCAGAGAGAGCAGTTATTTATGATGCTTTTCCAATATGATTTTTACTGCCCGAATGAGTTTGGTGAGCAGATTGAAATCTATTTACAGAATCCTATTCTTGATACGGACGAAGTTGAAACCGATCCCGAAATGGCTGCTGACCTTAAGAGCAAGCTGGACACAATCGTGAGCAAACTTGGTCAGATTGACCGCAGGCTTGAAGGTGCAATTTCCGGATGGCGCTTAAACCGTATCGGAAAGACCGACATTGCCATTCTTCGTCTTGCTACATATGAGATGAAATTTGATGATAATATCCCTGAAAAAGTTGCTATCAATGAAGCTGTTGAACTTGCGAAAAAGTACGGCGGAGAATCATCGTCCAGCTTTGTAAACGGTGTTCTTGCAAGAATGATTGAGGAAAAATGACCCAAAACGTATACACAGTATCACAGGTTAATTCATATATAGCATCCATACTGTCGGAAAATGATGTCCTGAGCGATATTTGCCTGAAAGGTGAAATTTCTAATTGCAAATATCATCCCTCGGGACATATCTACTTTACTCTGAAAGATTCCGGGTCGCAGATCAGCTGCGTAATGTGGGCCACTTATGTTAAGGGTCTTCGATTCAGACTTGAGGATGGTCTTCAGGTTGTTGCCCTGGGCCAGATAAAAGCTTACGAAAAGGGCGGAATCTATCAGCTTTATGCGGATACAATAAAGCCTGACGGTGTTGGAGCACTTTATGAGCTTTACGAGCGTCTGAAAAAGAAACTTGCTGCCGAAGGCTTGTTTGATCCGGCACATAAAAAGCCTATTCCCGCCTATTGCAGGACTGTTGGAATTGTAACAGCAAGCTCCGGAGCGGCA
>JAZQNE010000133.1:0-3742 GCA_045627185.1 Lachnospiraceae bacterium
AGCCTTTGACGAATCAAAGCAGCTTATTGATGTAGCGGTTGAACGTAAAGCACGTAAGCGTGCAGAAAAGAAAAAAGAAGCAGAAAGTTGAGGGTTTATCGTGTTTCGCCCAATGAACAAAAAAGAAATTGAGATAAAAAAGATTGACGGTCTCAGAATGGTTCAGTTCTATGAAATCAGCGGAATTGCAATAAAATCAGCTATCCCTGAAGGAAAGCCCGTGTCTGACGGCTGCGCCGCGCTTGCCGCTTATTACGGTGACAACCGGCGTATCAACATGAATGAAACAGAACCGTGTTTCGACCTGCTTGTGAACCGTATTTATGAAATTTACGGTAATCTTTCGGAAAAGCAGAAAGCTGAAATTCTGATGAATGATTATACAAGGTCGCTGCTTGAAACCGGACATTCGCCAAAAGAAAATGCGTTCTTTGGCAGTTATTACGGTATGAATCCCGTTGAACAGCCGGAGCTTTCGTTTGAATCATCGTTCAGCAAACGTTTTGCACCGATTGCACAGTTCCTTGCCGAAAGCATTTCAAAGGCAATGGACAGTGAACCTGTCCTGAACAAACTGCAGTGCGGATGGCGCGGAATGTTCACTCTTTCAGGGCTGTCCGGTGAAGAAAACATTGCTATACACTGCCGTGTGCTTAAGGAAAATGACAGGCTCTATTCAATGTCAATGACCAACTTCCTTAAGAAGTTACGCACCTTGTGGGTTAACCTTGAAATTGATTCGGATTACATAAATCTTGTGTATCTGTCGGACGATGAAGAAATCAGCGGAAACAGCAGATACATCTTTGAAGAGGATATGGTTCGCGAAACGCATTCAATCTCCTTCAGAAATGATGAGATTTTCTTTGAGAACCTTGAGAAGCCGTTTGATGAAGTTAAGCCGGACAGCATCCCCGAAAATCTTCGGATGCTTCTTCCGGATAACGGGAAAATCAGCCGTATATACAGACTGCCCTGGAATACGCTTTATGTCAGGTATTCTGAACAAAAAGACAGTGATGAGCTCAGCATAAAGGATTATATGGTAACGCTCATTTCGCCTGAGGCCGGCATATCGGAAACAAGAGGGCGCAGAGAAATACACAACAGCAGGACGGAAATCAGAATAAAAACCGATTCGTTCTTTATGCGGAAGCTTTTGCTTGGTATGGGAAGAGTCCAGACACAGTTTGTTCCCATCACCGCAAACGCTAACGGAAAATACAGAGAACAGCTCGAAGGCCGGTGCTTTATTGAGAAATCCGGTAATAATACAAAAACTTCTGCGGAAGATACTGATGAATGAAATGGAGATGCTTTAATATGCGAAACATTATAGAAAGAACCGAAGAAGAGAACAAAAAACTGATTACAGCCACCATAAACAATCTTAAGTCAAGCTCTGTTTATGATGTCCGCCTTCTTGGTGACAAACTCAGAAACTACAAAAACGGCTTCAAGTCAAAACCCATAATGCGCCCGATTTCACTTTATTCGGACTGCGTTGACATGCTTGAGCTGAATTCCGCTTTCTACAACAAAAAAGAATATGACAGCATTATTTCATATGCTGAGCAGGTTTATAAAGATGTTTTCCCGTTTGCGGAAAATACTCCGGATTTTAATGAACGAGCAATGATCTTTCTGGCGATGTTTGAGGAAAACGGCGTTATCCGAAGACACTGCTTTGACGGCATTTTCTTTAATCTTTTCAACGATGGTTCGAACTTCATTAAATGGGTCAAGAGCCTCAGCGATACAAAAGACATCCTGCAACTCCGCCAGTACTATCTGCCTTATGCGGTTGCAGCACGTTCATATTTCCCCGATGAGGACATGTTTACTGCAAACATCATATCAGTAACGGGAAGATTAATGGCCAGTCCCGTGCCCGATCAGGTAGTTGCGGAAGAACTCAAGAAGATTGAGCACATGATAGGTATCTATAATGTGGATGAATCCCTTGTATTACGTGCGGAGCAGAACATTCAGGCTGCTAAGGATACCGTCGACAGATCGAAAAACATTCTGGAAACCATTGAAGAAAAAATCAAGATAATCAATGACCTTTCGGAATCAACGGTTTCCCGCGTAAAGAGCCTTTGTGAAAATGAAGTTAGAGAGACAAACGCAAAGCTTGACAGCATTGATGCAAGACTGAAAAAGGAATATGATAACTTTGTCGAGAGCCAGAAAACAAGCCTGTCATTTGACAAGAATGCTTTCATTGACGATGTCACAATCGGCGCTCAGGCACAGCTGTCCGAGCTTAAGAAAACAGCTCAGATGATTGTCAGCTCCGCAAAGCTTGAACTTACAAAAATCAACCGCGAGTCCGGAGATGCCATTACAAAGCTTGATTCCTATATCAAAAACGATGACAAATTCAAGCAGCTTATGGACAATGCAACAGAGAAGAACGACATTATGGAGAAGCTTGAAAAGCTCATGATTCTCAATGACAAGAATATTGAGGCCATGTCAAAAACCTTCGAAAATGCCGCTTCACCTACGCCCGTGGCTGCACCCGCAACAGCAACCGTAATCGGCGCTCCGCAGGTTATTATTCCCGGCGATGTTGCTCCGATTGATGATTCCGAGCCCATCCCCGAAATCAATCCGCTGCTTGATGATTCCGTTAATTTCCGTGACCGTTTCAACCATGTCATGGAAGCAAAAAAGAAAATGGAGGCTCAGGGTGCCCACTTCCATCAGATGTTTGACGATGTTGTCATGGCTGTTATGGAAAATGCGAACCCTTACCTTATCGGACCGTCCGGATGCGGTAAAACCTTTATGGTAGGTCAGCTTGCAAAGCTTCTCAACGTGGAATTCATTGATATCGGTTACATTAATGAAGAGTATGATATACTTGGTTTCCAGACCGCAAACGGCGGCTACAGCAAGCCTAATTTCTACCGTTGTTACAAGTACGGCAAGATTGCTTTCTGCGATGAGCTGGATAACGGTAACAGCCGTGCTACCGTAAAGCTCAATGCATTCCTGTCAAACACATCGCACGGAAGCTACAATTTCCCTAACGGCGAGCGTGTACAGAGACATAACAACTTCCGTATAATCGGTGCCGGAAACACGGCAGGTAACGGTGCGGACAATATTTACAACACACGTGAGCGAATTGAGGAATCCGTTCAGCAGCGTTTCACACCTATCTATATTGGTTATGACAACAAAGTTGAGCGTGCAATCCTTGGTAAATACAACGCATGGTATGAATTTGTTGTTGCCTTCAGAAATGCAACAAATGCATGGAGCAGAAGCAGCCACTCGGAGGCTCCCGGAATCATTACCACACGTGACGTTACAAGAATCAAGAAATATATTGATAACGGCAGCTTCAATCTTGACAAAATACTTGATTATGAATTCATTCAGACAAAGGATGAAACCTACCTTGCATTCCTTGCCCAGCAGATTCAGGCCGGAATTAAAGTCGGAAATCCTGCGGAAGCAATTGCAAAGCGCTTCGTTCAGAAGGTCGATGATATCAGACGCGGCGTAGTTATCAGATAAACCAGAAAGGCTTTGGATAAATGGGCAAAGGTGTTAAACCGGGTGAATGCCGGTTCCTTGAAACCAAGCGGTTTCAGGGCTATAACATATATAATGTTTATTTTAATTCCATAGGTGAAGTTGAAGGTTTCCTGAAGTCCGAACCTGAGGTTAACACAGAAGTTTTCACATCGCAGATGAGCCTGATTGCACGTGAGGATTTTGCGGG
>JAZQNE010000134.1:0-13780 GCA_045627185.1 Lachnospiraceae bacterium
GTTGTTACCAGCAGTTGTCTTCCTAAGACCGCTTGGCCTCCGACTTGGCATATGCACTTGCAATAGCAAAACCGATTCCGTAAGAAGCACCGGTAACGAGAGCAATCTTGCCCTTAAGAGAAAATTTATCAATGTAACTCATGGAAAATCCTCCTGTAAAAGTTTTTCGAACAAAATTAATTATAGAGTATGTTACATAAAAATGCAAGACAAAAATGTAAACGCTTACATTTTGAAGCAAAGCGCGAAAAGCCTTGTAAATGCTGGAAGAATGAGGAGGACCGCTCCTTTATGAAAAAATAATCTTTTTATTTATAAATAATCAAATATCATAACTTGCGATTTTGCATAGTTTGGATTATACTTTATTTTGTATTTATTGATACAGGTGGCAAAATGTACTTTTGACACTCGCATCATTTGTATAAAAAAACCGGAACAGCGCCATCAAAGCATTATAATTGATTTGAATCGGCTGCCGGAATTCACGGAAACACTTATGAAATTTAACATCAAAAGAAAAAACAGTATATTCAGAAGATTTTATCCGCGTGAAAGAGCAAAATCAACGTTTGAGATTGATTACGAAGAACTGTGGTCAAGAGGCTTTAAGGGAATCGTATTCGATATCGACAATACCCTTGTCGGGCACGATGCTCCCGCAGACGACCAGGCCCGTGAGCTGATGAACAGAATCAGAGGTCTCGGATTTAAAACCTGCGTTGTTTCAAACAATAATGAGAGCCGTGTTAAGAACTTTGCCGATAATCTTGGAATGCTCTTTGTGTTTGATGCGAAAAAGCCCAGCAGAAAAGGGTATCGCAACGCAATGAAGCTGATGAAGACAAACCGCTTTAATACGGTTTCCATAGGAGATCAGATTTTTACGGATGTATTCGGGGCTAACAGAACCGGCATGCACAGTATTCTTGTGAGTCCGCTTGCGGAAAAAGAAAAGAAAAGCATAAAATTCAAACGTAAGCTTGAAAGAATTGTTTTGTTCTTTTACAAGAGGGAGAAAGAAGATGAAAATTCTTGTAATTAACGGACCGAACTTAAACATGCTCGGATATCGTGACAAAAACATTTATGGCACCGAAACATATGATGAACTGGTTGCCAAAATCAAAGCTTTTTGTGCAAAGAGGGGCGTTGATACTGAATTCTTCCAGAGCAATCATGAGGGCGCAATTGTTGATGCGCTTCAAAGAGCCTTTCTTGAAGGATTTGACGGAATTATAATCAATCCCGGTGCATATTCGCATTACAGCATTGCCATCAGAGATGCGATTGAAATATTGAAATGTCCCGTGTTTGAGGTTCATCTTTCTGACATCCACAGCCGTGAGGAATTCAGAAATAAAACAGTTACCGGAGAAGTATGTACCGGTGTGATAAGCGGAATGCTTACAGATGGCTACATTGAAGCAGTGAAAAAAATAATTGAACATTAAGTATTAAGGAGAAAAAAATGAAGAAAATCAAGGTTTTTGTAATGCTCTTAACAGTTGTTCTTCTTTTGAGCTGTACGGGATGCGGTGAAAATGATGTTATTACAGCTTCAACCAAAGCACCAACACCTACATCCACTCAGAAAACGGCCGCAGAGCCTACAAAAGAGCCGACTGCAACACCAACACCGGAGCCTGCGGCAGAACCTACAAAAGCTGCTTCGGCTGACCCTGTATTTATTCCGGCAGCTTCTCCTATTAATTTCATAGTTGCTGACCCGGAATTGCCTGAACTTCAAGCAGAAGATGATTCTCATTCGGCAGGATTCGGCGGATTCTATTATTACACCTATTATTCAAGTCCTGACCGGTGCGAAAGTATTTACAGGGTGTATGATTATTCGGGAAATAATATTGTTAATTTTTATCAGGACGTTGGAATCTGGAATTTCCTGACCACACTTCGAACAAGCGATATTATCTTTGCTCAAACCCGGGAAAATCTTGATTATTCGGATTATTCACTGAAGGGAGCTAGCGTTATAGTTTATGACAATAAGGGCAAATTGGTTTATCAGAAAGATCTTGATTCGACTTCAGCCCCCGCAGTTGTTCCGGACAATTGGGAATACCTTACCGGAGAAGGGGATTTCGCAATGATTTATCCTTCAAACTTTTACGGCAGGTATGTGGAACTTTCAAAGGTTGATGACTGGAATGATCCGACGGGCATTGTGTGGTGCTACTTAAATGTAGATACAGGCGAACTTGTTCCGCCTGAGACAGCTGTTCTCCCTGAGACAGACACTCCGTTACTGTTAACAGATTATGACACCTCAAAATGGCTGGAATATAGCAGAACCGTTTATGACGATCTGTTTTTGGGAGCATCGGCTGAAAATCACGAATGGTGTTATGTCAGGAACGGTGAAGTGGTTGCCTCATTCATGGATGCATCGGGATTTTCCTATAACGGCTATTCGCTTGTTAGTTTTGACCGTAAGACCTATTATTTTATAGATTCTGATTTCAACGTTATTCAGGACTACACGTTTGAAGGCGTCAATGCCATGATTACAAATGATTTCAGAACATTTGTAATCATGCGTGAAGACGGTACACGTTACGCTGTTCATATGGAATAAGGAATGTATTGCCGGGCAGGGTTTCGTTAATTCTTAGCAAAATAAGATTCTATGTGAGAATCAGGAGATAAAATTATGAACAAAACACTCAGTAAAATCATGAAAGAGAAGGGACTTGATGCCATTCTTCTTTCAAATCCCAACAACATTCGCTACGTGAGCGGATACCGCGGAGATACCGGTATTTGTGTAATCACTGCAAAGAACTCCTATGTTCTTACCGATTTCCGCTATATTTATCAGGCGCAGGACGAGGCAAAGGGTTCGGATGTTATCGACGTTGCAGGCCTTGGCTATGCCGGAAATCTCAAGAAGATATTTGAAGATCACGGCGTTAAGACGGTAGGTTTTGAAGCCGAACATACACTTTGCGCACAGCGTGATGCATGGAAAAAGAAATGTCGCGGCGTACAGTTTGTTGACATTGAAACGGAACTTCTGGAGCTTCGTATCGTGAAGACGCCCGAAGAACTTGAAAAACTGCGTCAGGCGGAGCACATCGGAGACCTTGCATTTGCTGAAATCATCAAATACATTAAGCCCGGTGTAACTGAGCTTGAGATTGCAGCACGTCTTGAGTTTACAATGAAAATGCTTGGCGCAGAGGGAAATTCCTTTGATCCGATTATTGCGAGCGGTGTAAATTCTTCAATGCCTCATGCCGTTCCCACAACAAAGAAAATTGCCAAAGGTGATTTTGTCACACTTGATTTCGGATGCAAATATCAGGGCTACTGCTCAGACATGACACGTACAGTTGTTGTCGGCAAAGCAAGCGAGAAGCAGAAGAAGATTTACAATACCGTTCTTACCGCACAGCTTGCTGTTCTTGATAAGCTTCGCCCCGGTCTTACCGGTATTGAAATTGATAAAATTGCACGTGACATCATTTATGAAGCAGGCTATGAAGGCTGTTTCGGACACGGTCTCGGACACGGTGTGGGTCTTAATATCCATGAGGCTCCCAACGCCAACATCCGTTATGCCGGCAAGATGCGTGAGGGTATGACACTTACCGATGAGCCCGGAATTTACATCAGCGGTTTTGGCGGCGTCAGAATTGAGGATATGGGTGCATTTACAAAGAAAGGCTTTGATAATTTTGCCACATCGCCTAAGGAACTGATTGAACTATAGTAAAAAAACTATTGCAAATTTTCAATATTTGGGTTAAACTTCTATGTGGCTTTATGAGTCTAAAATTTTTTTAGAGATTTTTTTGGAGGATTTTTATGGTTTCAGCAGGCGATTTCAGAAACGGTATCACACTTGAAATTGACGGTGATGTTTTACAGGTTATCGAGTTTCAGCATGTTAAGCCCGGCAAAGGCGCAGCATTCGTTAGAACAAAATTAAGAAACATCAAGAACGGTGGTATTGTTGAGCGTACCTTCTCCCCTACGGATAAGTACCCTCAGGCACACATCGAAAGAAGTGACATGCAGTATCTTTACAAAGATGGTGATATGTACAACTTTATGAACACAGAAACATATGACCAGTTCGCTCTTACAGAGGATCAGGTTGGTGACGCTCTTAAGTTCGTTAAGGAGAATGAAGTTGTTAAGATGCTTTCACATCAGGGCAATGTATTCTCAGTTGAGCCTCCGCTTTTTGTAGAACTTGAGATTACTGAGACAGAGCCCGGCTTCAAGGGTAACACCGCTACAGGTGCTACAAAGCCCGCAACTGTTGAGACAGGTGCCCAGATCATGGTTCCGCTCTTCGTTGAAATCGGCGACAGAATTTCAATCGATACAAGAACAGGCGAATACCTTAAGAGAGTTTAATAATTCGTTTATACGGGGCTGCTGCAGTTTGCAGCAGCCTTTTTTACCGGTTTTGCGGGGAAAAACGGTAATCGCGGGGAAACCCGCAAAGTCCGGTTATGGGAAGAAATCGGCAAAATACAGCTTTATGGGACAAGCTTAATAATTAATGTATGAGGGTACAATATGGAAATACAGCTTTGGAGAGAAATACTCGATCCGTATGTGCTTGCTGTTGATGAAATAGTAACAAAGTTTGAGCACATTATCGTATCGTACAGAAATATGGGGCAGTATTCCCCGATTGAAAAGGTGCAGGGACGTGTAAAAACCATTTCCAGCATCCTTGAAAAAGCACAGAAAAAGAAAATTGATATTGACCGCTTTGAAGAGGAAATTGATGATATTGCGGGCGTGCGTATTATCTGCCAGTTCACTGAAGATATTTATAAAGTAGTTGAACTGATCCGTAAAAGAAGCGACATGATTATTACCAGCGAAAGAAATTATGTGGAGAATGCGAAGCCGAGCGGCTACCGCAGCTACCACATGAATGTTTTATATACCGTAGAAACGTTGAACGGGCCTAAGCAGCTTGTTGTTGAAATTCAGGTCAGAACACTTGCCATGGATTTCTGGGCAACGGTTGAACATTCACTTCAGTACAAATACAAGCAGAACATGCCTGATAACCTTAGAAAGCAGCTGCTTGAGGCGTCTGAGAGCGTAACTGAGCTTGATCGCGGAATGTCTTCAATCCGTGAGGAAATTATGGACGCGCAGAATTCATTTAATATTAAGGCGCATCTGGTTGCTGACATTCTTACGAACATCCAGAACCTTTACAAACTGGCAAACAAGCGTGAGATTCTTAAAATTCAGGATGAGTTTCTTAAGGTATTTGAGTCAGAGGACCTTCAGCAGCTTGAACGTTTCCACAAGGAACTTGATATTATTTCGGAGGGCTACAGGGCACAGAGTCTGAAATGACCCGGCTATTCGCCGTTTGCGGGTTTCAGAGTGTGAACCGGTCTGATTATTCGGAGGGCTATGGCCTTTGTGCCATACGCGGATTATGGAATTACCTGTTTCTTATAGTGAAAGAATGAAAAAACAATTGGGCGAAGAATACGAAGCGTATCTTCGCTCTTTTGAACAGAACAGTAAAAACGGCCTGAGAGTCAACACGGCGAAGCTTTCGCCGGCTGAATTTGAGGCTTTGTCGCCGTTTTCCGTTTCACGTGTTCCGTGGGTTGATAACGGCTATTTCTATGAAGGCGAGCGGCCGGCCGTTCACCCTTATTACTACGCGGGTCTTTATTATCTTCAGGAACCCAGCGCCATGACACCCGCCTGCCTTCTGCCCGTTAATCCGGGGGAGCGGGTGCTCGATCTTTGTGCGGCACCAGGCGGAAAAAGTACGGAACTGGCCGCTAAATTAAAGGGTGAAGGCGTTCTTGTTTCCAACGATATTTCCAATTCAAGAGCCAAGGCCCTTTTGAAAAATCTTGAACTATTCGGTGCGCCGAACATCCTTGTTGTAAGTGAAACACCAAATAAACTGGCGGATTATTTTCCGGAGTATTTTGATAAAATACTTGTTGATGCACCGTGCTCAGGTGAAGGCATGTTCCGCAAAAGCCCGGTTATCATGAAAAATTGGGAACAGTACGGAACAGGGTATTATCACAAACTGCAATCGGAGATTCTTCCGCAGGCTGTGAAAATGCTGAGGCCGGGCGGATTGCTCCTGTATTCCACCTGCACATTTTCACCGGAGGAGGATGAAGGCAGTGTAACTGAGGTTCTTGAGGCATTTCCTGAGATGGAGCTGGTTCCGGCCCTTTCATATGCACCTTCGGTATGTACTTATGACGGTTTTGACACCGGTCACCCCGAATGGATTGAAAACGGAACGGATGAACTAAAGAAAACGGTCAGACTCTGGCCGCATAAAATCAACGGAGAAGGCCATTTTATCGCTCTTTTCAGAAAGAAAGGCGAGGAGCGGACATCATTTCCGGAGACGCGTCTTCCTAAGCTTACGCTGTCGGATGAAGCGCTTGATTTTTTTGGAAAACTCGGAATAAAAATTGATACAAAAAGAATTGAACTGAGGGGCGAACAGCTTTACATGCTTCCGGAAGGACTGCCCTCAACAAAAGGGTTAAGAATCCTGCGTTCGGGGCTGTTACTTGGTGAAGAAAAAAAGAAACGTTTTGAACCCAGTCAGGCCCTTGCGTGTGCACTGAAATCGGAGCAATACGGGAATATACTGAATCTTCCGGCTTCCGACGAACGTGTATTGAGATACCTTAAATGCGAAACTATCGATGTGCCCGAAAAACTTGAAAACGGCTGGGTTCTTGTCTGCGTAGACGGATATACGCTCGGCTGGGGCAAATATTCGGACGGAAACTTCAAAAACCGTTATTTTGCGGGCTGGAGACACATGTAGAAGATTCAAAAACCGTTATTTGGCGGCCTAAGACATATATAGAAAAAGGTAGCGGATGGTTTTTGAATATGAATTTTGATAATGGAGACAGAAGATGAAACAGTTGTCGGTTTCCGCAACCGATGCGGGTCAGCGCTTCGACAAATATCTGATGCGCCTGTTGCCCGGGGCGGGAAAGAGCTTCCTTTACAAGATGCTCAGAAAAAAGAATATTGTCCTGAATGGCGCAAAAGCTGAAGGAAATGAACTCCTAAACGCCGGTGATGAGGTTAAGGTTTTCTTCTCCGATGATACCTTTGAGAAGTTTTCGGAAAACGGATCGGATGATTCACACACTGTTCCGCGCAACAATTCCCACAACGGTTCAAACCGCATTTCACAAATAAACTCCGAAACGGTGAATCTTCTTGAACGTATGCCCGGGATTGTCTTTGAAAATGAGCATATTCTTGCAATTGACAAGCCGGCAGGTCTTTTGTCCCAAAAGGCAGAAGAATCGGATGTTTCCGCGGTCGAATATGTTGCCGCTTATCTGAAAAATAACGGAATTGAGAAGGGACTGAAGCCGTCGGTTTCAAACAGACTTGACAGAAATACAAGCGGCCTGCTTCTTGCGGGAAAAACCGGATTCGGTCAGCGCGAACTTGCGAAAATGCTTAGGGACAGAACGGTTGAGAAATATTATCTTTGCATCGTAAAGGGTGAATTAAAAGAGCCCGGACGCGAGGAAAGTTTTCTGACGAAGGATGAAATTACAAACAAGGTTTCCATAGATAAAAACATGGGAGCAGAACGCATTGTAACGGCCTACAGACCGATTTCCGCGACAAGTACGGGCACACTTCTGGAAGTGGAATTGATTACCGGAAAAAGCCATCAGATTCGCGCACAGATGGCAGCTATCGGACACCCGATTGCCGGCGATTCAAAATACGGCGACCGTGAATATAACGCTCTGATGCGGGAACGATTCGGCATAAAACGCCAGATGCTTCACGCATACAGAATGGTTTTCCCGATACTTTCCGGGCCGCTTGAGGACATATCGGGCAAAGAAATCAAAACCTGCCTGCCTGCGGAAATAGAGCATTTCTGCAGGGCATACGGAGTGAAAATCTGAGAAGAAAAACCGGAAGAACCTCCGAATATATGTACAGGCTTGGTAAACAGCACATTAATCGGTGACATATGGAAAAATTATGAGCAGAATAATCAGAAACGCGGAAACGTCAGACCTTGAAAGAATAATGGAAATCTATGCGATTGCCAGAAATTTCATGCGAAGTCATGACAATCCGGATCAGTGGAATAATAATCATCCTTCAAGGAAAATTGTTGAAGATGACATAAACCGGCGAAAAAATTATGTCATTGAGGAAAACGGAACGGTTGAGGCTGTTTTCTATTTTGCAGTCGAAAAGGATCCGACATATGATTATATAGACGGTGCTTGGCTGAAGCCGGATGCGGTTTACGGAGTGATTCACAGAATTGCATCCTCAGGAAATATTAAGGGTGTTTTGAAGAGCGCAGTTGACTTTGGAGCAACCCGAATAAAGGATCTTCGCATTGATACGCATAAAGATAATTATGTTATGCGTAATGCAATCTTAAAAAATGGTTTTATCGAGTGCGGGATCATTTATCTTAGCAACGGCGAACCGCGTATTGCTTACGAACGGGCATAATGCACGGTTTTGTGAAATGGTTTTGCAGGCATCACTTACGAACGGGCATAATGCACGGCTTTGTGAAATGGTTCTGCAGGCATCGCTTACGAAAGGGCATGAAAGATTATGGCACTTTGGAATTCGCGGGGACTGAGAGGCTCGGTTCTTGAAGAAACAATCAATTTTACAATCGATAAGCTGCGTAATCAGGGCCTTGCCGTGATTCAGAAAATCCCTACGCCTATCACGCCCATTGAAATTGATAAGGCAACAAGACATATAACGCTTGCTTATTTTGATAAGAAAAGTACCGTCGACTACCTTGGCGTAGTTCAGGGAATTCCTGTTTGTTTTGATGCAAAGGAATGTGCATCGGGCACATTTGCGCTTCAGAACATTCACGAGCATCAGGTTGAGTTCATGAGCGATTTCGAAAAGCAGGACGGAATAGCCTTCTTTCTGATTTATTTTTCAGAAACAGATGAATATTATTACCTGCGCCTTTCCGAACTTATGACGTTCTGGGAACGCAGTAAAAACGGCGGACGCAAAAGCTTTCGCAAGGATGAACTCGATCCGCGCTTTTACATGGGAGAAATTAAAAATAACGCACTTCCGATTCTTCCGATGATTCAGAAGGATATGGATGAGAGAAATTAAAAAATGTTATGTTTGTTTGTTAATCGCGACTGGTTGTAATCTTTTTTTTAATTTTTTCACAATAAAGAGGTTAAACCACAAAAAAATAAAATGCTTATCCTAATAAAAAAAGAGCACTTCATTCTGTGATAAAAATGAAGTGCTCTTTTTAAAAATAATCAATGGTTAAAAACTACGCCTAATATATTGTATAGCGAAAAAAACAACTTAGAAATTGTCCCCGTCAAGGTCATCAAAATCATCAAGATCGTCAAAATCTTCGATATATTCGGGACATACAAAGCGGAATACGGCGTATGCGATTGTAGCAACTGCTGAGATGGCACCGAATATTGCAAGAATTACGGTGAGAGGACTTGATTTTTTCTCAACAACAACGGGCTTTTCGTTTTCTTTTTTAAGAAGTTCGGCAAGCTTTGTAAGCGATGTAATGTCAATGCTTTTGTTTGATGAGAATATTTCTTTGAGTTTTTCTAACATAACTTATTCCTTTCTGGAAATAATATTTTAATGGATGTGAAATAACCGATATTGCTTTGACGGTTATGTATTATATCATATTTTCTGCAACCTTGCAAACGATGCAAGCATCTTTCTCACACCGAAATTCGGAAATTCAACAGTCACTTCATAATCTTTTCCGCCGGCCGTGATATCTTTTACAACACCTTCACCAAATTTCAGATGTTTAACGGAATCACCAACCTTGTAGGGAAGGTCGGGAAGACCGCCGGTTCCGAATTGCTTTTTTGGCGGAAGCTGATTTACGGAACGTCCGAAATCAGGCGTGAAACGGGGTGTGGCCTTTGGCTTGGGCTTCTCAAAAATATTGTCAAGATCAGCGTAGTCAAATGAACGTGAACCGCTGAAAAAGTCATTTGCAAAAACGTCTGAATCTTCCCCAAAGCGCTTTTTCTGCTTTGTTTCCGAATAACTGTCTTCGGAAATATATTTGTGGGGCGTATTCTTTTGAATGCTTAACAGATGACGCGGAATTTCATCAATAAAGCGCGATTGTTTATTGAACTGGATTTCACCGCGTTGCATGCGCTGTTTTGCGGAAGAAAGAACAAGCTCTTTCATGGCGCGGGTAATGCCAACATAGCACAAACGGCGCTCTTCCTCAATTTCCGAACCGGTATCGGAATCTTCATTCATGGACATATAGCTTGGGAAAATGCCGTCCTCCATGCCGCACAGGAAAACCTGAGGAAACTCAAGGCCCTTGGCGCTGTGGATGGTCATAAGGGTTACGGATGGAACATCATCCGTAAGCTCGTCAATGTCGGACACAAGTGAAACTTCCTGAAGAAAAGCCGAAAGCGGAGAGGATTCGCCGTCGGAAACTTCAAATACTTCCTCAAAATCTGCGGCTTTGCTGATTAATTCGCTAAGGTTGGCACGTCTGTCGGCCGCTTCATCATCAGATTCGGAATAATCATCAAGGTATTCTTCGTATCCGATGGCTTCAATCAGCTCCTCAATCAATTCCTTCACGGTTGTGCCCGGATAAGTGCTTTTGGCGCGAAGCGATTCTATCATGGCTACAAAAGATGTAATCTTTTCTTTTGTTTTTGAATTGATGCCGGCAACATAGTCTATGCCGCGGCAGGCATCATAGAAGCTGATTTCATGCGCATATGCGTACTCAAGTATTCTGTCCTGCGTTGTCTGGCCAATTCCGCGCTTGGGAACATTCAGAATACGGCGTGTCACAAGAGAATCCTTGCCGTTGTCAATTGTTTTCAGGTAGGAAAGAATGTCCTTAACTTCCATTCGCGAATAGAAATTGACACCACCTACAAGCTTGTAAGGCATGCTGTTTCTGACCAGCTTTTCTTCAAAACGGCGGGACTGGGCATTTGTGCGGTAAAGGATTGCGAACGATGACAGTGGGGTGCCGGCTTCATTCTTTTTCCTGATTTCATTAATTACACCGTCAGCTTCATCAAGATCCGTTTCATAACGGTTATATACAACGGGAGAACCCTGTTCATTTGCAGTCCAGAGCGTTTTCTCCTTACGGCCGTAGTTGTTGCGGATTACCGCATTTGCAACGTCAAGAATGGCCTTTGTTGAACGATAGTTCTGTTCAAGCCTGATAACTGTTGTGTCAGGATAGTGATTTTCAAACTGAAGAATATTACGGATGTCCGCGCCACGGAATGCGTAAATTGACTGGTCATCATCACCTACAACGCAGAGATTGTGCTCAATTGAGCCATCATCCGCGTGACGGAAGGCAAGAAGACGGAGAAGCTCAAACTGGGCGTGGTTTGTGTCCTGGTATTCGTCAACAAGGATGTAACGGAAACGCCGCTGATAACGGGCAAGAACCTCAGGGTGCTCTTTGAAAAGCTGCACGGTGAGCATAAGAAGATCATCAAAATCAAGTGCATTATTGGTCTGGAGGCGTTTCTGATATTCCGTATAAACACTTGCTATTTTCTGCTTTTTGAAGTCACCAAGGGCAAGTTCGTCATATTTTGAAGGGGTGATAAGCTCATTTTTTGCAGCGGAAATTGCGTTGATGAAGACACGTTCCTTTGTTTTTTTAGTATCAATATCAAGCGATTTAAGAACTTCGCGCATAAGAGCCTTTGTGTCATCAGTATCATAAATGGAAAAAGACCTGTCATAACCGATGCATTCAATGTCACGACGAAGAAACCTTGCGCACATGGAGTGGAAGGTACTGACAAAAACGTCTTCTGCGCCGTTTGTTACAAGCTTGTCAACACGCGCGCGCATTTCTTTTGCTGCTTTGTTTGTGAAGGTGATTGCAAGGATAGAATAAGGATTTACGTCACATTCCTCAATAAGGCGTGCGATTCTGTGAGTCAGAACGCGCGTTTTGCCCGACCCTGCGCCGGCAAGAATGAGAAGAGGGCCGTCTTCATGGCAGACGGCACGAACCTGTTCGGAATTTAACAGTTCATAATTTATCATAAAGCACCCCAAATGCAGATAATAAGCGGATTTGTACAGATTTGTACGAAGCCCGGAAAGTGTGATTTCCCTCAGAACACGGTTCATATTCTAGCACACAGACGGGGTTAATACAAGACTAAAATCGAACAAATGAGCGAAAGAATCGGATGATGATTATACGTTGGAGAAGATAAATCACGTAACGGGTATGAATAAACACGGTGAAAATAAAAAATCACATAGTGAAAATAAAAAATCACATGATGAACGTGTCGGATTACATGATGAATGTTGATGAAGCCAAGACAGTGAAAAAAAGAAACATCATATGAAAGTATGGTTATAAAAAGAGATGATTGATAATTGACACATGGTTTAAGAAACCATATAATGTAATCACTTATTAGTGTATGAAGCGGAGGAAATATAATGGAAACCGAGAAAAACCAGTATATACGCGACATTCTTGAATCGGTACTTTCAATGGATTATATCCGGCCTGATGAAGTTCCGGACATTGATTTATATATGGACCAGGTCACAACCTTCATGGACAAGCATCTGGAGTCATCGAAGCGTTTTGATGATGACAAACTGCTTACAAAAACCATGATTAACAACTATACAAAAAATGAGCTGATTCCGTCCCCGGAAAAGAAGAAATACAGCAAAAACCATATGTTTATGCTGATATTCATTTATTACATGAAAAATATCATGTCAATCAGCGATATCAAGAGCATTCTGACACCGCTTACCGACACATATTTCAAGGGCGAGCAGTGTGTTGACCTTTCTGATATTTACACTGAGATTTACAAGGTTGAAAAGCAGCAGGCCAAGGAAGTTACAAAGGATATCTTAAATAAGCTTCACATCTCTGAGAAAACCTTTGCCAATGTTGAAAAGAATGAGGATGAAGCTGAATTCCTCAAGATTTTCTCTTTTGTATGCATGCTGTGCTTTGATGTATATATGAAAACCCAGGCAATTGAAAGCCTGATTGATAATCATAATTTCTTTAAGAAAACAAATCAGGAAACCTCCAAAAAAGAATCCAAGGAATCAAAGAAGGAAACCAAGGAATCTCAAAAAGAATCCAAAGAAACCAAAAAGGAATCAAAGAAGGAAAATAAGTAATCTCAAAAATAATGAAAAAAGGGGCTGTAAAAAAACTCCCCTAAAAAAAATCGCTCAGACCTAACGGTCTGGGCGATTTTTTGGTATAATTGATTTATGCTACTAAAACAAAAAACCAATGAATATTGTACAGCAAGACAGCTGAAATTACCACTGGAAATCGAAAAAATTATTGATATTTCTGATCCGGTATATACTTTCTGTGAGGTTATGGATTGCATTGACCTATCAAAATATTTTGTGGAGAAGGACTACAAAACAGGTCGTCCCAAATGTGATTCAAATAAACTCCTTAAGGTTGTACTCTTCGCCTTTATGGAACATGGTGTATCTTCGCTAAGGAATATAGAAAAGCTTTGTCGCACAGACATTAGATTTATGTATCTTTTAGACGATATGCCTGCACCTTCTCATGCCACAATCGGCAACTTTATACGCAATGAACTGGCTACGTCAATTGAAAATCTCTTCAACGATATCAATAGCTATATTTTCGAAAAAGAATCCGTGGATTTAAACCATCTTTATATCGATGGCACAAAAATGGAGGCAAACG
>JAZQNE010000135.1:0-45438 GCA_045627185.1 Lachnospiraceae bacterium
GTAACTGTATCGCATTTACCCTTTAATACGGGCAGCTTGGCAATCATGGTCTGAGTAGGTGTGAGCTGCTTCTTTCCGCCGTAAGGCATGGTAACCGTTCCTGCGCCGATAGAACTGTCAAACATCTCAACAAGGCCCTTCTTTGAGCATACATTGAGGTCTGACAGGCTGTTGAGCCAGCGGTCTTTAAGCGTCTTTCCGGGACGCTTTTCGCTTTCCTTTGCGCCGGGATTTGAAGCGGCATACTCAGCTCCGGTCCTGAAATAATCCTCACTCTGCTTAGGAAGCGTAATTGTTGCAGTTGTTTCCTGATGCGCTCCGTTTGTGTCAAGGAAGGCTCTTGAGATGTTTACAATCTCCTTTCCGCGCCATGTCATAACAAGACGGGGCTCCTTTGTAACCTTTGCAACAACAACTGCTTCAAGGTTCTCAGATTCAGCAAATTCAAGCATCCTGTCAACATTTCCGGGATCAACCACAACAGCCATTCTTTCCTGTGATTCGGAAATGGCAAGTTCGGTGCCGTCAAGGCCGGCATATTTCTTCGGAACACAGTCCAGGTCAATCATCAGACCGTCTGCCAGTTCGCCGATTGCAACCGATACACCGCCTGCGCCGAAATCGTTGCATTTCTTGATAAGCGAGCTTACCTCAGGTCTTCTGAAGAGGCGCTGAAGCTTGCGTTCGGTGGGTGCATTGCCCTTCTGAACTTCAGCTCCGCAGGTTTCAATCGACTGTGTATTATGAACCTTTGATGAGCCTGTTGCACCGCCGCAGCCGTCACGTCCCGTGCGTCCGCCCATAAGGATGATGATATCTCCCGGGTCTGAGTTTTCACGGATTACGTTTTTACGCGGTGCAGCGCCCATTACAGCGCCGATTTCCATACGTTTTGCAACGTAATTGGGGTGATAAACTTCATCAACAAGTCCTGTTGCAAGACCAATCTGGTTGCCGTAGGAGCTGTAGCCCTTTGCGGCACCAGTTGTAAGTTTTCTCTGTGAAAGCTTGCCCTTAAGCGTATCCTTAAGAGGTGCGGTGGGATTGGCTGCACCCGTTACACGCATGGCCTGGTAAACGTAGCCACGGCCTGAAAGCGGGTCGCGGATAGCGCCGCCAAGACATGTTGCAGCGCCACCAAAAGGCTCAATTTCAGTAGGATGGTTGTGTGTCTCGTTCTTGAAGAATACAAGCCATTCCTCAGTAATTCCATCGATTTCAACGGGAACAACGATTGAGCAGGCATTGATTTCATCTGATACTTCCATATCGTCAAGCTTGCCCTCCGCACGCAGCTTCTTTGCGGCAAGAATTGCAATATCCATAAGGCAGACAAACTTGTCCGGGCGGTCCTTGTAAAGAACTCCGCGGTCAGCAAGGTATCTGTCATAGCTTGCCTCTATAGGTTCATGGAAGAAGCCGTCTTCAATCTTGACATCCTTGAGTTCGGTCTGGAAGGTGGTGTGACGGCAATGGTCAGACCAGTATGTATCAAGCACACGGATTTCCGTCATGGTAGGATTCCTGTGCTCTGCATTTTCAAAGTAATTGCGGATATGAAGAAAATCCTTAAAGGTCATTGCAAGTCCGAGTGACTCGTAAAGCTTTTTCAGTTCCTTCTCAGGCATGGAAATAAAGCCGTCAAAGATTGCAACATCCTTCGGAACATCAAATTTTGTCACAAGCGTTTCAGGCTTTTCGTCTGTTGTTTCGCGCGAATCAACCGGATTTATGCAATATGCCTTGATGCGCTCAAAATCACGGTTATCAATCTTTCCCGAAATGATGTATGTCATTGCGGTACGAATTACCGGTTCTTCCGTTTCATTTAAGAGCTTCACGCACTGCTCTGCAGAATCTGCCCGCTGGTCGAACTGACCCGGCAGGTATTCAACAGAAAAAGAGCGGTCTCCATCATTTAACGGAAGCTGCTCTTCATAAAGATAGTCAACCGGCGGCTCACTGAAAACGGCACCAAGAGCCTGCCTGTAAGTTTCGTCACTAATGTTCTCAACATCATACCTAACTAAAACACGAACCCCGGTCACGTTTTTGAGGTCAAGATAACTGTGGATTTCTTCAGTCAGTTCTCCTGCTCTTACTGCAAAGGGGGCTTTTTTCTCAACATATACTCGTCTTACTGTTCCCATGACATTCTCCCATGTAAATATTTTTGTGATGCTTACAAGTGATATACGTGAAAAACAATTAACGACAACACCATAACATAAGAACGATGGAAGTGCAAGGGGGAAATTTATTTAATTAATAAAATGAAATTGTAAATCTGATTTTTAAGCAGGAATGCGATAGAATTTATATTCTTCTCAAAACTTGCCACCCCTGACAATTAGTGTTATAATTTCGGCGATAAATATGTCACAGTGTTTGCATTCCCGGACCATCCGGCTGTGCAACACTCGAAATGGAGATTTCTTTATGTTAACTAATTTATTTTCATCGGCATCAGGCATTCTTCTCATTGCCGGCTATTTTCTTGCTTTTGCACTTACAGTTCTGCTTCTTGCGGTTTTCAAAAACAGGCTTCCGCGTGACGGCGGCCGTAAGTTTGCCGTAAACGGTGAACTTTCACAGGGAAAAGCACGTGGTGCGGGAATCATTCTGATTGCAGTTATTCTTTTCTGCGGAATTGTTTTCATTCCCACGAATACCGCTGAATTTCCCATCTACTGTGCCTGCATTCTGGCTTCCATGCTTAGCGGCTATTTCGACGACGCTTCCGAAAAGCCCTGGAACGAATATCTTAAGGGCGCGCTTGACCTTGTAATCGCTCTTGCTATGGCTTTTACCTTTGTTCACTACAACGGATCCGTTCTGAACCTTGCACTGCTCGGAACAAGCATAACACTTCCGGGCTGGCTTTTCATCATTCTTGCAGTCATTCTGATCTGGGCTTCTATCAACGTTGTTAACTGCACAGACGGTGTTGACGGACTTTGCGCAAGTCTTTCAATTGTAAGCTTCCTGGGATTCCTTCTGGTTATTGTCAGAGCAGGCAGAACAACAGCTCTCAGCCCGCTTGCAATCATGTTTATCATGTCGCTTCTTGGATATCTGTGGTTTAATTCTTCACCAAGCACCATCCTTATGGGCGATGCCGGCTCACGTGCGCTCGGTATTTTTCTGGCGCTCCTTGCACTTTACTGTGACCCGCTCCTGTTCCTTGCATTCGGAATTGTGTTCATTCTTGACGGTGGCCTTGGACTGATTAAGGTTTCTCTTCTCAGATTCCTGAAAATTAAAATCATGAAGAACATCCGTACCCCGCTGCATGACCATTTCCGCAAGAGCAAAAAATGGTCAGATACACAGACTGTCTTCAGGTTCATTGTTATTCAGGCAGTTATTGTAATTATTATTGTCCTTCTCTCACCGGTGAAATAATGGCAAATTATAAGCTTCTCATTTCCTACGATGGCACGCGCTACAACGGCTGGCAGTCGCAGGGAAACACAGAAAACACCATACAGGAAAAACTCACAGCTGTGATTTCCTCAGTTCTTTCCGAGCAAATTGAGCTTTCAGGTTCAGGCCGTACAGATGCAGGAGTTCATGCAAAAGGTCAGGTAGCAAGTTTCAAAACAGCCAAATGCAGTATTAACTGTTCGGACAAGAGCAAAAAAACTTCTGAAGATGCGTTGAACATTCTTCAAAAGGATGACTTTCTTAAGAAAGTTAACACCCTTCTTCCAAAGGATATTGCTGTTTTATCTGTTGAAGAAGTCCCCGCCGATTTTCATGCACGTCTTTCAGCCCGTTCGAAAACTTATCTTTACAGAATCAACACCTCTGCAATTTCCAACGTTTTCGAACATCGCTTTATGTATGATTACACAACTCCGCTTGATATTGAAAAAATGCGTACAGCTGCTTCATATCTGATTGGAACACATGATTTCAAGGCCTTCTGCGGGAACAGACATATTAAAAAGTCAACCGTTCGTACAATCACTTCCATTGATATCTCAAAGGCTTCCTCAGAAATCTGCATTTTCTACACAGGAAACGGTTTTCTTATGAATATGGTCCGAATTCTGACCGGCACCCTTATTGAGGTTGGTGACGGACGTCGCACACCGGAAAGCATTCAGGATACACTAATATCGCTTGATCGGGATAAAGCAGGCTACACAGCACCCGCGCAAGGGTTGACACTAATAGAAGTTGAATATTGAACCAAAACCCCGGGGCAAAAGCCCCGGGGTTTTAGTTCATATCCATATTATTTCATTATTTAAACCAAAAATCTTTTAAGATGTAATACAAAACAGTTTGAAATGACATATCCTCACTAGGTGAATAACCAAAAAGTGTCCTATCCGTATTTACTACCAATGCCTCAATCTCATCATCATAGAAATAATAATAATTATAGCAATGATGTAATGAGGTAAGATCACCTGACTTAACCACATCTCCGGATTGATTGTAAACTATATACTCTTTTTTGTTTCTATCAAATACATACACACTTGTAATGTTTCCGTCAGAATCATACCATGTTTCTTTGACTGCAATATAGGTATTCGGCTTTGTTTCATCTTTAATACAGGCAAGTACTACTCTGTCTTTTTTATTATCAGTATATTCGCGATTAACCTGAATCAAAAAGCCATTTTCATCATACAGGAATTGTTCATGTTCTGTATCAATATCCAAAGGAGGGTTCTCAATTCCTGCAACCCAAACTCCCCTTGAGCAATAATAATTATCAATCTGATTATCTGTACGATAATTTATTTCAGCTTCATAGACATCGAACGTTTCGTCGGATGCAATCGTCTTTAACCTTGTCCCATCTTCACGGTACAGAGTTGTTTCTTCTATATCAGCACCGGTCTTTACAGTCTTAACCGGCATACCGTTCTGATAATATCCTGTTATCCAGACTCCATCATCGAAACCATATTCATTAATATAATTATAACCATATTCTATTTTATATGAGTTTGACGAATCATCATAATAACAGCTTACCTCTTCATTTTTAATCGGATTATCTGTAATTAATGTCAAGTCTGACTCAAATGTATAATATCGTTTATCATCATGTACACAACTATACTCTTCGGGGATAAAATATGCAGGGTCACCGGTTCCTTTTTCAATCAACTGATTTGTTCCTGAAAACCTGCTCCATTCGCCATTGGATTTATATTCGGTCCACTCCAAAATATCCCCATTAAGATTGTAAACTGTTTCTTTGACCTTAATATAGGTATCAACTTTTGTTTCGTCTTTTTTGCAATCAATTACTGCACTTATAAAATATTCTCCTCCGTCGACACCGTTGACAGCGTGATTAGGAATGTCATTCCGAGCATATTTAATCTGACACAACTCATTGCTATTATCATAGAAAAACAACTCTAAATATGAAGAATAAACTTCATCTGAGTCACCCTCATATGCAAATGCTGTTCTGGATTTTATACGGCCATCCTCATAATACTCAGCCTTGAAACCGTCACTTGAACGTTCTTTTACATTACCATTTTTATAATATTCAAAACAAACAGAGAACATCGTATTCGCTTCTACTCTTCTGATAAGAACTCCATTTTCATCATAGAAATCCGTGTTTTCATAATCATCAGACAGTTTTCCATCATAAAATGCCTGTTCCGTAATACTATATAATATGCCATTTTTATACGTTTTAATCTCAGCCTTTTGGGCTTTTTCGTCATAAACATACTCAAAAGAATACTTTAATGCACCGTCAGCATCGGAAATTTCTTCAAAAGCTGGAAGTCCATTGTTCCCATAAGTAATTTTGTTTGAATAATCAAGTGTTCCGTCTTGTTTATAATAAGCTATTACCTCAGTTTTGGGAGTCGGTGTAGGCGTGCCCTCCTCAGGTGTTACAGCCGGCGTTGAAGTTATGTCAGCCGGCGCATTAGTCGGAGCAGACGTAACCTTTGAATCTTTGCATGCTGCAAGGCAGGAAATTGTCAACAAAATGATAATGACAGAATAAATCTTTTTCATACTTTTATTTCTTCTCTCTAATTCTTTTTAGTTCGATTTTTTTTTAATCATCGAAACCTTCGCGAACAAGTTCGCCGTTTTCATAGTATTTCATATATCGATTACCGTCTGAATCATATGTAAATTCAAAACGATATGCTTCCGTGCCGTCATCATTTAAGCTTGCCTCAAGAATAATCAGTCCTGAAGAATTCAACTCATAATAATAAGGCATGTCGTGACAATCATCACCCATGGGCATTGTTGTTCTGATTTCCTCACCGTTAGCATCATATTCGGTAATGTAATTCATTGAGCCATAAATTGAAGTACCGATTTTTTTAATAAGGTTTCCTTCTGAATCATATTCATATTCTGTTGCATAAACAAATGAGTTATCTGCTTCATGTACTGAAGTTTTGATTAATCTGTTGGCAAGGTCATACGTATTGTAAGTTATTCTGGAAGGCTGACCATCATCCGTAAACCCATTAATCTGAATTAAATTACCTAAACCGTCATATTTATATATTTCAACGGGAGTATCATCTGCTGCAGAAACCATTTTCTCCGGAACACCATCTGCAGTAATGTAAAACTTGGCACAATTAACAACAGAATTAATTTCATTTTTACCGTCAAAAAGTCCGGCAATATCTAAAGTACAAAGATTTAAAACAGAGAGTTTTGAATCTGTAATCTGAGAAACAAAATCATCTGTAAAAGAAGGTTTGAAGTCTTCCACATACCAGAGGTCTTCTTTTCCACCTGTCACAGTAGCCAATTCATAAGGGATTTCATCGCTTATCTTACCGTCCACTATATTCTCACCATTTAAGACGAAAGTTAATTCAACGGAGAAAAGCTGTTTGCCTGAAACAGAAATGCTAACGGATTTTGCTACAGCAACGGGCTTTTCAACATAATCACCTGTAATATCAGCAAGAATCTCGCACTGACCGATTTCATTTCCGGCTGCATCAAGAATTGAATAATTCAGTGAATAAATATCATAAATACCGCTGAAATTTGTAACACTTGAATACATGTTTGTCCAATTTGTTTGTCCAACCATTTTCACTTCTGTCAGATTGAAACCGATATGTTTTTCCGATGAAGGAACAGGAAGTGCCAGCCCTTGCTTTTCTTCAGCAGGATTTTCAACAGCAGGATCCTCATCTGTAACGGCCGAAAGTTTTTCATCAGTTTCGTTTTCGTCTGAAATATTTTCAACTGAAGTAATATCTTCAGTTTCATCCACGTCTTTTCTGACTCCTGAAAAAGATAATCCTGCAATCAGAACAATTGTAAGTAACCAGTAAAGAATGTTTTTCATAATTAAACCCTCATTTATTATTAGTTTGTAGGTGATTTTCAAATGTTTTAAGTGCTAACCCATCTCTCTGATATCACCATAACACACACTTTTTAATAAAGGCAAGAAATTTTCGTTTTTGTAACACTTTCTTAACAATTGGCATGAAAACGCGTGCAAACTATACCTATAATTGAATTATCGGGGATTCCTGCTTTTTATCCTAAAATAAGGGCAGCCCTTACGGACTGCCCCATTAAACTTTGGGAAACCCCACTAAACTTTGGTTATCCAAATGTCTTATTCCGGCTTGGAAATATCATATTTAATACCGTCTACCATGATTTCACCCACTGATTCATCCGCACTGAAAATACGTTCGCTGACATATTCCTCTTTTTCCGGCTTTTCTCCGGCTTCAAGAGCATCAATAATAGCTTTGATTCGTGGCCCGTGAAGCGGATTACATTCTGCGATACAGGTGATCTTTCCGGAGCTTACAAGTTCAACCGCATTTTTGCTTACACCGTCAAACGACAGAACCATAATCTGACCGTTTGCAATATCCGATCCGACGGTAAATCCCGCAGCTTCAATGGCTTCAATGGCGCCAAAAGCCGAGTTATCATTCTCACAGTAAACAACATTTATGTTCTCATATGTATTCAGGAACTGTTCCATTACTTCACGTCCCTTGGCCTGGGTAAACTCGCCCGGAATTTCACCAAGAAGCGTCCATCCGTAAGCTGCGCAGGCATCCTCAAGGCCTTTCGTACGTCCAATCTGAGCAGTAGCTCCAAGGTTACCCTGAATATTTACGATGCGAAGTTCTGAGTTCTCAATTCCCGCATTATCTATAAAAGCCTTCAGCCAGGCTGTCATTTTCTTGCCTTCAAGTTCAAAATTCGAACCGACATGCGCGGTAAACAGGCTCTGATTCTTCACATCAACCATTCGATCCACAATTATTACAGGTATTCCGGCATCTCTTGCCTCCTGCAGAACAGTATCCCAGCCGGTCTCCGTAACCGGTGCCAAAACAATGTAATCAACCTGCTGCTGTATGAACCTTCTTATTGCAGTTATCTGGTTAGACTGTTTCTGCTGTCCATCATCAAAAATCAATTCAAAGCCATTCTCAGCAGTAAATGTTTCCTTCATGGACTTTGTGTTTGCGCTTCTCCAATCAGATTCTGCACCAAGTTGCGAGAATCCGACAATAATCTTATCATTCACAGGTTCCGGAGTTGCCGTGGGTTCTTTTTCACCACAGCCCGCAAGCGCCAGAACAATCAAAACAAGCAACAAACAAGTCAACCTTTTTTTCATTTCAAAACCCCGCATACTTTTATCTTGTTTATTTTATCATAAAAATCAGCGTTATGAAAGCAGAAAATAAGTTATGCCCCTTGGGTTTCAGCCGAATCCCCGGAATTTTAGTTTCCCGGCCGAAACATTGCACGGGCGTAGCTTATGTTGGGGCTGCTGAGTACCAGAGAGGTTTTCGCGAGTGCTCAGAAACCCCAGAACCCCAAAAACGGGGCTGTCCCTGGGACAGCCCCGCCATAAGGCAAGTATCAGCTCTTTGAATTGCGTTTCTTTCTGACAGAAACAACCACGCTCTGGATAACCAGGAAGATGCAAAGCATAGCAGCAACTGTAATGCCGATCCACCAGGAATCATCAAGGCCGGCAGCAGCTACAATAGACTTAATGGTATTAAGTGAAAGGACACCAAATAAGGTACCTACAACATTTCCAACACCGCCTGTAAGCATTGTACCGCCAATAATTGATGATGCAATGGCATTCATTTCCGCACCTGACGCATGAGAAGGATTTCCCGAACATGAATGGAGGAAATAAACAAAACCACCTATTCCGGCAAGAACACCACAGAAAACATGTGATATAAACTTTGTTCTTCTGACATTAATGCCAAGCATCAATGCGCTTTGAGGGTTTCCTCCGACTGCATAGAACGAACGGCCGATTTTTGTCTTTTTAAGAACAACAGCCATGATTATTACCAATGCAAGAGCAATAATAACACCAATTTCTATTTTTCCTTTAACAAAAATTCCGTTATCATTTGTATACCCAAGCCCCGGAATTACAATTCTGTAATTGCTGATATCAATCATACTCTGTTTGGTAACTCGGATAGGGTTCTGGCTGACAATAGTTGTCATACCGCGTGCAAAGAACATACCTGCAAGGGTAACAATAAAGGGCTGAATATCAAGATAAGCAACAAGTGCACCCTGAACAACGCCAAAAGCCAGGCCAATCAGTAATCCAATCAAAAGGCAGGCCCAGACACTTGCTCCCCCTTCTTCAACACGCTTTGCACATACCATACTGATGAGACAAGTCACACCGCCAACGGAAATATCAATTTCACCTGTGATCATTACAATTGTCAGACCAACAGAAAGAATAATAAGAAATGCATTTTCGTTCAGGATGTTAAGGAATGTCTGCGGACGCAGGAAACCTTCCTGGATAACCAGCATTGCCATCAGATACATTACAAAAAAGACAACAATGGTAATTGACATCAGAAGGTTTGTGTCATTACTGGTAACTTTTTTATAAAGCTTTGAAAAAATGTTATCTTTTTTCATTCTGCTACCTCCTTACTTGCGGCAGCAGCCTGCTTTTTCATCTTAATTGATTCGAACTTACGACGTACGGCAGGTGAACTGATAATTACAAGAATGATAACTGCAACTGCCTTAAATGCGGGAAGTGCGGTTGACGGAACATTATATCTGTAAAGAGTTGTTGTAAGGAACTGAATAACATATGCACCAAGAATTGATGCTGTCATGTTATATCTTCCGCCGCCAAGTGCATTTCCGCCAAGTGCAACAGCAAGGATTGCATCCATTTCAATATCTTTTGCGATGCCGGCATAAACAATCTGGTTAACACGTGCAGATTTAATAAGTGCAGCAACAGCAACACAGATTCCGAGAATAACAAAACTTAAAAGTTTAACTCCTTCAGGATTAAGACCGTTAAGTCTTGAAGATCTTCCATTAATACCTACTGACTGTGAATACAGGCTTATGTTTGTAAGTTTTGTAAATACAAAAATCAAAATAAAGCAGAGAACTGCAAGCAGGAACGGAGTGGGAATCGGAATACCGGGAATGAAGCTTCCGAACTGACCAAATGCAGGGTCATTAATATTAATCAGATTATTATGATTAATCCATGCTGCAATTGAACGGCCTGCCGTAAACAGAATCAGTGTTGCAATCATTGGCTGGATTTTAAGATAAGCAACAAGAAGACCGTTAAAAAGGCTCAGACCGACTGTCGTAATAACGCATACAAGGAAAGCAAGAATAATAGGATTTTCAACCTTGTCAACGCTCATTGCACCGCCGGCAAGTACCTTAACCATTGCACTTCCGCCCGCAGCAATAACTGCACCTACGGAAATATCCTGTCCACCTGTTGCAGCAGTAACAAGTGTCATTCCTATAGCAAGAATTGCAAGCTCGGAACCATTATCAATAATTGAGATAAGCGGTCCCTGGAAAACCGGATTTCCCAAAGCATTTGTTTTCTGCGTGATAACAAAGAATGTCGGGTCCATAATAAGATTAAACAGGGCCAGCAAAAGAATTGCAGCAAGAGGAATAATTATCTGTTTTTTACTTGCATTCATTTTTCTTCACCTCCTGCAATGGTTTTCATAATCTTATTCTGGTTCAGGTCAGCGCCGGTAAGTTCACCAACGGCCTCCCTGTCTCTCATGACAATAAGTCTTGAACAGGTTCTGAGCATTTCATCTGTTTCGGATGAAATAAATGTAATACTCATGCCCTCTGAAGCAAGCTTTAATACAAGCTTCTGAATATCTACTTTTGTTCCGACATCAATACCACGTGTAGGCTCATCAAGAATCAGATATTCGGGATGAGTCAGAAGCCATCTTGCAAGAATAACCTTCTGCTGATTTCCGCCCGAAAGTGACTTAATCGGTGTATCAGCCGATGCAGTCTTGATTCCGAGAAGTTTAATATATTCATCGGCAAACTTATAAGCCTCTTTTTTGGTGAAAGGCTTAAAGAAGCCCTGTTTTACCTGAAGAGCAAGAATTATGTTTTCTCTTACGGAAAGGTCTCCGATGATACCGTCAGCCTTTCTGTCCTCAGAAAGATAACCGATACCATGTTTCATGGCATCAATAGGTTTTGTAATCTTTACAGGTTTTCCGTTAACCTTTACACTGCCATTAATTACACGGTCAGCACCGAATATTGCGCGAACGCACTCACTTCTGCCTGAACCGAGAAGGCCTGTAAAACCGTTAACTTCACCCCTCTTTATATCAAAATTAAACGGAGCAATTCCGGCATTACTCTGAAGCCCAACAGCTTCATAAACAGTTTCGCTTTCTCCATTATAGTTTTTGCTTTCGTTCTTAATATCTGACAAATCATCCATATCCTTGCCGAGCATTTTCGCAACAAGCTGAAGTCTCGGAAGTGATGCAACGGGATATTCGCCAACAAGTTTACCGTCACGAAGAACGGTAATCTTATCACTAACCTCATAAACCTGGTCAAGGAAATGGGTTACAAAGATGATACCAACATCTTTCTTCTTAAGATCACGCATAAGTTCAAAAAGTTTTGCAACCTCATGGTCATCAAGTGAAGAAGTAGGCTCATCAAGGATAAGGACCTTACATTCCATATCAACCGCACGCGCAATTGCAACCATCTGCTGAATCGCGATGGAATAATTGCCAAGCTGAGCTCTCGGATCTGCAGGAATATCGAGTGACTTAAGAAGTATTTCTGCATCGCTGTACATCTTCTTCCAGTCAGTCGTACGCTTTTTACCACGTCCGATATACATATTTTCTGCAACCGAAAGATTCGGGCAAAGTGTGATTTCCTGATAAACAGTGCTTATTCCAAGGTTCTGTGCATCCTGAGGCGAACGGATTACAACCGGTTTTTCGTATCCGTCAAGCAGGATTTCACCGCTGTCCTTTTCATAAACACCTGTAAGTACTTTTATAAGTGTTGATTTTCCAGCTCCGTTTTCCCCCATAAGAGCATGGATTTCTCCCTTGCAAACCGTAAAATCTACATTCTGAAGAGCATTAACACCGGGAAAGGATTTACTGATATTATGCATTTCAAGTACGGCATTCGGATTTCTCATATTGGCTCCTCTTTTCCTTCGTTGTTCTAATATGTAGAGTGCGGCGTAAGCGCATTTACGCCACGCCGCACACTACTCTTATCATGATGGAAAGACAGTTATGAAAATAGATTAGATACCATAATTCTTAACGTCATCATCGGTAATTGTTGTAGCATCAAAGCCCTTCTCTTCCATGATGATGGTCTTAGGATTGATAGCTTCACCCTTCTCAAGCTTGTTGATGATGTCAACAAGGTATGAGGACTGGAAAGGATTGCACTGTCCGTCATAGTTCCAGGTACCCTTCTTGAGTTCTTCAAGAGCGAATGTATTGCAGTCAAAGCCCATAACGATAACTTTCTTGCCAACGCCATGCTCGATACCGGCCTGATCAAGTGCTGCAACAGCACCCTGTGCCATGTTATCATTCTCAGCGTAGATTACGTTGAAGTCCTGACCTGCATCGATAACTGACTGAACGATCTGACGAGCTTCGTCTGCGCTCCAGTTACCTGTCTGCTGCTTAACGATTGACCATGTGCTCTCAGCATCAACCTTGGTCTGAAGGGCGCCTGAACGTCCAACCTGTGCTGCAGAACCCATTGTTCCCTGAATGTGGATAACCTTGTACTCTGAAAGGCCCTGCTTAGCAAGCCAAGCAACAGCTGTCTCGCCTTCTTTAGCCATATCAGAAACTACGGAAGCCTCATAGAGACTTGCATCAGCATCAATAGTACGGTCGAAAAGGATAACCTTTACGCCTGCATCTTTAGCTTCCTGAAGAACAGAATCCCAACCTGTTGTTGCAGCAGCTGAAAGAAGAAGATACTTAATACCACTCTGGATCATCTGCTTAGCCTGAGCAATCTGATCATCATTAACAAGTGAGTAGTACTTTGTTACCTGGTAGCCGTTTTCCTCGCTGAAAACCTTCTCAAGGTCTTCAACGTTTGCTTTACGATAGCCGGACTCTGAAGGATCATTGTTGATGATGCCGACCTTGATACCCTTTTTCTTGCCACAGCCAACGAAGCATGTGAGTACAAGAACGAGTACTAAAAGAACTGATAATGCTTTTTTCATAAAAAACATTCCTCCCTTAAAATAATTAAGTTTTCCACAAAGGGGTTATCCCCTTCGATGGTTTCATTTTAGGGCGGAATGTTCAGATTCTCCATAGATATAACTATTTTGATTGTTCAATTTTCACTTGTCGGTCAAAGTTGGTTTTTTATTAAGTTAATATTTTTATTTCAGAGGTAGATTTTTTTATTTCGTGTATCTTTTCTACCAAACTTCCTGTGGCATTTTCAGTGACCGGTATCGGTAATTGAATTACCGGGAATTCCCGATTGCTATTCCGGAAATCATCCAAGATAAAGCGGAAGTTTTACTGTAACCGTTGTTCCGGAGCCGTAAGCACTTTCCAGCTTTATTCCGTATTCGGAGCCAAACTTTAACTGAAGGCGTTCATTTACATTTGTAAGTCCGAATGAGCCTGATTTGTCGGACGTAGGCTCAAGCAGGGATTTATTAAGCTTTTGAAGTTTTTCTTCTTCTATGCCGATGCCGTTATCGCAGACTTTAATCAGATAACTGTCCTCAAGAGCCTCACCGGTTATGGAAATCAGACCTTTTCCACGTTTATTCTTAATTCCGTGATACAAGGCATTTTCGACAAGCGGCTGGATTGTAATCTTTGGAACGATGTATGTATAAAGCTCCTCAGGAACCTTAATATCGTACTCCAGAATGTCCATATAACGCACATGCTGGATTCTCAAGTAACTTCCCACATGAAGAAGCTCCTCGCGCAGAGTTACCATATCCTTGCCCTGATTAAGCGATGTCCGGAAAAAATCAGACAGATTGCGGACCATGTCTACAACCTGCTTACTGTCACCGCCCTCTGCAAGCCATACGATTGTATCAAGCGTATTATAAAGGAAATGAGGATTTATCTGTGACTGAAGCAGCTCAAGTTCTGCCTTTCTCAGATGAACCTGTTCAAGCGTAACCTGATCAAGAAGGCTTGAAATCTTATCAATCATTGAATTAAAGGATTCCGCAAGGTCGCCTACTTCAGCCCCGGCATCCGTGTCGGCACGAACCGTAAGATCACCGTTTGCAACCTGGTTTGTAACCTTCGAAAGCTCGGTAATCGGCTTTGTAATACTTTTCGGAATGAACCATGAAGAAACCGCAAATGCAGCAGTAATCACAACTACGGCAGCAAGAACGCCAACCATGATTTTCATATACATGGCATTGTATTCTACACGTGATGCCCGCATATTCTGAATTTCTACATAAATATAGCGAAGCATTGAATCGTTCAGAAGCGAGGTAACAATCTGGACATCGTTCTCCCAGATAAGAATATTTTCCTCATATTTGTTACCGGTTTTCAGGTTTTCTTCTATTCTTTTTTTGTAGGTTTCAAGGTTAGTAAGATACCTTCGAAAGCTTTTGATTGTAGATGAGCCCTCAGCGCCGGAATCACTTTCCTCAAGACGTGTAACAATGTCACCCGCCTCCTGCAGAAGGCGGTCAAGTTCTGACTCTTCAAGGGTCTTATTTTCTACAATCAGAAGATAGGTTTCGTAATCGAAATCCTTTTTGAAGTCAAGTGAGAACTCACTTGCAACAGATGCAGCCTCAACCATGCTTCCGTACTTGGAGTTTACACGCCAGAGGCTGTAAAGACATATCAAAACAAGGCAGATCATCGGAACAAGAATAATAAAATAACTTGTTCTGATTTTCTCTGCCAGAGAAGAATCGCGGTAGATTTTTATAATCCGCTTAAACACTTCAGTTGTTTCCTTCCCTGTACTGGGTAGGTGTTACACCCAGCGTTTTCTTGAATAAATACGAGAAATAATGAGGGTCCTTATACCCGCATTTCTGGCTTATTTCACTGCTTCTTAACGATGTGCACTTAAGCATTTCCTTCGCTTTGTTCAGACGGTAATCGGTAAGGTATTTGATAAGTGTCTGCCCTGTCTGCTGTCTGAATACCATGCTCAGGTGATTCGGTGAGAAATTGACATAAGCTGCAATACTGCTGATGGCGAGCTCTTCATCGGAATAATTCCTGCAGATATAATCCTTAACACTTTCAATAACGCTGTCATATCTGTTAAGTGCAATATTATCCCTTATTTCAATTGCCTGTCCGATGATTCTGTTTACATAGGAAATTGTTCCTTCGGCATCCTTCAGGCTTTCGGGGTTTGCATCTATTGTTTCAAGTTCATCATGGCCCTGTTCAAGCTCATCAAGAAACTCTCCCACGCAAAAATAAGCATCCATCGCAAGATACTGGCGGAAAAGAGTTGAACCGAGCGTTTCCATGCCAAGTCCCCTGAAAAACTCACCGCAGAAAAACCTTGTTTCCGATGCATCACCGTATTTCAGGAAATCCTTGATTCTGGTGCGGTCAAGCTGTTTAGGGCTCACCTTACTGATATGGAAATCCGCTTCAAGGGTCTTTTTCTCTATTTCATCACAGGACACAATCCTGCTCTCATCCATAAGATATCTGTGGGCAAAGGCTCTGCTTGCGCTCTCAAATGATTCAGGAAGCTCCCTTAAGCGGCTCACGGGCTTTCCTATGCCGCCAAAATGTTTCAGATGATGGAATTTCGAAAATTCCTCATTAATACCGTATATAAAACCATTCTGAAGCTCATTGAGTTCTTCCTCTGAATCAGCCTTGAAAAGAAGTGCCTTGCCCTCAGGATCGCGGTCAAAGAGAATGATTTTTCCGTCCTCCGTCATTTTGTCAAGGCATTGTTCTATATAGTTTACGCTCTGTGAAAATTCGGTATCTTCATGGCGTGTAGAGCTTACCTTCAACAGCATAATGTTGTAAACAATTGCGGTAATATCTATTCCCAGACGGTCAGCCTGTGTCATAAGCTCGCTTACCGATTTTGTTCCCGTAACAAGCTCATCAAAAAGGTCACGGCGTTCCTTCGAATAGCCCTGCTCCATTTCGTGCCTGTACTGTTCAAAAAGCGCCTTCTCACGACGGCGCTCAGTAATTCTGCCGGCCAGTTCCTTAATATGCGAAAGAAGCTCATCTCCTGTGATGGGCTTTAAGAGATATTCCGCAACACCAACGCTGATGGCGGTTTTCGCATATTCAAATTCTTCATAGCCGGAAAGTATGATTATTTCGACATCAGGCATTTCTTTCTTGATAAGCCTGCTAAGTTCAAGTCCGTCCATAAACGGCATTTTGATATCTGTAATAACGATATCCGGTTTTTCCTTGCAGATCATGGGAAAAGCTATTTCGCCATCTCCCGCTTCGCCACAGAAAATAAACCCGTTTTCGGTCCAGTCAATGTTCTTCTTTATACCCTCACGGATGATCATCTCATCCTCTACAAGAAATACCTTTATCATAGTCGCACCCCAAATGCGTTAATGTTAATAATAATAAACGATGTTGCTGTAATTTGCCGAATTCTTTTTCAGTGTAAAGCTCCTGTTGTTGTGATAATATGAGGAATCCCAGGTTATATCAACTGTATACCAGCTCTTTGTAGCAGAATCATAAACCTGATTCCAGGCATGATAAGCACCAGCTTCAAATCCTTCCGAAGGATAACCTGTTACCAGTTTTACCTCAATTCCCTGAATACGGAGCATTGCCGCAAAAACTGCGGCATAATCATAGCAAATGCCCTTTCGTGTCTTATAAGCCCTCTGAACATCGGGATTATAGGATACGATTGTACCGGCTTTTATGCCGTTGGCCGTGTCATAATCATAAGTGTATTTTTCAAGAACAAACTTATGGATTGCCTCAACAATTTCCATCTCCGATTTGCAGCCCTTTACGAGTTCCATCGACTCTTTAATTACATTGTCGCTCAACTTGTAATTTACGGTTACATTCGGTACGGAATAAGGCACATTTTCATCAGAAAGGTTCAGGTTTATTGTTTTATCTTCAAAAGGCAGATATGCGCTTCTGGATGCATCATAGAGGTACATAAGCCTGATTCTGTATGCGGTATTTCCGACATTGAGCGGAACAACTATTGTACCGCTTGTGGTTCCTACAACATATTTCTGGTAATATGCATTGTCATTTGCGCTTACTATAGCCATTACATTAAGGCCTGTTGTATTCACGCATGAAAGTGTGCAGGTGCCGTTTCCGTTATCAGTGATTGTGCCCGTAAGCGTACCATCGGCAGCTTTTGCTTCTTTTGGAGAAAGCATAAGAAGGAAGGCTGCAAACGCAATGCTTACAACCACCAAGAATCTGTTCTGTTTTATGAAAAGATTCTTCATGCTTCTCCTTTCCGAAAGATAATTTGCATGATCCGAAATAACTCTCTGCTTTTAAATTATGGTTTCCCTGACTTTTGTTATTCCCTGTTATTGATTGCTCTTCTGATTGTGTCAGGATTCAGTGCATATGAAAGAGCTGTTTTTTCATCAATCTCACCGCTCTTCAAAAGTTCAACAATGCTGATATCCATTGCCTTCATGCCGTCTTTTGCGGACGAATAAATAACGGAATCAATCTGGTGAACCTTGCTTTCACGGATCATGGTCTTAATTGCATTGGTAGCCTCAAGGATTTCAAATGCAGGAACACGTTTTCCGTCAACTGTAGGAAGAAGCTGCATTGAAACGATGGATTTGAGTACCATGGCAAGCTGAACACGGATCTGCTGCTGCTGACCGGACGGGAATACATCAATAATACGGTCAATAGTATTTGCAGCCCCGACAGTATGAAGTGTTGAAAGAACCAGATGACCTGTTTCGGCAGCGGTCATGGCAATTTCAATTGTTTCAAGGTCACGCATTTCACCGATGAGAATAACATCGGGCGCCTCACGCATTGCCGCACGCAGAGCCTTATTGTAGTTTTCCGTGTCAATGCTGACTTCACGCTGGCTGACAATACTCTTGTTATGCTTGTGAAGGAACTCAATCGGGTCCTCAAGGGTAAGAATATGGCAGTTGCGCTCACGGTTGATAGCATCGATGATATATGAAAGTGTTGTACTCTTTCCGCTTCCGGCAGTACCGGTTACAAGAATAAGTCCCTTCTGCTCCTTGCTAAGATCAAGAATCTGCTGAGGAATGCGCATTTCCTCAACCGGCGGAAGTTCGAATGCAACGGTACGCATAACAGCACTCCAGGCTCCGCGCTGTTTGAATACGTTTGTACGGAAACGGCCTATTCCCTTGACGGAAACAGCAAAATCATCGTCACCTGTATCACGCATGATAGGATCACGGTTCTCTGCAAACTCGTAAATTCTGTTAAGCAGAACACGAGTATCCGCAGGAAGCAGTTTTCTGCCTTCCTGACGCTCAATCTGACCGTTGATTTTCAGACAGACGGGCTGGCCTACAACGATGAAAACATCGGAAGCCTTCAATTCTATTGCACGTTTTAATATTTCTTCAAGCGCCGGTACCTGATTGTTATCCCAGTTTTCCATAGCAGTCTCCTGTAGCCTTTGCAAGGCTTTTTGTAATGTGAATTATTCGATGATTATGAGTCCGAAATCGTCCTCAATATTGATTCCGCTGTCTTCGTATGTTCCGTGAGTATATTCGCCAAGTCGCCATTCGTTTACGTTCACCGAACCGTCCCTTGAAAGAAGAAGTTTGACATTCAGGGTGTTGTTCTCTCCTGCTTCAACCTTGAACCTGATTACTCCGTCAACACACCTGATATCCTTATAACTGAAGGTTTCAAGCGCGCCTCCGTCATTTACATGGTTCTTAAATGCAATGCAGATTGCGTTTTTAAGTTCCAAAGCCTTTGCATCAGCCTCATAATAGGTTTCTACCGACCTGCGTGTTTCCTCAGCAAGCTTCAGCTCATGGTAGGAAGCCCTTACGGACAGAGCCGCAAAGATTGTAAGAGCAAAAACAATCAGTAACAGAATGATTGACGCCCCGCCTATATTCATATGGAATTCATTCTTATGCTTCATTTCGCTCCGATAATTCCTTTTCAGCTAAATATCTAATAGACTTTTATTTCAGTTTACGGTCACATGAATTAGTGAATCTCACAGGACTAAAGCCTCGAAAAAGCGGCAGCACGGTTATTCAAGCATGCCTGCAATATCAAGATTACAGTATTCCGTGTCATTTTTCCCGGAAACCACTGAAACACTGCCCGTAAACATTTTATCTGTGCCCTCTGTAATTTCGACCTTCAGCAGATATTCACCGTTCTTTTCGGCTTTTTCCCAGCCCTTTGTGTATCTGATGATGAGCAAATCACCTTCCTCAACTGCTCCGAATTCACTGCTGACCTTACTTTTCAGTTCGGAAACAGATGCGGCTTTGCTGCCTCTTATGAACTCAGCCACGCTCTCTGCACGGACAAGTCCTTTTGATGTGGCAACAGCCTTGCCTCTCAGCCGGTCTGCCATCATAAACATCTGAAGCAGGTACACGCTTATTACAGCAAAGATGCCAATCACTATGACAAGTTCAAGCAATGGTGCTCTGAAACTATTCGATTGTCCGTTTCTGTCTGTTTTCACGGCAATGTCCTTTAACTTCTTGTTTTTTCTGTTCTTTTCGCCTTTGGATTTGCAGGCTTATTCTGTTTCAGTTCTTATTGACAGCTTCAGGCTGTCGGTTTCTCCGGCTTTGTTAACGGCCGTCATGGTGAGTATGTTTCCCTCAATTTCCATGGTGAAATCAGATATTTCAATCATTTCCATTCCAAGGTCCGGATTGAAATCAATTCCGGCAAGCCTCATATATTCACGCAGATATCCGTCATGGAAATAAATAAGTGTCTCACCCTTCATTCCGTTTGATTCGGTATATGTCATTATGAGCATCGGAATGCCTTTAATTTCTTCAATTCGAAGTGTGGCTCCGGTGTCCTTCTGGCGAACCTTTGTTGCCACAAAATTGAGTGATGTCCTAAGCTCAAAATTTTCATTATTGGCAACAACTACATTCTGATAAACCCTTATTCCGACATTTGCGAGGACAAGCGCAGCAATCGCAAATGCACCGAGTATGACAATTGTCCCTATAAAGCCGATCCACCAGCTTTTAGCACTATTCTTCTGCATGTTGTCCTCCTTTCACAATCTTAATTCAATAAATAATCTTAATAAAATCATTTGCCGGAATCACTGCCGTTATTTGTGAATACCTTGATGTTTGGCATGACATTTGAAGCAAAACAGTCATAAACCACATTGTACCTGTCATAATCAACCGAAACATAATACTTATCAATAAGATATTCAAGGTCTGCAGGATACATTCCTTCATTTGCATAGCACTGAATGGCTGCTTTCTTTATTGACTGTTCGGTCAGAACTCTGTTCTGCTCAGTATTGATTTCCGTAAATTTGTGTACGCCAAAAAACAGTGCTGCAAGCATAAGCGCAAGCACCAACGCAGGCAGAAGGATTCCCCTTCCAAAGAAATATACTTTTTTCTGCTTAAAGTTTTTCAAGGCGTTCTCCCAAAATTGTTATGCAATGGATGAAATCATTCCGACAAGCGGAATCATCACGGAAAGAAGGACTGCTCCTACAAGTACTGCAAGAATTACTACAAGAACTGTTTCGATAAGTGAAGAAATTCTTGTAAGTTTAGCAGTGATTTCATCGTTATACTGGCGTGCAAGTTTTGCAAAAACATCATCGATTGCACCGCTCTTTACGCCGACTGAAACCATATGGCCTTCCATGCCTCCGGTTAATCCCGATTCTCTCAGGGCCTCATCAAACGGGGCATTTTTTTCATAAAGTTCACGGCATTTTTCAATTTGTTCGCGAACCTTGGTGTTTGATGTTACTTCAAGGCTTAAGTCAAGTGCTTCCGTAATATTGATACCGCCCGCAAGCATCAGAGACATTGAAGACAGGAACTTTCCGACTGCCATACGGCGTGCAAGCTTACCTGTGCCCTTAAAGTTTGTAAGCAGTTCCTTAATTGTACGCTCTCCGGATTTTGTTTTGTACCAGAGAAGAATTACAAGAATAACTGCAAGAGCAGCAAGTGTGACTATTGCAATTACCGTTCCCGCCTTCATACCGAAATTAAGCGATTTTTCAGCAGTTGCGGAAACATCGGCACTGAGTTCGTCAAACATCTTTTCGAAAAGGGGAAGTATCTTCCAGACAAGTACAAGAAGAATAACAGCCATGATTGCGAAAAGCACAATAGGGAAAGCAACTGCATTCTTGATTGCAGTCATGATGTTGCTCTCACGCTCATAATAATCCGCAAGGCCGCGCATTACTTCTTCAAGTTTACCTGTTGTTTCGCCAACCTTAACCATGTGAACCATGTATTTGGGGAAAGCATTTGTCTTCTCAAGGGCCTCATAAAGCGGAATGCTTTCCGAAAGGTCCTTGTCAAGCATCTCAAAAACGGCCTTCGATGCCTTGTCGTCCGTTTCGGAGTTCATAATATGAACCGCCTCAAAGACAGCAATTCCGCCGTTTAACATGATAGCAAGCTGGTCGCAGATAACTGAAATCTCATCCGAACTGAATTTTTTATTTACTTTACTCAAGATTTAACCCTCCGTAAAGAATGTTGCTTTTTTGTTTAATCAATTATACATAACGGTTGTATTCCGACGGATTATTTAACAACAAATGCAAGCGGCAGATACCATGAAGCATGTGAATACTTGAAGGTAACGCTTGTTTTAAGCCATTCACCGTTGTAATACATACAGGTTGATGAACCGCCGTCAAGATTGGCTGCATTCACTGCACCGTATTCCATCATTATACTTATTATATCGGACGCTGACGCTCCAAGATGAGAATTTGCTCCACGTCCGTCCGTAGCAAGGAAAATAATTGCACCGTCAGCACGCTGACCGATGGCGGTTCTGGGATTAAGTCCGGATCCGGCACCGTTCAGTTCTCTGGGTTCACCGTTAATTACAAGCTGTACGAAATGATTGTTTTTATCGGAACTTTCCTCCTGGAAAACACAGGCATCGCGGATTCCGGCTTCTTTTACGTATGCTTCGAAAGCTTTTGAATCCATATCGGCAATTGATTTGATTATAAGTATATTATCGTAATTAAAGCCGATAAGATAAAGACCTTTATACTGCTTGGGCTTATTCATCTGGATTTTTCCGTTACATACAACAATACCCGATGGCGATCCGCCCTTGTTAACGCCGTTCTGCTCATAAATGCCACCGTTAACACCTGCAATACCGCCAATTTCATTCACAAGAACATCCAGATTCTTTCCGTATTCGGGCCAGCCCTTCTGCTCATCGTAAACGGTATTAAGGACAACTCTTGAGGGGTCGTTTACAATCATGACGGTTCCCTGGAAGGTACGTCCCGAAACAGTATATATCTCAATTCCGTTTTCAGATTCCGAATTGTTTTTTGAGGTATCGCTTGATATGGTTCCCTGAGAATCAATTTTCTTCTTGTCAGGGATTTTAATCAGGTTAATATCAACGTCATCATCAACGGGAGCCATGGAGTTTCCGTCAACAAATTTCTGAATTTCGGCATCCGAAAGGAAAAGGGAAGGAATAAACTTGAAAGCACCTGTTTCCAGCATGGTGGTTACAAACAGCTGTTTTGCACTGTCCGAAGGACCCTTGCAGATAAGCGCAAGTGCCAGATAGGCTGTAAGAAGAACGGCAGCAAGCGTAACGCCTACAACAGCAAGCACACGGCCTGCAGTGTTTTTCCTGCCTTTTTTGTTCTTAACGGAGCTTTTTTCGTTATCTTCTCTGTATAATTTTACTTTTTGTTCACTCATTTTTTCTTAAACACCCAGTTTTTCTGTATTTTATAACTTGCAAAGAACAATACAATGTCGATGCAGCCGCTTATCAGGCTCTTTCCGATTGATGCCTCACTGAGAGCATTCGGGAAAAGAGACGTAAGAAGTGTAATCAGGCTTGCGGAAATCAGCAGAATGCATGCCGCAAGAATATAATAACGTCCGATGGAGCCTTTATCGTCTGACTTGAATACAACTTTTCTGTTAACAAGATAGTTGAACAGGGAAGAAAATATTCTTGCACATACCTTTGCGATAAATGTCACAAAAGCAGCTCCTGTAAGCTTTTCCGTAAGGGTTACATCCTTCATGGAGGTCTTAAGGAACAGCCAGTTGAAAAGCGTAAGCAGCCCCAGATCAATCAAAAACGAAAGCCCCGAACTGATCAGGAACATAAAGAAATTCTTTAAGGAATACTTAAAAATAATCTTGTATATTTTCCATCCGTCTTTCCAGGGATTGAAATGGGTGGAGGCATTATCATCAAGGTAAATAGTGCGGATGACAACTTCTGAGAATTTGTAACCGTCTTTTTTCATCTGAAGGAGCATATTTGTTTCAAATTCAAAACGTTCGCCTTCATAATTAAGCATTGCCGGAAGGATGTATCTGGGGAATGCACGAAGACCTGTCTGCGTGTCGGAAATTTTTATTCCGCAGAATATTCTGAACACTGCTTTTGTGATATTGTTTCCCTTACGGCTCTTCCACGGAACATCCGGCTGTGAAAAATCTCTTACACCCAGGATAAGTTCATTTCGCTCAAGCAATGCTTCACCGCAGTTGAAAACATCTTCCGGATGATGCTGTCCGTCACCGTCCATGGTAATCAGGCCCGCACAGCTTCTTCTGTTTGCAAGGAAATATTCCATTGCGGTTTTAAGAGCCCTGCCCTTGCCATAATTTACTTCATGTGTAAGGATTGTGATTTCAGGATGCTTTGCGGCTTCTTCAAAGGGGCCCATATGTGCCTCATCACTGCCATCATTTACAAGGATAATATCCTTAAAGCCCTGTGCAAGAATGCCTGCTATTGTATTTGTAAGCTTCTCGTCAGGGTTCAGGGAAGGTATTACAATTGATAGATTCAATACATCTTCACGATTCATCTGAAAATCCCTTTTCTGTTAATCATTATTCGATACTTCGTTCAAAGCTGCAATTACCCAGTGAGGATTGTCGTTTCCATCGTTGGTGTCATCTGTGTAAAGGAAATACAGACGGTTTGAAAAGATATCATCTCTGTGGGTTTTGTTACTGTTTACCGTAAAACTCTTAATAAAATAAATGTCACAGTAGAAAGAATTATCACCAAGAACAACATAGTTTGAAACCTTCTCCCTGCTGAAAGGCGGGTTATCAAATGTATGTGAGCCAAGGAAGCTTACATCTACATTTGTTGCCCAGTTATAAGCAATTGTGTTCAGGTATGAATCCCTGAGGATGTAATTTAAGATAACGTTGTAACCGTGCTTGTCACCCTTTAAGTCATCCGAAAGGAAAAGGCTCCACTGTTTTGCATAATCAAGCGGGTCAACCTTGCCTTTTGCAAAATCCGGAATTGTATCGGCACCGGTCTGCTCAAGGATTGAGAAGTTCTTTGAAACAAGATAATTCTTTGTGTTTCCGTTGTTGTCGGTAACAGTGATTTCAACGGGTGCACACTGGTCCTTTAAGGTGTAGGTAACAGCATCCGGAACGGATACATACTGCTTTATGTCCTCATATTCCTTAATTGCCGTCTTCACGCCTTCAACATCAGGGGCTGCACCATTGATTTTCAGTGTGAAATTTTCAGGAACCGTTATGGCAAAATCACCGCGTGCAGTAGCTATTGAACCACTGTCAAGTGTGTAAGGAATCTCATTATTCTTTGCATCGGTAATTGTCAGAAGCGCCGTGGCGGCATTCTCTGCGGATTTATCCGTAATGACAGGATTAACCGTGAAAATTCTGGTGCTGATAAGAGCTGAAACACCGGAATACTGCTTACCGGAAGCGGCTGTTTCTTCAAGTGTTTCAAGTGTAACCTGCTTCTCTCCTATTTTTGCGGTAAAGCCCTTGGGAAGGGAAACATCGTAAGCATAATACGAAGGGGCCGGAACACCTTCATTGTCCTTAAACTGCATTCTGTCGCCCGCAAGATCAAGTACTTCAAACAGGCTGTTCATCTCTTCCGCAGTTGGCATTTTCTCAAAGACAGCCGAATATGTGGTTAAGCCTTCAGCAGATTCCTTTGTGAATGATTTTTCGGACGAAACGGTAAAATCAGACGGAACGGTAAAACTGAAAAGTGTGTAATCAGCGGTTACAGTGAAAACAGCTTTTGACGGGTCCTGCTTTTCTATTGAGATTTTAACATCTTCATTGTCCGGATTTTTAACGGAGATTTCCGGCTCAAGCAGAATGCCCTTAACAAGGTAAATCACTATTCCGTTCTGCTTTGATGCAATATCATTGTCCGAAAGTTCAACACCGTTAAAGCTGACCTTAAAGTTCTCAGGAACGCTTACAGCATATGCATTTCCGAGAGATGCAATGGAAGGAGTGAATGAAACAAGTTCCCATTCGGGAATCGAAAGCATTCCGAGCTTTGTTTTTTCGGAAACGAGCTTAAGTTTAATTTCGCCCACCTCATCTTCTCCGCTCTTCACAAGGTAGACAGGGTTGTTCGCATCATAGCTTTTTGCGGAAAGAGCGGACTGAAGATCTTTTCCGGCAAAAAACTTAATGTAATTTTTAATTACTTCATCTTTGTCCTCAAACTTTGAAAGCTTTGAGTAATCAATGACATCTTTTTCATTTTCAAGTGAATTAAAAAGAAGGTCTGCTTCAAGCTTGTCACAAAACTGATTTACAATGTTATATCCCTGGGCCTTTTCGTACTTGACAAGAATGCTCCGGATACTTAAAAGAACAATTATCATTACAGCAAGCAGTATTCCCGCATAAATCAGCAATCCTGCCTTAAACTTGTTTTTTTTCAAGGGGTCTGGCCTCCGTTTTTCTTTTTACCATGAGTTATTTCGCGGACAGCCGAATATTTATCGATATAGTCCTTGTACTCGATAGGTTTAATATTTTCAAGGAAATCGCATTTTCCCGTGTCAGGTCCGACAAGAGTTCTGTACAGACCGAATTTGCGGCAGTCGTAATCGGGAGAAGGAGAATGTTTCTTCATGTTATTAAGGCTGCCGGTGTAATATTTCATTTGTGAATCATACTTTCTAAATGCCGTTGCAATGACATCCCACGCGTTCTGATTATCATAATGCGGCATATTAAATTCCCAATCCATATAAATCGGATTTTTCTCATACAGATGAAGGTAGATTTTGGGAACATCCCAGGTTCCGTATTTTTCAGTCAGGTCCGTGTACCGGGTTGCGTCAGCTGCAATTTCAAGACCTTCCGTAGCATATTTTGCAACAAGCATATGCTGTCCGTGGCCATATTCTCCGTTTAAGTCATGTGTAAGAACAACGTTCGGCCGGAATCTGCGGTATTGCTCAACTAAAAACTTCTGGACCTTGTCATTATCATAAAATGTCATGGCATGACTAAGAGATTCCGAATATTTATCAATAAATTCGGTACCGAAAACCGGATAATGCCTTACGCCACAGTAGTACAGTACATTCAGCGATTCATGGTTTCTGGCCTTTTCCGTATGATATGTGAAATATACAACCTGAACACGCATATTGCGTTCAACGGTATAATACGGAATAGTCGCACCGAAGAAGAAGATTTCATCGTCCGAGTGAGTGGAAATCAGGAGAATATCCGCTGATGTAAAAGAATCCTCCCAAATCTGAACATAGTCAGGAACTTCTTCAGTCTCAATCAGATAAATTTCCGCAATAGATGCTCCGCCGTTCGGAATAAGAATTTCAAGCTTTTCACCCGAAACGGGAAGCTTTATATATTCGTGCATATATCCATGTGTGCCGTAATCAAACTCTGTTCCGTCAATAACAAGTGTCCAGGGTTTAACGCCGCATTTGCCCGAATACCTTTTAACACCTGTGGAATTGACGTTATCATTTCCGAAATCCCACATGATATAAAGGTGCTTAACAGCAGACGCTTCGGTAATTGTAATCTTCTCTCCGCTCTTAAACTCAATGTTCGTATAATACGAATCGTCGGTCAGGTTTTTGGAAGACAAGCCGTTCGAAAGCGAAATTTTCGGAGCCGCCTGAACCCGAAGCACGGGACACAGCATCAGGAAAAATAACAAAGATAATAAAAATTCAGTACGGTATTTCATTTGTTTTCCTCTTCAATAGAAAGTCGCCAAATATCTGTTTTGAATTCCGATGTTAATCAAACTCGGATTCGGTAGACGTCTCAGAAATAATAACAACAGCAGATTTTGCAGGTTCTTCCGGAGCAATCTCATTTCGTCCCTTTCGGTAGAGAATGTAAATACTGAATGCCACGCATAAAAGACAGGCTGACATACCGGAATACCAGTACATCCATTTATCAGTAAAACGCTGAACGCAATATTCAAGCCCGCCCGCTCCGGCAATCGGAATAAGGAACATAAGGAGTGCCAGAACCTGACGGCCCTTAAATCCGGCGCGTTTTGATGACCAAATCATATAAAATACAAATACAGCAACAAGAACACAGCTGTATACAATCTGTGTCTGGCTGATAAATCCGTTGAAGCGGAACTTTGAAGCATCATATCTTGTGCTGTCAAAGAAGATGTCAGTCACGGCAAGCATAGAAACGGTAATCAGAGCCGTATGGCCTGCATTTGCAACTTTTCCTTCCTGTTTTCTGCAATTGAAAAAGAAAATGAGTGAAAGGGCAAGAACAATTGCAAGAACAACAGCATCAAATAAAAATGACGCAAGATGGTATTCCGGAACACCTGATGAAAGGTCAATCGGAACAGCAAAAGGAAGCTTCATAAAATGAACATTGTCAGTAATAATCCAGCTTCTGAATTCCGTTCCGAAATACTGGCTGATTCTTACGATAAATTCAAACAGAATCACGGCCGGGGCGGAAACATCATAAAGATTCTTAAGATCAGTCTTTCTGAGGATAAGCTTTACAAAAAGCGGAGCAAGTGCGCAGCCTGCTACGATTCCGTCAAAGCACATCATATTAAACGAAAAAGCACTGAAAGCCGATTTGATGTTTTCAAACATTTCAATATTGCAGTCAAAGAACAAAAGACGTCCCAAAGCAAACGAAAGAACAAACTGGAATGGAAAAAGGACCACAATTTCACGCTTTCTGCCGTTCTGCTGAACAAGCGAAAGCTCAAGTGAAAATGCGGCCAAAAGCCCGATTATTCTGATAAAAGTACTCCAGGTGATTTCGAAATCATTGATGCAGAAAGCTATAGGGTTCATACAAACTCCATTCTTATGGAAAACGATGGTACTGTTTGTCCAAATATTCAATTTAGTATAACATATTTCAAAAAAAAAGTACAACTTATTTTACGTGAAAATGCGCTAAAAATCTAACTTTTTTCACAAAAAAGGCACATGAAAATATGTGTTATTTTTAATCAAACTCATATCTTATGTGCCATTATTTTTTTATAATTGTATTCTGTTCAGAATCATTCTGACGGAATGGCCGTTGAGAAATAAATAATATCGCTCATAGGACGCACACTGTAAATTTCATATGCCATCTGTTCTCCGTTAACAATAATTGCAAGCGACTGTCCGCCGTCAACCGCATACGCACGTTCTACGCCAAGGGCAGCCATACGTTTTGCAAGATTATCTGTCGGATAACACCAGCCGTAAGGTGATTTGGGATCGGCAAATCTTGGAATGTATGTTGTCATCATAATAACATAATGCTTGTCCCCCATCATTCCGAATCCGCCGCGCGCATAGTTGTCAGCAACACTTCCGATAGGATATTCGCTGTGTTCCATGACTCTGTTTGCTTCAACAAGAATCGGTCCGAAGCATACAGAGAACATAATATCATTATCTTCTACATATTTTTGAAGTTCTGCTTTTGACTTAAAGAATCCGGAGCGGGTAAACAACATCTGGCCATCGCTTCTTATGAAGCATGTCTCATAGCCGTCATTCAGGTTTGCTCTGTAAATCTGACCCTGGTATACAACGATGCCGGAATTTCTCCATGCATAGTAATCACCGTTAATTGCAAGAACGGCATTAGCTTCCTGGGCAAGCTTGTCAGGTGTCTTTACACCCTGCTTTTCGCCGGCCTCTTTATATCTGAAGGTCTGGCCGATGAAAGCATCTCCGGCAAGTTTTCTTCTGAACTGGGAACCGTCTGCAATAAATACCTCTGCCATACATTCAAGGTCATGGTATCTATCACTTAACTGTGTCCAGGAAAGTGCAAGGATTGTTTCATCAAGGTAATAAGCGATTGGTTTCTCCGTATAGAACTTAACACTCGGGTCAAATATAACTTTCTGATCGCCAATAAGCTTCTTCGCAGTTTCAGTCTGTAACAGTTCAACAATCACCTGAGGGTCATTAGTCTTTCCGAAATATGACTGGTTCGGAGCCGGACCGCAGACTGCATATTCATCAACAACATATTCTGCTGTAGACTGACGGAGAGGCGGAATTGTAGGTGTAATATGTACCTTAGGAGTGATTGTAGGTGTATTTGTAGGAGTAGGCGTAGGTGTATTGGTAGGTGTAGGTGTATTTGTAGGCGTAAGGCTGGGGGTAGGACTCGGAATACGTGTCAGAATAGCCAGTTCATTCCGAAGTTCCTTTAACTGTCTGTTCAGTTCGGCAGAAAGCCTGCTTGAAATATTAATGGCGTTGGACGTCTGAAATTCCTTAAGTACATCACCTGATATGCCGGAATTAAACTCAGTATTCTGTATAATCCACCATTCGCCGTTAGTATAATCCAGCTCAAATGTAATATTTCTGGAAGAAATATAGTCATTATCCTTCATCAGGTTATAAGCAACTGTTTCAACGGCGATACGCTTGAAATTGTCAGTATATTCGGTTTCTTCAACATATACGGTAGATGTGGGATATTCTGCAATTATTGCTTCAAGCGATGAGTTCAGGTTCTTTGAAATATCCTCCAAAAGCGTTTTAATATCCAAACGCTTAAGTTCAACTTCAGCTCTTGCATTAACACCCTTCTGAGTGCATGAAAGAAGCTTCAGGTTATAGCTTTTTATCAGCTTTTCACTGAGTTCACGTGGCAAATCGCTTCCAAACTGCTCAATTTTAATCAGGTCGCAATTCTCAAGATATTCAACAGCCTTTGCGTAATCTCCCGCAATGAAATTCTCAAGAAAATCATTCATTGTAACCTGAGGATCGCCTGAGGTTTTTGCGTAAATTGCTCCGATTTTGTTTCCGAATAAGCCGCCTGCAATTGCAGCTGCAAGCAAAATTCCTGAAATTATCAGCCACACTTTGTTGATTTTGCGTGGCTTGTCCGAACCGGCCATTATGGCACCTCCAAAAAAATAGTACTATAATTATATAATTACCATATTTTATCCCATAAAACAAGAATTATTTGGGTTCGTAACACATTTGTAATGATTTTTTACAAAAACCTCAGAAACTCTGTTTCAATCGGTGAAAAACACAACAAATCGCAAAAAAAGAGAGCCGACCTAACGGCTCTCCTTCTGAAAATCAATTATTCGTTTTTGTCTTCAGTTTCATTGATAATGATGTTTGCATCTTCCTCAATGATAATTTCCTCAGCTTCTTTTACGGGTTCAACAGGCTTAACACCGAACTCGCCGCGTTTAATTCTGGCCTTTGTTTCATCAACGGTTTCACCTTCACGGCTGAAAACCTTCTCAATACAGAAATCTCCGGCCTTCTTGCAGCCATCAACAACGGTGTTCTTTACGTTATCGAAACCTTCTTTGAAGTTCTTGCCGGTGTCCTTGTAACCGCCCTTTGCAAAATCTTCAACTTTCTTATAGCCTTCTACAACTTTCTCAGCGATTTTGTCGCCAATGCTCTGCTTTACCTGATTTTCGTTTTTGATTTCGTCTGACATAATTTTTACTTCCTTTCTGTAGGTTGCCAACAATTTGGCTTTCGTTGTTCACGACATACACAGTATAACACAAACATTAAAATAACCTTAAATATTTGTGCAAATTAGATTAAATTTGTATTCAATCGCTAATTTGCCAGTTAACCGGTTCTACACCATTCCTTTTCAGGTAGTCATTTGCCTGACTGAAGGGCTTACTTCCGAAAAAGCCTCTGTATGCAGACAACGGACTTGGATGTGGTGCTTCTAGTATAAGATGTTTTGGGTTATTAAGCAAGTTTTTTTTCATACTTGCCGGTCTGCCCCATAAAATAAAAACAACCGGACTGTCTTTTTTATCAACTGCAGAAATAATAGCATCCGTGAACTGTTCCCAGCCCTTTCCGCGATGCGAAAGTGCTTTGTGAGCCTCAACCGTCAGGATTGTATTCAAAAGAAGTACACCCTGCTTTGCCCAGTCCTCAAGGCATCCGTGGGACGGACGCTTTATTCCGAGGTCACTCTCAAGCTCAGTAAAGATGTTTTCAAGTGAAGGCGGCGGTGTTACACCTTTTCTTACCGAAAAACACAAACCGTGAGCCTGCCCGGGTTCATGGTACGGGTCCTGTCCAAGAATCACAACCTTGACACTTGAAAGAGGTGTAAGCTCAAGAGCGGAAAAAAGATTCTCCGAAGGCGGATAAACAGGAACTCTGGAATATTCCTGCTTTACGAAATTGTAAAGGTCTTTGTAATAATCCTTACGAAACTCACCGCCAATAGCGGAAAGCCAGTCATTAGCTATAGCTGCCATTATTTCCCCCAAAAAATAATATGCTTTTATAATCTTACAGGCACTCCCCTGCCCGCAAGATATTTCTTTAAGTCACTTATTTCAAGCTCCTTATAGTGGAAAAGCGATGCCGCAAGAACGGCATCAGCCTGTCCGGCTGTTAGTGCATCGTAGAAATGCTCAGGCTTTCCGGCACCTCCGGAAGCAATAACAGGAACAGAGACACGTTTCGAGATTTCCGATGTGAGCTCAAGGTCATACCCGGCCTTTGTACCATCACAGTCCATACTGGTGACAAGCAACTCGCCTGCGCCCAGTTCTACGGCTTTTACGGCCCATTCTATCGCATCGATGCCCATATCGACACGCCCGCCGTTTTTGAAAATGTTAAAGCCTTTTCCGTCCGCACGGCGCTTTGCGTCAATAGCAACCACAACACACTGGCTTCCAAACTTTTCGGCAGCTTCCGAAATAAGCATGGGATTCATGATTGCTGCTGAATTAACGGCAACCTTGTCCGCACCGGCGCGAAGAATTGCCCTGAAATCATCAACCGTGCGAATTCCGCCGCCAACCGTAAACGGAATAAAGACACGCTCTGCAACCTTGTGAACAAGGTCGATTTTTGTGGCACGCGCATCCGATGAAGCAGTGATATCAAGGAAAACCAGTTCATCGGCACCGTTTTTTCCATAGTATTCGCCAACCGATACCGGATCTCCCGCATCACGGAGATTTATAAAATTGGTGCCCTTTACCACGCGTCCGTTGTGAACATCGAGGCAGGGAATAATTCGTTTAGTATACATAAATTAAAGCTCCGCAAAGTTTTTTAAGATTGAAAGGCCCACATCGGCACTCTTTTCGGGATGGAACTGACATCCGAAAAGCGAACCGTGCTCAACGGAAACATCAAGAATTGTCCCATATTCCGTTGTTGCGGCCACATCTGACTTGTTCGCAGCATTAAGGTAATACGAATGCACAAAATACACAAACGGATCATCCGGAATGCCCTTAAAAAGCTTTGCTCCCGGTTTGACATTCAGTGAATTCCAGCCAATCTGCGGAATTTTAAGTCCGGGTTTAGCCGGAATATGAATGATTTTTCCGGGGAGAAGTGAAAGTCCCTTTACGCCCGGAGCCTCATCACTGCTCTCAAAAAGAAGCTGCATTCCAAGGCAAATACCAAGAAACGGCTTTCCACTGAAAGCCGCTTCCTTAACAACGTCTGTCAAATTGTACTGTTCAAGCTTCAGCATTGCATCTCCGAATGCACCGACACCCGGAAGGACAACCCTGTCTGCCGAAAGAATCAAATCTCTGTCGCGTGTTGTCACAGCTTCTTCTCCAATGTAAGAGAATGCATTTACAACGCTGTTGAGATTTCCGGCATCATAATCAATAATAGCAATCATAAAGAATCCCAGCCGTTAATTTAATTGTTCAAGTTCGTTTATTATATCAATTACTGCTTGACTATACGACTCCTGAGTCGGAATGTCAAGAATTTCATAAGCCTTAGCTTCATCAATTCCATAACAGGAATCAAGTTCCTTAAGTATCTCACTGCGAAGATACTTCAAGTCCTCAGAAACTCCGAGTTCATTGGCAACAGACAGATATTTTTCATATCGGCGAAGGCCTTTGAACAGTGAATCAAGTGCTTCATTTCCCATATCAAGGGTTGAATAACGGATATAGGATAAAAGCTGTGTATTGATATACGAAACGGTCATAATCTGATCGTATAAACGCTGGTCCTCTTCTTTGATGTCAAGCCCGAAAACATCCTGGTAAGCTGCGTCATACCAGGTAGGACGGTCCTTTGTTTCTTCATCCTGGGCACGGGAGAAATCCGATTTAGCCTGCTTAATTGCTACCTTGTAGGTATAAACGGTTGTTCCGATAAGGATAAAGCACAGAACTCCAAGGAATACGATGAAAACAATCGATGCACCAACCTTATTGATCTTACCCTCATTTTCTTCGATTTCTTCAATGAGAGCGCGGCGGGCAGCCTCCTTCTTGTCCTTTTCTTCTTTCTTTTTCTGGGCCTTGAGTTTCTTTTCTTCAGCCGCTTTTTTCTTGGCTTCGGCCTGTTCGGCTTTCTTTGCCTTTGCGGCTTCGGCATCCTCAGCCTTCTTTTCGGCTTTGCGCTGTTTGGCTTCTACGGCATTTTCTTCATCGCGCTCAAACTGCTCAAGTGCAGCTTTCTTTTTTTCTTCAAGCTGTTCCTCAGTCAGTTCCTCACGAACATTGCCAAAGATACGTGCAAAGAAGCCTTTCTTGGGTTTCTTTTTATTTATCTGTTCCTGAGCTTCCTCAACGGTGGGAGCATCCACCGTGGGTTCCTCAAGCATGGCATCTTCCATTCCGGGAAGTCCGGCAAGCATTGCTGCAAGTTCATCCTGCTCGTCCGAAGAATCATCTTCTTCCGACTTTTGGTCTGCAGAAGGTTCATCGGATTCCGGTGCAGGACCGCCGTCAGTATTCAGCTGGCTCCAGAATTCAAGGATATCCGTGTCATCGCCCTTTGGCGCTTCATCTTCAACAATGGAAACCTTTGAAGGAATCTCATCTTTTTCGGAATCATCACCAAGAAGGTCACTGATATCGGGCAGTTCAGCATCTGTTATGCCTGCAAGTGCAAGCTCGTCAAGACTGCCTTCTTCCGAACCTGAATCATTTCCGGATGCGGAAACCTCAGGTAATTCAGCCTGAGCTTCAGTGTTATCGGGCACATCATCCGTTACACCTTCCGGTACACTGAAGAAAAGGTCATCTTCCTTAGCTTCTTCGGATTCCTCTGCAAGTGCAAAGGCCTCTGTAAGTGCCGCAATAGGGTCTTCGGCAGGTTCTTCGGATACAATGCCGGGTTCGGGCTGTTCGTCCTGCCCTTCCTCGGATTCGGCTGTGTCTGCGCCTACACTCTTTAACAAATCATCAAGAAAATCGCTCTCGGCTGCTGCCTCGGGATTATCGGTTTCACCCGCAATTCCGGCAGCATTATTATCTGTTTCTTCAACAATATCAGCCTCCGGAATTTCCGGGCTTTCGGGAATATCTGCTTCAGGAATTTCGGAAGCAGCCGCCCGTGTTTCGGATTCCTCAGGGAAATAGTCGGAAATAATCCTGCCAACAGTGTCCTTATCATCTAATTCCAGGTCAGGAACCGATGAATCCGGTGTATCTGAGAACAGATTATCAAGAAAAGAATCATCCGAATCATTCAGAATATCGTATTTTGCAGGCTCACCGCTTTCAGGTGCTGTTTCGGGCTGCTTTTCAAGTTCACGTACGATTTCCTTCTCAAGCTTTTCGGTCTCAGCCTTTACTGCCTTCGAAGCAAGGAACTTAGGCATGACCGGTGCAGCCGTAGAGCGGACCGGAGCGGTATTTTTCCTTGCAGGCCTTGTAGAATTCTGAGAAACAGAACTAAGCAGACTGTCAAGGTACGACTCGTCTGCTTTATTCAAAGCGTTGCATTCATTGCAATATTCAGTTCCATCCGGTATTGCCTTACCGCATGTTTTACAGTTTGCCATTATCGCTCCGCGCCGCGTTTACACGCTGTTTAGATTTATTATTGCTGCTGTTCCTGCAGCTTTTCCTGCTCTGTCTTAAGAATCAGTCTGTCAATGGCATCAACAAGCTGTCCGATTTCGGGCTTGGTAAGCTGGAAGTCTGCACCGACTGATTCGCCCTTCTTCTGGCTGTCTCTGTTGATAAGAGATGAGAAAATAATAACCGGAAGTTTCTGAAGAACGGGGTCTGTCTTAATAAGTTTTGTAAGACGATGGCCGTCCATCTGAGGCATTTCAATATCTGTAACAACAAGACGAACGTATTTTTCGATATCGCCCATCTCCTTAAACTTACAAAGCTGATCCCATGCTTCCTGACCGTTCTCGGTACGGATAACATTAACATAACCTGCTTTGTTAAGTGAGTCAACAATCATCTTCTCAAGAAGCTGTGAGTCTTCTGCAATAAGTACAGGATAACTGATTCGCTCTCTTGCACCGATTGTTTCAAGCTGTGAAACGCGAAGACCTGTTTCAGGGCTGATATCAGCAATGATTTTCTCAAAGTCAAGGATGACCAGAAGTCTGTCATCAAGCTTAACGATACCTGTTGCAATGCCCTCGCCCGCACCGTTGATTGTAGCATCGGGTTTTGAAATCTGAGTCCAGAAAAGACGCTGGATACCCAGAACCTTCTGTACATGGAAGCCAACATTCAGTTTATTGAAGTTGGTAATGATGTACATATCCTGACCTTCAATTGAAGGCAGCTCAATGTTAAGACTCTTTCCAAGGTTAACAATGGTAATTATTTCGCCACGCGGCATAAAAATACCTTCAACGCTCGGATGTGTGTTGGGAACGGGAGTAGGTGTCTTGTAAGGAAGAATTTCTCTTACTTTTGCGACGTTAATTCCGTAGTGGTTGTTTCCTACAGCAAATTCGAGAATTTCAAGTTCATTGGTTCCGCTTTCGAGCAAAATGTTGTTATCCATGTAAAATCCTCCATCTTTTTGTATGATGAGTGTTTAATATTGAGTCCGGGATAATCCCGATAATCATTTCAATTTGAGAATCACGGTCTTGTCTTCTTTTGAAATAAACAGGTTAAGGATTTCAGAATTAAAATCATTCTTAACCTCAAAAACAATAACCGATTCGAACGCCTCTCCCGCAGAAATTGTAGTTTCCAGCATACCGAAATCATTCGGGATAAGTGATCTGTAGGCCGGTACAAACACGTTGTTGTCAACGCCAAGCATAATGTCGAACTGCTCACGAAGGAAGTTCACACTGACATCTTCCGACCCGTTATTACGAATAATGATTTTGACAATCAAAAGGCTGTCAGAAGCTTTTTCGGGTTCAATATTAACCGCACCCATTTCATAATGGTCATACAGATCATATCCGCCAAAATCAAGGCTGATTTCTTCTATTCCGATAACTTCCTTAAGTTCGGCAAAGGCTTTTTCGTTATCCTTTTTGCCGCCCGAATCATCAGGATTGTCCGCACCCGGTGTTCCGCTGGGCTTAACCTTTGGAGTAGGTGAAGGTGTGGGTGTTGATGTAGGTCTCGGAGTAGGGGTAGGTGTCGGCGTTACTATTTTCTGTGTGTACCCTTTGTCGCGCTTCAATAAGAGCCACGAAGTACCCTGAGCAATCTGATCCTCTTCTTCGGGAGTCAGTTCAATCAGCTTCTCGCAGCCCACCAGAGCAAGCATACATAATATTAACAAAATGTACAGAAGTTTTTTCAAAACAGTAATCGCCTTTTCAATTATTGAAAATATTATAACACTTTTATTATATATCGGCAACAAATGTTTATAATTTTAGGAAAATATCAAAAAAAAGATTATTTTTCAGAAGCATCAAAATCAGCAAAAAATTCTACGCCATCGGGCACATTTTGCACGCCGTACGGCATGCCGTGGGCATCCATAATTGCGCGTACAATTGACAATCCGATACCTGTTCCGCCATATTCGCGTGTTCTTGCCTTATCAACCTTGAAAAACTTGGTCCAGACCTTGTCAAGGTCTTCTTCCGGAATATGCTCTCCCGTATTGAAAACAGCAAGTCTTATACGGTTTTCAATTCTGTTCAGCGAAATCACAATACTGCCGTTTTCGCTTGCATAATTAATTGCATTGCTCAGATAATTTGTCACAACTTCTTCCGTCAGATATTCATCTGCCCAGACCATACCCTTATCAGCAGGTTCAAAAGCAAGATTTATATTTTTCTGTTTCAGCAGAATATCAGTCTTCTGTATCAGTCCCGCAACAAGTTCGGAAAGGCTGAAATGCTCGATATTAAGCGGTGTTCCGCCGGACTCGATTTTCATAAGAGAAAGCAGCTTCTGAACCATACGGTTCATCTTCCCGGCTTCATCAATAATAACATCACAGTAGAACTCGCGGCTCTCGGGGTCATCGTTAATACAGTCCTTAAGCCCCTCAGCATAGCCCTGAACGATGGAAATCGGAGTTTTCAGTTCATGGGTAACGTTAGAAATGAAATCAGTACGCATTTTCTCGATTTCAGTTTTGCGCGCTATATCCGTCTGAAGCATGATATTGGCAGATTTCAGTTCCGAAATGGTGCCCTCAAGCGTCTCGGAAAGTCTGTTCATACTGTCCCCGAGCTGTCCGACTTCGTCTTTTGTTTTCCCTTTATATTTTGCGCTAAAATCAAGTTCTGCCATTCTCTTGGCAATTCCCGAAAGTTCCAGCACGGGACGTGTAAACCGTTTGCTGAAATAAAGGGCAACAACAGTTGCAAAAGCAATAATTATTATGCCTATGATTGCAAGGAATTTATTCGAAATTTCAGTCGCTACACCAATGCTCTGAAGGCCAATTCTGACAAAGCACAGATACCCGCAGTCAAGTATACCGTAAAGGTCCATAAAGTCAGAGTCCATGGCATTATCATGTTGTGTACTGATGGTATATTCGGATGATTCCACCAGAATTTCAACTTTCGAAATCACTTCGCTGCGTAAAAAAAGATACCCCTGATATGCATCAAGAATATGACTCAGATCACGGTATTTCGGTTCATTCCTGTTATATTTTGATATAACAACAGAACGCGGATAAATAAAGTATGTGGCATATTCCGTTCCGGTTACCACATCCCTGAGTTTATCCGCGAAAATATAGATTTCAACATCCGAAGAGAGCTGGCGGCGGTCAATGTCGGTCTTGAGTTCGTCAGAAAGAGATTCCATTGATTCCGTGCCAAGTTCCCTGTTCAGATTTGAAAAAGTATTAATAAGTTGTTTTTTCTGGCGATTTACATAAAATCTCTCAAGAAAGGCAGAATTAATAAACCAGCAGAAAAGAAGCGCAAGTGCAATAGATACCGTTATAAACAGTGTGATTTTCAAGCGAAATGAATGCTTAATTTTGCGAGTTTTCGTCATTTGCAACCTCGAATTTATATCCCATGCCCCAGATAGTCTTTATATAATCACCTTTTTTGCCCATCTTGAAGCGAAGCTTCTTAACATGGGTATCGATGGTGCGCGCATCACCAAAATAGTCATAATTCCAGACATTATTAAGAATTTTGTCCCTTGAAAGTGCAACGCCCTGATTTTTGATGAAGTATTCAAGAAGTTCGAATTCTTTCATGCTAAGGTCTATGGCATTGCCATCAATCCTGACAACATGGGCATTTGTATCAATTACAATACCGCCAACCTCAATGTTGCTGTCAACGCCCGAACCGGCCCTTCGAAGAATTGCCTCAACACGGGCCACAAGAACACGTGGGCTGAAAGGTTTTGTAATATATTCATCCACGCCAAGTTCAAAGCCCTGAAGTTCGTCTTTTTCCTCACTTTTTGCCGTAAGCATAATAACAGGAACCTTTGAATAATTGCGGATTTCCTTAAGAACCTGCCACCCGTCAAGTTTAGGCATCATGACATCAAGAATAATCAGGTCAATGTCCTTATCGGCATAAAAAATATCATGCGCCTGCTCACCGTCACCGGCTTCAAGCACTTCATAATTATTTTTTACAAGAAAGTCTTTTACAAGCTTCCGGATACGAATTTCATCATCAACAACAAGAATTTTCATACTTTCCATAGTCATTCTCCTTTATAATCCGATATTATACCAGGACTTTTTGATAATTCTGTGTTCATTTATTCAGTTGTTCCTCGCGACGCTCAATTTCCTTTTCACGGGCTTTGAGTTCTTCTTCTTTCTGCGTAAGCTGCTCCTGCCATTCGGAATATTCGTTAATTACTTTCTGTTCAGCATTGATGAAAGGCGAATTATCCGAAAAGAAGGTAAGCATAATAAGGCCCACAATCACAGCAAGAAGCGCAAATACCACAATTCTCAGATTGCGCTCTTTATCTTTATAAACCTCACGTATTTTTTCAACACGTTCTTCCGCAGTTTCTTTCAAATGCTTTGTGCGGCGAATAACCTCTGCTCTTATGACTTCTTCATCAGCAGGAGCAAAAGTCTGCGGTTCATCTGAATAATCATCCGCGTTTGCAGCCTCATTTTCCGGGTTTTCCGATTCATTTTCCGAAGATTTTCCGGAGTTTACTGAGTTGGCTGATGCTGCGGGTGCTGCATAGTTTGCCTGTGTTGCGGATGTTACGGGGCTTGCGGCCTTATCTCCGCGTTTTTCAAGTTCTCTCAGTTCCTCAAGAAAATCAAGTCCCACCTGCGTTTCAAACATTTTGTTATCAACAATGGTATTGATTATTTTTGTTATATTGTCAGGCTTTGAAAGGTCCGAACGACTTCGGATGAAATTTATGGTTTCAGCCTCTTTGCCGGCTTTTTTAGCTGTTTCTTCATCTGAAAATGTGTAATTGCCTACTTTGTAATCCATTCTTTTCTCCAATCACTCACCGTAGGAATAAATCCTTACGGAAGTAACAATAACGTCCTTTTCGGGGGAATCTTTGGAATTTGTTGTTACCGCTGCAATCTTGTCAAGTACGTCAAATCCTTCCACAAGCTGGCCAAAAACAGTATGATGGCCGGAAAGCCACGGTGCACCGCCAAGCGCAGTGAACTGTGCAACCTGAAGCTCCGAAAGAGTTGTGCTGTACCCTGATTTGCAGTACTGTGCAAGCGTATAGCCCTTATATGCAAGCATATCTATCAAATCCTGAACATACTTTTCATCACTCTGGACAATGAAAAACTGGCTCTTATTCGTGTTCTTGCCTGAGTTTGCCATGCAGAGCGCCCCACGGAACGGCTCAAAGTTTTCAGCGAATTCATCTTCAAAAGGCCCGCCGTAAATGCTGTCACCGCCGTAGCCGGTGCCTTCGGGGTCTCCGCCCTGAATCATAAAGTCTTCAATGACACGGTGAAACTTTGTATTGTTATAATAGCCGTCCTTTGCATGCTGTACAAAGTTCTCAACGGCCTTTGGAGCCACATTCGGGAAAAGATGAAATGTCATTATGCCATAATCTTTAACGGTGATTTCAGCCATTGTATCGCCTTTGGCGGGTGTCTTAAACTGTTCCATGTTGGCCTTGTCAACAGAAACCGTGCCGTTACCGGAAGGTGTAGGCGTGGGATCCTGCGAAATAATTCCAAAACCGGTACAGCCGGTAAAAAGCAAAACAACTGAAACAACAGCAGAAATTAGTACGTATTTCTTTTTCATGGTAAACCTCGCGATAGAAATAAAGCCCCGAAAAATCGGGGCAATTTGCGGTAAAACCGCTAGTGGAGCTGAGGGGAATCGAACCCCTGACCGAAAGCCCATCCATTGCAGCATCTCCCATCACAGCTTTTCTTTTAACATTCCCTTGGTCGGGCGCCGGAAAGCAGGCTCAGGACCTTGGTAGCTTCATATTTTCTTTCGCGGCCGCAAAGCTTAAGTCACGAAGTTCCCCGTCAGGTCGATGCCGGTATCTTAAGGGACAGGAACCCTAAGGCCGACAGCCGCCGATTAGGCAGCGAACGCTAAATTTTCGTCTGCGTTTATATTTAAGTTCCCGCTTTTTACGTGGTGCAGGGCCACGGATGGCTTCCACAATTTCAAAACCCCCGTCGAAACCAGTACAACCCCTGGTTAGTTCAGACGAATCGATTGTGTATATAAAGACATAAGGTAAGGCTGTTCAATGTGCTTAACCACAGTCTGAATACATAAATTATTATAGTTTTACGCTTTCTCTTTGTCAACACTATGCTTGCTTTTATGCAAAAGATATGACTCTTTTAGTAATGCATGCCCGGTTCAAGGTTTTTCAGCCCGGAAAATCCAAATCCACCGGGTTTTCACTCCGGAAAATCCGAATCCACCGGTTTTTTTACTCTGGAAAATCCGAATAAGCCGGTGTTTTACCATATTTTCTGAAATTTATACGAGCAATATGGTTGTCTTTTTTTTTCAAATATTTTTCTTACCATAAAATTAGCGAAGTTCTATTTTTTAAGGTAAAAATCAAGGCTTTTTATTAAATTCGAGTGCCATAATGAAACATTTTGGTCTTTTACTTCAAAAAAAACGTTTATTCCCCATTCAATTTACCATAATAAAACAGGTTGATTTCCCCCAGAAGGTAAATTGCAACATCCCGTGAATTTTCATTACCATAATAAAAGCGAAAATGAAAAATTAAAGGTAGCGTTTTTTTCGTTACCTTATGTTTTGAAAAAGCAGCTAAAATAAGGTAATTTTGAACAATAGCAGGCATAAGTTCTGAAATATAATTTTGAAGAGGCAATTCAGATATTCTTCACCTTAAACTCACGTTCCGCTTCACGGCGCTGGTCTTTCTTCTGAATGTCCTCACGCTTGTCATAAAGCTTTTTGCCTCGCGCAAGGCCTACTTCAACCTTAACAAGGCTTCCCTTCAGGTACACTTGAAGAGGCATGAGCGTATAGCCCTTTTCTTTTGTCTTTCCCACAAGCTTGTTGATTTCATAGCTGTGCATAAGAAGCTTTCTTGTACGCATGGGATCTTTATTAAAAATATTTCCCTTTTCGTAAGGTGAAATATGCATGCCGTAAATCAGCATCTCACCGTTTACAATGCCTATGTATGCTTCCTTCACGCTGCACTGGCCCGCACGGATAGACTTAACCTCTGTTCCTGCAAGCGAAATTCCGGCCTCATATTTTTCTTCAATAAAATATTCATGATAGGCCTTTTTATTATTTGCAATGATTTTCACACTGTCTTTTTGTCCTTTAGCCATTATAATTCCTTACTTTCTGTTTCTGATTTCAATTTGCATAAAACCATGTTTCCGGACGGGCTCACCGTTTCTGATTTCAATTTGCATAAAACCATGTTCCCGAGCTCACTGTCCTTTTTTCTTTGAGTTATACGGCATAAATGCAATAGTATTAATAATAGGGTCAACACTTGCTACAATAACTGTTGTCTTCTGCCCAAGTTTGAACTCCTTACCTGTGTTCTGACCAATAACCCTGTAATTATCTTCATCATAATCATAAAAATCATCATGAAGGTCGGAAAGCCTGATCATTCCTTCAACAGTATTCGGAAGCTCAACATACACGCCATAATTCGAAACGCCGCTTACAACTCCCTCAAAGGAATCACCCACAAACTGAAGCATATACCGGGCTTTCTTGATTTTCTCAGTCTCACGTTCGGCTTCATCAGCACGTCGCTCAAGCTTTGAAGAATTGAAGCATACATCCGGCAGAATCTTCTTATAATGCTCAACGCGGTTGGGCTGAAGTCCCGCACGCAGATTTTCCTTGATAATACGATGAATCTGCAAATCCGGGTAGCGTCTGATGGGCGATGTGAAATGGCAGTAATACTTGGCTGCAAGACCGAAATGACCGTCACATTCGGTTGAATACTTGGCCTGCTTCATGGAGCGAAGCGCAAGACGGCTGATAAGAAGCTCTTCATCCGTACCCTGAATAGATGCAAGAAGTTTCTGGAGTTCCTTCGGATGAACCTCTGAGTTTGCTATATGAAGATTATACCCGAAATTGCTAATAAATGCAGCAAGTTTATGAATTCTTTCTTCATCCGGTTCCTCATGAATTCGGTAAACAAACGGTGCCTCCAGCCAGAAATATTCCTCAGCCACCGTTTCATTTGCCGCAAGCATGAAGTCCTCAATAATCATATGCGCACGGTTTCTTCTGAAGGGCGCAATATCCTTCGGATAGCCTTCTTCATCAAGGATAATCTCCGTTTCAGGTATATCAAAATCAAGCGACCCGCGCTTCTTTCGTTTTCCGCGGATGATATCCGACAACGCAAGCATATTCTTGAACATCTCAACAAAGTCCGTGCCGTACTGCATAGTCTCAGCCTCATTGCCGGAGCCTGCCTTATCATTCTCAAGAATCTCAAAAACCTTGTTGTAAGACATTCTGCGGTCGACATGAATAACGCTTTCGCAGATCTCATGGTCAACAACCGTGCCATTTCGATCAATATCCATAATAACCGACAGCGCAAGCCTGTCAGTACCCGCATTCAGCGAACAAATCCCGTTCGACAGCTCATGCGGCAGCATGGGAATTACACGGTCAACAAGATAAACGCTGGTTCCGCGGTTCAAGGCTTCTCTGTCAAGAGCTGTATTTTCGCGGACATAGTTTGATACATCGGCGATATGGACGCCAAGCCGGAATCCTGCATCAATCGGTTCGATTGAAACAGCATCGTCAAGGTCCTTCGCATCATCTCCGTCGATAGTAACCGTGAGAACATCGCGAAGGTCCTTTCTGCCTGCAAATTCGGCGGGGTCGACCTCATCCGGAACATTTTCAGCCATGCGTTTAACCTCAGGCGGAAAATCAACCGGAATACCGTTTCCGCGGATAACCGACATAATATCAACGCCCGGGTCCTCAATATGCCCAAGGATTTCAATGATTTTACCGGTTGCAAGGCCAATCCCATCGCCAAAATCCGTGATTTCAACTACTACTTTATGACCTGTAACGGCATTCTTTGTGTCTCCCGGATAAATCCTGATGGAACTTCCGAATTTCTGATTGTCAGGGTCCACAAAACCGCCGTTGTCCTTCTTTGTAAAGATTCCGACAATGCTGTTCTGCCCTCTTTCAAGGATTTTCAGCACACGGCCTTCGCGTTTCCGGCCCTTTCGACCGTCTGACTCAGCAACAATAGCAATTTCAACCAGGTCCTTATCACGCGCACCATTTACATCGCGTGCGGAAATGAATACATCCTGCTCGCCTTCAATCAGAACAAAGCCAAAGCCCTTAAGCGTGCCCTGAAAGGTGCCCTGTTTGATGTTTGCGCCCGTTTTGCCGTACCTTCCCGTAGGAGAAATTTCAATTTTCCCCTCAGAAAGCAGTTCATTAAGGATAAGCGCAAGCTCATCGCGCTCCTCCTTCGGAACCTGCAGGAAGCCCGCAAGCTCCCTGAATTTCATGGGAGAAAAATCCGGGCTGTCAAAAAGCGCAAGAATCATCTCTTTTCTGGTGTCAAATGCCATACTTTGGTCTCCTTTTTATGTTGCTCGCTTTCACTCTGCTTTGAAAGCAGACGCGCTGCTCCGTGCTTCGCACTCCCGCATCGCTCAACATAAACTCATAGCGCATCTTTTTGCTGCGCTTCGCTTGCAAAAGCTTACGCTGCTCCGTGCTTCGCGCAAAAGCTTACGCTGCTCCGTGCTTCGCGCAAAAGCGCTATTTCGTTTATGTTGCTCGCTTTCACTCTGCTTTGAAAGCAGACGCGCTGCTTCGTGCTTCGCACTCCCGCATCGCTCAACATAAACTCATAGCGCATCTATTTGCTGCGCTTCGCTTGCAAAAGCTTACGCTGCTCCGTGCTTCGCGCAAAAGCTTACGCTGCTCCG
>JAZQNE010000136.1:0-26962 GCA_045627185.1 Lachnospiraceae bacterium
CCCCGACACCCTTGCCTTCGACTATATCCTTCCCACTACCGGGCGGATTCGGGACTTTAACCCGTTAGAAACGTGCGCCGCTAGGCGCACAATAAAAAATCTTCAACTCTTTTTCAAGGGTTGAAGATTTTTTTATTTTACGACTAATTTATACCGTCCATATATTTGTCTACACCGTCACAAATGCCGGATACAAGCTTTTGCTTATATTCTGCATTCTCAAACATTTCAACTTCCTCAGGACAGGATATGAAGCCCATTTCGATATCAACCGAAGGCATGCTCACGTCTTTCAGTATTGAGATGTTTGAACGTGCCTTAATTCCGCGGTTTTTCGCTCCGCAGCTTGAACAGATCGGGTTAACCAGTGCTGTTGCAAGCTTCTTTGAATCATTCTTTGATGAATCATAAAGAACTTCAAGTCCTTTTACGGTTCTGTCCGACGGATATGTATTCATATGCAGACTCAGAAGAATTGCTGCGTCCATGGAATTCGCCACTGCAACACGTTCCTTGTTTGACAAAGTAGTCAGGTCATCTTCACGCGTCATCAGAACATTATATCCGCGATTGCGAAGTTCCGTTCTTAACAGCAAGGCTATTTCCAAAGTAATATCCTTCTCATCTATAATTCCGAGCATATCGTTTGAACCATCATCCGTACCTCCGTGGCCGGGATCAATGATTATTGTACCCTTTGGCGGAACCGGCGTTGGTGAAGGTGTTGGTGAAGGTGTCGGAGTTGGAGTTCCGGTCGGAGTTGGAGTTGGAGTATTTGTAATCTCCATATTAAGAATCTTTTTAATATTTCTTTCGTCCGCATTTACAACCCAGGAAATTGCAATTGCAAACAACGTAAAAATCAGAACAAGAAGCGATATCCAAAGAATTATTCTGATGACTTTTCTTCTCTTTCTGTACCTGGCACTGAATTCTGCCATTCTGTCTCCAATCTTATTTCTGTATTTTTGCCGTTATCACTATTCCGTGAAACATGTCTTCGCTTTGTAAAAAGCGAATTCAGCATCAGTCAAGTTTAATCCCCTTAAGCAGTGATGCAAGGCTTGTCTTAACTTCTCCGCCTGAAATATATTCCATGGGAGCTTCTTCCACAACTTCTTCTACAACTTCTTTTTCAGTTGCTTCCTTTATGCTAAGGCTTAACTTGCCATCCTTTACGCCAATAATCTTAACGGTTACGGTATCGCCCTCTTTAAGAACTTCTGCAGGTGATTTGATTCGCTTATCACAAATCTGTGAAACATGAACAAGGCCGCTAAGACCGTTTCCGATATTTACAAATGCACCAAACTGCATAATTTTCTCAACCGTACCTGTTGTCACTGTTCCGGGAATAAGGTTGTTAAGTCTGCGCAGGTGTTCCTCTTGAGCGTTTGCTTTTGCGACCTCTTTTGCAGAAAGAACAAGCTTCTTTGATTCCGCATCAACGTTAATTACTGCAACATCAAGTTCTTTTCCTGCATAAGTGCTTACATCTTCAACATATTCAACAGAAAGCTGCGATGCGGGGATAAATGCCCTGATTCCGCAAAGATATGTAACACATCCGCCCTTTACAGCTTCAGCTACCTTTACTTTGCTTACTGTTTTTTCTTTAAGCATTTCAGCAAGCTTGTCCCACGCAAGTTTATCATCTGCCTGCTTTACGGACAGAATTACATTACCCTCACGGTCTTCTCTTAAAACGATGGCTGAAACCTTATCGCCAACAGCTATATCGCCCTTTATTGAAAATCTGGGATCATTGCTGAGTTCTTCTGCTTTAATGATACCTTCTGCGTATGCTCCAAGGTCAACCGTTACTTCTGTTTCCGAAATACCGATTACTGTTCCGTTTACGATATCTCCTTCAACATATTTATGAAGAGAATGATTGATTTCTTCTTTGAAATCATCCATTGAAGGAATTATTTCAGGCTCAATTGCCTTTTCTTCTGTTTCAGGTGCTTCTGCTGATACAGGTGCTTCTGCAGTTACGGCTGCCTCAACCATATTTTCTTTTTCGATCATTTCATTATTTTCCATTTCTTCTCCCTTTTCTACACAAGTAGAACTGTGTATTTTTCATATTATCCTATTCTATTTCATTTCTTGTTTTTGTTGCGTTTCATGTTTCTTTTGTTATTTATGTTACTGTTATGTTTCTTGTTTCCGGTGTTTTCTTCATGTCACTGTTCTTAGTTTCTTTTATATTAACAGTGCCGGTTGAAATCACTTTAAGGTAATTTCAACCGGTTTAATATGACTTGTTTAGTTGTTTCATTACTACTTTTCAGTTGAAGGATTTACCGGTTTCAACCGGTAGCATCATTATTGAATATTGTTAGTTCAACCTATAGCGTCATTAATGAATGTTGTAAGTTCAACCGTAAGGTCTTTCTCCATTCCGGGCTGATATTTCGCATTAGGAGCAGCCGTAAGAATTCTGATAACAGGACGTGTAGGGATGTTCTGATTCTGCCTTACAACTACACCTGTTTCATTTTCATTTGTACTTACAACAGTTCCAATAGGATATGCAGCAACCGATGCAAGGAACGCCTGTGTTACCTTGAAATCAAATTTGATTCCGGCCTGGCTTACAAGGTAATCCATGGTCTCATGAACCTTGTGTTTCTTCATATAGTTACCGTAAACCATGTTATCGAACTCATCGCAGAGGGCTACAATCTTTGCCTCAAGTGAAATCTTCTCAGCTGTAAGGTGAAACGGATAACCGGTTCCATCCAGACGCTCATGATGATTAATGATGATATCTTTTGCGGTATTTGAAAGCCATGTTTCTTTTTCTACGGCTGAATATCCGTAGATTACGTGCTTTCTGATTTCTTTCATGGTGTTCTCATCACACTCGGCAATATTTACCTTAGTGAGATCAAACGGAACATATACAAGACCTATATCATGTAAGAGTGCACCAACTGCCATGTTTTTCAGTCTGTGCTCCTGCATTCTCATCTTTACACCAACAAGAACTGACAACGCCGATACGTTGATACTGTGAAGATATGAACTCTCACTTTTATCTCTTACTTTATAGAGGTTATATAATACCTCCGGCTGAGAAAGGATTTCTTTCAGAATGTTGTCAGCAACAATAGCGATATCAACCAGTTCCGCATCAAGGCCATATGAATAACGGTCAATTGTTGTACGGACAGATTCTCTGCACTGATTCTGAATCTGCTTCTCAGTTGTCTCATCAAGCAGTGTTTTGATTTCATGAGTGACAATACTCAGCTTCTTAAAGCCCATTGCTTTAAGTCTTTCAATATAAGCAGTCCTTAATACAGCACCTTCCGACATAAGAATTGCTCCGTTCGGAAGATAAATATCCTTCGCAAGGATTTCCCCACCCTTTATTTCATCGATTGAAATAACACTAATGGTATTGTTATCCATAAACATACTCCCTCTAAAAGTATATTTTTATTTTGCCTTAGCTTCAGCAAGTGCTTTCTTTTCTTCATCGGAAAGAAGTACAAACGCTTCACCCTTAATAATTTCCTTAATGTAAGTGTAGCAGCCTTCTCTTGTATGCATTGATGATATTATGAATCCATCTTCATTTGCATCCAGCATGCAAAGTGAAAAGCTGAGGTGGCCGCCCATCTCCTCAAAAGCATCGTACTTTCTGAGTGCAACCTTCTGGTATGCAAGAATCATATTGGCATCAAGCTTTTCAAAATGGTTTTTGAAATCTGCGCTGTCTGCCTTCAAAGTTTCAATTTCATTCAGTCTGCGGCTGATGGATTTTTCAAGGCTTATTCCTCTGTCCCCTGCCATGAACTTTTTGTACTTGTTGCTCATTTCTATGAACAGTATTAATAATACAATTCCTAGTATTAAGGATACTATCAACCCACAAGATAATGTAAGAAGGTTTGGATTATTAATAATCTCTTTAATCATTTCAATCTCCCATTGGTCCTATTATTTCTTATCGACAATTATCATTCATAGTTTAATTCAGTTATCAGGTTTAACGAGTTATAATGCTTTTTCTCTTTAACGCTTAAAATGTATTAAACCATTTATATTTCTTTGCCGGTAAATTGTATTATTCTATTTCCCTTTTACCGGCCAACTGACTTTATTTGTTATACTTTATTTATCTGTTATTGATATTTCTCAGAAGATCACAGATTCGGTCAAGTTCATCTGCTGAATAATAATCAATAACGATTGAACCCTTATTTCCTTTTTTGCGATTAATTACAACCTTACTTCCAATAATGGTCTTAAGTTTTTCCTCAAGATCATGGAAAAGAATTTCATCGAAGGCCTTTTCAACCGGTTTCTTCGGATCTTCTTTTACAACGCTCTGAAGTTTTTTTATGAGTTTTTCTGTGTCACGTACATTAAGTCTCTCATCAAATACCTTCATTGCAATGTTGTACTGCTGGTCACCGTCTTTAAGTGCAAGAAGTGCTCTTGCGTGTCCGCCTGAAAGCATTCCGTCTACTACAAGCTGGCGTACTCTTTCATCCAGATTGAGAAGACGTAATGAGTTAGTAATTGCTACACGGCTTTTTGAAACACGTTCTGCTACTTCATCCTGTTTAAGGTTATATTCTTTTATCAGCAAAGAATATGCTTCTGCTTCTTCAATAGGATTCAGGTCCTGGCGCTGAATATTTTCAATAAGAGCAGCTTCAAACAGTTCCTGCTCTGAAAATTCTCTTACGAAAACAGGTACATCTTTCAGTCCGGCAATTCTTGATGCTCTCCATCTTCTTTCGCCTGCAACGATTATATAGCGGTCACCCGACTTCTGAACCACAATAGGTTGTATTATGTCATGTTCTTTGATTGATGCAGCCAATTCCTGAAGGCCATCTTCGTCAAAATTTTTACGTGGCTGATTGGGATTTGGATCAATCAGATTGATGTTTACGCGTAATGTTTCACGTGAAACATTTTCTTCTGTAGCCACTTCGGGAAGTTTCTTTGAAATAAGAACATCAAGTCCTTTCCCTAAGCCCTTTTTAATTGGAGTTTTGTTAAGAAGATTATTTTCTTCAACTTTTTTAGATAAAGGCTTAACGGTAAGCTTGCTTTCAGTTTTTTTAGCTGTTGTTTTTGTTGTCTTAGAAGCAGTCTTGGCAGCTGCTTTTTTCTTTGTGTCTGCCATTTCAGAAATCCTTTCGAATTATTTCTTTTTTGTAATGTATGTTGAAACCTTTATTGTGCGATGATCCTTGCTAAGAACTTCATCTGCAAGATTTCTGTAAGCTTCTGCACCGGCAGACTTCGGATCATAAAGATTGATTGGAAGTCCATGGCTCGGAGCTTCTGCCAGACGAACATTTCTGGGAATGATTGATTTGTAAACTTTCTTCTCAAGATAAGAGTTTACAGATTCAACTACCTGTGCGGAAAGATTTGTTCTTGCATCGTACATGGTAAATACGATTCCTTCAATCTCAAGCTTCGGGTTCAGTCTTTGTTTTACAAGATCAATTGTGTGAAGCAGCTGGGACAGACCTTCCAATGCGTAGAACTCACACTGAATCGGAACAAGAACAGCATCAGCTGTTGTCATTGCATTTACTGTCAGCATACTAAGTGACGGAGGACAATCAATAATAATATAATCAAAGAAATCCATTACTGCTGATACCTGAGATTTAAGAATAAACTCTTTGTCCTCAATGCCAATCAGTTCGATTTCCGCTCCGGCAAGATTTACATCTGAAGGAAGAACAAACAGATTCTTAATAATACTTTCTGTCATACACTGTTCAACCGTACATTCACCAAGAAGCAACTGATAAGTTGTATATTCAAGATTGTCTTTATCAATACCAAGACCACTCGTTGTATTTCCCTGCGGGTCGATATCAATTGTCAAAACTTTCATTCCCTGTTCAGCCAGGCAGGCGGACAAATTAATAGCTGTTGTTGTTTTACCAACGCCACCCTTTTGATTTGCAATTGCTATTGCTTTTCCCATAAAGCAAACCTCCTAATATGATGTTTCACGTGAAACATCTTTTTCAATTTATTGTTTCGCGTAACCGTTCTTTTCATTTATCGATCATACTCTTTCGCATGATCATTCTTTACAATTTTAATGCTAATGTTTCACGTGAAACATTAATCCATTTTCACATAACCGTTTTTAATGGCATAAACTGCAGCCTGTGTTCTATCATTAACTTCAATTTTCTTAAACAGACTTGTTATATGATTTTTAACAGTCTTCTCTGTCACGCCAAGTACATCAGCAATTTCTTTATTATATAAACCCTGAGCAACCAGTTTGAGAATTTGAAATTCTCTTCTGGTAAGAAGTTCGAGTTCTTCTTCGTGATTATCTTTTGAATCAAGTCTGTCTTTAAGAGCAGGGATCAGAACCGGCTCAATATACAACCCACCATCATTAACAACACGAATTGCTTTCTTAAGAGCAACACTTCCGGAATCCTTCAAAACATAACCATTAACCTTCAGGTTGTATGCTTTATAAAGATATTCGATTTCATTATGAATGGTTACAAGTATTACTTTCTGATCAGGATAACTTTCTTTAATTCTTTTAAGAGTTGTCATTCCATCGAGTCGCGGCATGTTAATATCAAGAAGAATAACATCCGGTCGTGAAGACTCAAGCATGGAAAGACATTCGATACCATCAGCTGCTTCAGAAACAACTTTAATATCTCCATCAACTTCAAGAAGCTGATGAAGTCCTTCTCTCATCATTCGATGGTCGTCGGTAACCATCACAGTAATATATTCACTCATATGTTACCCCCAATAAACGGTAAAGTGATAATAATTTCGTTTCCTCTCTTTTTGGAAACATTTTCCATTTTTCCGTTCGCAACATTTACTTTCTTTCTGATAACAGAAAGACTGCTATCAGTGGATGAAACATTTCCATCATCCTTAATTGAAACACTGATTTCAGAATCATCTTTGTCAGCAGTAACAACTACTCTTGAAACTTCCCCATGATTTAAGGTTTCAAAAAATGCTTCCTGAATGATTTTGAAAAATGCAGCTGCTGCATCCGGTTCGGGATCAAACCCGGAAGCATCATCCGATACATCAAGTCGAACCTGGACTCCGGAACTCTGTTTGATTTTGTTGAGAGATTCTTCTACCGACTCCCAAAAACCAATATCTGAAAGAGTCATGGGACGAACTTCATATATAGCTTCACGCAAGGAAGAAATCGCACCCTTTAGGATTTCTTCAACCGAAAGAATCTCAAGTCTTGCACGTGACGGGTCAAAATCAAGAAGCCTTTCGGACATCTCAAGTTTTCCAATAGCACTTGCAACATTCTGAATACATTCATCATGGAGAATGGATGTAATATCCGGAAGTACGACAACAGAACCTGTTTCCTTCTTTTCTTCAACAATTTCTTCGGATGCAGGTTCGTCCAGCTTATACAATATTTTTCTTACTTTATGTAAACCCTCGAGTCGGTTCTCAAGAGCATTTATCTGATTATCAATTTCAGTCTTCTGCCTGTTAAGTTCAAAAAGTTCACGGCGGATATCATCTGATGTAGCTTCAAGCTCAAGTCCGGAAGAAACATGAAAAAGGCTTCGGTTGGGATCTTTATGAAGGTTTTCTTCTTTCAGACGATATTCCAGTTTTGAAATACGTTCACTCAATCCATCCTGTTCAAGACGAGTGGTTCTGAGACGGTCATCGTTCTCAAGAAATATTTCATCTATAACAGACATTTCGGTATTCAGCTTTGGATTTATTTTTTTCGCCCGCGGCATATTTCCCCCAAAAGTGACATTTTATCAATCTACTTTCCCTAATAATCCATAATACATTAACAGCACAGATTTGAAAAGGCTTTTTAAATGTTTTTTTGCAACATCCGTGAGTTCAATAATATTATTACTGATTATGTTCACAACATCTGTGAATGCCGGCAGGAGTGATAAAAAGTTCAATATCGTCATCAACTACATTACCGGTTTCGATAAATCCTTCCGACTTAAAAAATTCCACCTGATTTGCGGGAACATAAGCAAATGCTTTTACGGCACCGCTACGAAAAGCATGATAAATAAGCATCTTTAAGACAAAATCTTCATAGCCGTCATTTTCAAATCCGGGCACAACAAAAATCGCGCCAAGAGAATATTTCTCACCGTCAAACATTAAACGTTCGGTAGCAACGGGCGTAATTTCATCTTCGACATTATATGCAACAACATGAACCGAAAGCTCATCAAAAGCCAGGCTTTCAGATGCTCCGCATGAAATACGGACTGTCTTTACTTCATCTATTGCTTCATTTCCGGAGTAAAACTTTCCTTTGGTATACATAAACACTCCTAATATTTTTTAGTTGGCAAACTACACCGGCAGACAGCTTTGTCAGGTTAATTACCTAACAAAATACAAACCGATAAAATTCCGGTTTCAAAGCGGCTGCTTTAAGGGTTTACCGCCTCCGCGCGGATATTTGTCCGAAATGTGGTCAATTTTCTTAATCTGAATAAATGAACGGTTCATATCATCGCCAAGTGTAATGGAAGAAAGGAGAGCATTTCCACCTGAGAGAAGTTTAATTGCGTTTTCAGCTTCTTTCAGTTCTTCCTCAGCTTTTTGAGATTTATATGCAAGAAACTGTCCATTCACTTTAACAAAAGGAAGACAGAATTCACAAAGCGATGAAAGCCTTGCAACAGCACGTGAAACGCAAACATCGTATTTTTCACGATATTCTTCTTTTCTGGAAAGTTCCTCTGCACGTCCGTGAACAGCAGTGATTCCGGTAAGTCCGAGTTCTGATATTACAGTTTCAAGGAAACCAATTCTTTTCTGAAGTGAATCAAGAAGAAGTACGGTAACATCAGGGTAGAGAATCTTAAGCGGAATGCCGGGAAAACCTGCACCTGTACCAACATCAATCAGTTTACGTCCGGAAAGATAAGGCATAAAACGGCTTCCAAGGATACTGTCTATAAAATGTTTCTGCACAACTTCCTCAAATTCAGTGATAGCTGTCAGATTCATTTTTTCATTCCACTCAACCAGTAATTCGTAGTATCTCATAAACTGGCGGACCTGTGTTTCATTTAAGGTGATGTTCTGTTTTGAAAAAGATTCAATTAAATAATCTTCACGCATGTTTATTCTGCTCCGGGTAAACTAAATAGATATTCTTTATGAATGTTTATTCTGCTCCAGGTAAACTAAAAGGACGGAAATATCGGCAGGGGAAACACCTGAAATACGTGCAGCCTGGCCAACAGATTCCGGTCTGAACTTAGTAAGTTTCTGAGTTGCTTCAAGTCTTAATGACATAACCTTTGAATAATCAATATCATCAGGAATTTTGCGGCTTTCAAGTTTTTTGAACTGTTCAACCTGTTGAATCTGACGCTTGATGTAGCCTTCATACTTCACATTGATTTCAACCTGCTCGGTAACATCGGCAGGAAGTGATGGACGCTCCGGATCAATATCTGCAAGCATATCATAATTAAGTTCGGAACGTCTTAAAAGGTCAGCAAGTGACGCACCGGAATTAAGCGGTGTGCTTTCGTGAGCTGAGAGGAAATCATTAATTTTCTTATTCGCTCCGACATGAGCTGCTTCAAGACGCTCGCGCTCATCTTTGATCTGCTGTTCTTTACGAAGAACTGCTTCATAGCGTTCATCAGATACAAGTCCGACTCTGTGACCGTAAGCAGTAAGTCGAAGGTCAGCATTGTCCTGACGGAGAAGAAGTCTGTACTCCGCACGCGATGTCATCATACGGTAAGGCTCATGTGTTTCCTTTGTAACAAGGTCATCAATAAGTACACCTATGTATGCATCTGAACGTGAGAGAATAAGCGGGTCTTTGCCGGCAAGCTTCATGGCACAGTTGATTCCGGCAATGATTCCCTGGGCAGCGGCCTCTTCATAACCTGAGCTTCCGTTTGCCTGTCCGGCACTGAAAAATCCACTGTAATCCTTGAATTCAAGGCTGGCTTTAAGCTGCATGGGATTGATGCAGTCATATTCTATTGCATATGCATTTCTGACAATCTGCGCATGTTCAAGTCCGGGAACAGAGCGGTACATATGGATTTGAACATCCTCGGGCATACTGCTTGACATACCGGAAATATACATTTCATTTGTATAATTTCCTTCCGGCTCAATGAAAACCTGATGTCTGTCTTTTTCAGCAAAACGGACAACTTTGTCTTCAATGGAAGGGCAGTAACGCGGGCCGGTACCATGAATGCTCTTATTGTAAAGAGGAGAGCGGTCAAGGTTTTCGCGGATGATCTCATGTGTGGTCTCATTAGTATAGGTGAGCCAGCATGAAACCTGTTCTTTATCAAGATTCTTATTTAAGTTTGAGAAGGAGAAGGGAACAATTTTCTCATCACCCTTTTGCTCCTCCATTTTTGAAAAATCAATTGTCCTTTTATCAATTCGGGCCGGTGTACCTGTCTTAAAACGATACATCTCAACACCCATTTTTACAAGATTTCCGGTAAGAAGATTAGCTGCCGGAAGTCCGTTCGGACCTGTAAAATGCTCAACTTCTCCGTAAATACAGCGTGCTTTCAAATAAACGCCCGTACAAAGAATTGCACATTTGCACGGATAAATTCCATTGCTTCCGGTACGGACACCAATTACAAAAGAGGGTGCTTCACGGTCAAATGATTCACCGGGCCATTCTTCATCTATATAAGTTTTATTTGTAATAACCTCAGCAACTTCCCCCTGTTTCAAAACAAGGTTGGGCGTATTTTCAAGAACATGACGCATTGACTGGCTGTATTCACGTTTATCAGCCTGAGCGCGCAATGAATGAACGGCAGGTCCTTTTGATTCATTCAGCATTTTCGACTGAATAAAGGTTCTGTCAATATTTTTACCCATTTCACCGCCAAGTGCATCAAGTTCGCGAACAAGGTGTCCCTTCGAGGTTCCACCGATGTTCGGATTACAGGGCATCATAGCTATACTGTCCATAGCAACGGTAAATACAATTGTGCTGAAGCCAAGCCTTGCTGTTGCAAGAGCAGCTTCACATCCGGCGTGTCCCGCGCCGATAACAGCTACATCAAATGATTCATATCTGTAAGCCATAATATTTCTCCTAAGACTTTACGCATACATTTTCATATATGTTTTCAAATCTCTTAAAATCATTTTTTTCTGCTTATTTGCCCATGCAGAATTTTTCAAAAATACGGTTAACAAGGTCTTCTTCAGGTGTTTCACCTATTATTTTTCCAAGGGTTTCATAGGCACCCATAAGGTCAATTGAGATGAAATCTTCAGGCATATCAGCATCAATGCTTTCAATAGCTTTTTCCATGGAAGCCTTGGCTTCTGTCAAAGCGTTGAGGTGACGCTCATTTGTTACGTAAAGCGGCTCGTTTTCAATGTTTTGTCCGCCAAACATCAGTCTTTTGATTTCTGACTTGAGTTTATCGATTCCAAGGCCTTCCTTTGCAGAAAGTTCAATTGCGTCAATACCGTATTTTTCGGACATTTCGGAAGCATTTGTGCACCCGGAAATATCAGATTTGTTGATCAGAACAATGCAGGGTCTGTCCTTTAAAGAACGAATATATTCAACTTCATCCGCATTAATTTTCTCTGCTCCGTCAATAAGATAAAGCAGAAGATCGGCTTCATCGGCTTTTTTTCGGGCTCTTGAAACACCTATTTTTTCAACAGGATCATCTGTATCACGAAGCCCGGCCGTATCAGTAATGTTAAGCTGCATTCCGTCAAGAACAATAGGAACTTCAAGCAAATCACGCGTTGTACCGGCAATCTCGGTAACAATGGCACGTTCTTCACCGGACAGATTATTCAATAATGTTGATTTTCCGGCATTCGGGCGGCCAAGGATGACTGTATCAATTCCTTCTTTTATCAGACGGCCGTTTCCAAATGATCCAATAAGTTTATTAATATCATTAAGCACTTGCAAAGCATTTTTTGAAAGTGTTTCTCTGTATTCATCTATTGAAATGTGTTCGGGATCGTCAAGGGCTGCTTCAATGTAAGCAACATCGTTCAGAATAATATCCCGAAGACGTTTGATTTCGTTTTTAACTGAACCGCGAAGCTGGTTAATGGACTGTTTAAGCGCAATTCTGTTTGTTGCGCCTATTACTTCCATAACAGATTCAGCCTGCGATAAATCAATTCTTCCGTTTAAGAAAGCACGCTTGGTAAACTCACCCGGCTCAGCATGACGCACACCGGTACTGAGGACCATTCTTAAAACCTGCTCCGTAATAAGACTTCCGCCATGACAGTCGATTTCGACAACATCCTCACGTGTATAGGTTTTAGGTGCACGGAAGAGAAGAACAAGAACTTCATCAACAATCCGTTCACCATCCATAATAAAACCATAATGAACCGTGTGACTTTCAGCCTTTTCAAGTTCTGTTCCCTTACTCTTAAAAATTTTAGAAACAGCAGAAACAGACTCCGGACCGCTCACTCTTATGATGCTGATTCCCGAGTTTGTTACTCCTGATGCAATTGCAGCAATAGTATCTTCTCTGTACATAATCATTAAAAAAGAACAGAAACAATCAAGGCGTTTAATGGCTTTGATTGTTTCTGTTGCCTGTAAAATTATTCGCCTGTTTTTTCGGTTGCGGCAGCGGCTGCAGCCTTAGCAGCTGCTTTTTCTTCAAGGTATGCTGCGTAATCCTTCTTATAATCCTTACTGTAATCCTTACTGTTTCCACCGTATTTCTTATGGAATTCCTTGGTACTCATTTTCTTTGTACCATTGTCTCTTCCATAATGGTTTCCACCACCCTGGTGATTATTGAAACGGCCGCGTCGGTCATTATCGTAAACCTTAACACCCTTCTTAAGTGAAACAATTACTTTACGATACGGTTCCTCGCCTTCACTGTGTGTCTCAACAAATTTATCATTCTGAAGTGCAGAGTGGATAATACGACGCTCATAAGGGTTCATAGGTTCAAGAGCAACCGGCTTATGTGATTTCTTTACTCTGCTTGCAATATTCTTTGCAAGATTCTCAAGCGTTTCTTTTCGACGCTCACGATAATTTTCTGTATCAACCTTAACCTTAAGATATTTCTCACTGCCCTTATTAACAACAAGACTTACAAGATACTGAAGAGAATCAAGTGTCTGGCCGCGCTTTCCAATGAGAATACCCATATCATCGCCAAGAAGATTAATATTAACTGTTTCTGCTTCTTCATCAACAATAACATCCATCTCAGCATTAATTCCCATCGCATTAAGAACATTTGTAAGGAAATGCTTCGCAATGCTTTCAATTGTTTCCGGAACTTTTGCTTTAATTTTAGCCTGTTTTTTGAAAAGACCAAGAACACCATTACTTTCTTTTTCAACAACTTCGTACTGAAGCTTATCGCTGGTGGTCTGGAAAAATACCAAGGCCTCCGTGACAGCATCATCTACTGTTTCTGCACAGAATTCCTTCCAATCTTCCATTTTATTTTCTCCTGTTAATTGATTATTTATCCCTGTTTTTCAGGATATTAGCAATATCAGCAATTCCGCCTTTTCCGGTAGCACCTTCGGGACGGGTGTAATCATTATTTGTCTTTGCTTTGCTGTAATTTGAAATTGAATTTGTATCAACCGATTTTGTCTGGGTTTTTGCAACTGAAGTAACATTACCTGAATCAGTCTTAATACCCATCTTTTCACGGCGTTTATTGTTCTTTTCAACTGATTTTGCAATGATATCTTCAACATCTGTCTTATCAAGATACATATTAATGAAAATCTGCTGAACTATCTGAACAACTGTACCAATGATCCAGTAAAGACCAACACCTACAGGAAGAGCAATACAGATAGCACCTGACATAATAGGCATAAATGTTGTCATGCCTTTCATGCTCTGAGCAATAGGACTTTCTTCTTCGTTCTTCTTTTTGTTCTGGTCATTATTTACTGTAGTGAGCTTGCTCTGAATAAACTGTGTTGCAGCTGCAAGAATAGGAATAAGAATTCCGGGTAATTTCCAGCCACAGCTGTCAAGAATACTCATATTACCAATAAACTTATTGACATCAAGGATATCATCGATAACAGCAAAACCGCTGGCATTTGTGAATGCAGCCTTAATATCTGTTGATAATGAGAATGTATTCCAGTAAAGACTTCCTGCAAGGTCCTTTAATGCAACCGAATCACCAAGATTAGAAATGTTGAGCAATGTTGCAAGCTCATTGATTCCATCTTTCTTTCCGGCAAGTTCACCGATCTTTGTAAGATAATCGGCACCGATTGTTTCCTTAAGATAAGCAACCCATGTACTGCTTGTCTGACTTGTGGTAGAAAGAAGTGCTTTCCATGAATCAGATTCAATAAGAGTTCCGTTTACAAAATCATTCCAGTTATTCTTATTGAAGCATGACAAAACATCTATTACCGATTTAATAAAATCATCAGATCCAAAGGTAAATTTACCAATGTTCTGTGCATACTTTGTAGCATTTGTGACCTTAAAGGCGCTTGAGAAATTTTCAAATGCTGCTGAAATAATACCCTGGCCGTTCATATCCTTTACAAAGTTGCTGATGATATCTGCAATCTGATTGTACATTGCATAGATATCAGTAACGTATGCAGGAATTTTGTAGATTACCCTGTAAAGGGCAAACATGATAGGAAGAGTAATAAGCAAAGGAAGACATCCGCTGAATGGAGTTGCACCGTATTTCTGGTAAACTTCCTGTGTTTCAGCCTGCATTCTTCTTTGCGAAACTTCGTCTTTTTTACCTTTATATTTTTCGGTAATTGCTGTCAGTTCAGGATTCATCTTTGTTGACAGCTTGGTAAACTTTTGCTGCTTAATTGTAAGAGGCAGCATTATCATTCTTATTACAATTGTGAAAAGAACGATACAGATAGCAATATTATGAACTCCTAAAAGACTTACAAGTTCATATATGCCGTTCAAAATAATACCTAAAATCCAGGCAAACGGTTTTAATATACCTCCCTGGACGGTAAGGAGCATATATGCCACTTTATTTCCTCCTTTGATTAAGGTACCGGATCGTATCCTCCTTTAGCAAACGGGTGGCAACGCAAAATTCTTTTTATAGCCAAAAAAGACCCCTTAAGTGCTCCGTATTTTTCGAGAGCCTCAAGGGCATACTGCGAGCAGGTAGGGGTATAGATACAGCAAGGTCTCCTTTTTAAGGGAGATATGTATTTACGATATATTTTAATGAGAAATATTAATATCTTTTTCATCATTCCTGCATAACCAAAATGCCATGCAACTTAGCAAGATGTAAAAACGATCTGCTTATATCAAAATATGTCTTACCTTTTGCGTTTGCTCTTGCGACAACTACTATGTCGTATCCGGTTTTAATGTTATTACCGTTTAATCTGTAACTCTCTCTGATGAGACGGGTTATTCTGTGTCGGACCACACTGTTACCGACTTTTTTACTGACTGATATGCCAAGCCGGTTAATTTCGGAATCATTCTTAAGTAAATACATTACTAATTCCCTGTTTGCATAGGATTTTCCATTCGTATATACATTTGTATATTGTTCTGTGTTTCTAATCTTGTCCGACAATTTATTCACCTATGCTTCCAAAACTGTTTATGCCCTCAAAAAAAATCCGTAAAAAGAAGAAAAGGTCACAAAACTGCGACCTTAAGCGGAAATTTTATGTCTTCCTTTTGCTCTTCTTGCTGCAAGAACCTTACGGCCGTTTCTGGTTAACATTCTCTGACGGAAACCGTGAACACGTGCGTGAGATTTCTTCTTAGGCTGAAATGTCATTTTCATTGTTGTTCCACCTCCTTATTTCAAGATAGGCATATTATAGCAAGCAGTCACTCTGCTTTTAAATGCTAATTAAACAGCATTACTATTATATGCAGATTAGTGCTGTTCGTCAAGTAAATCTTTTGTTTTATCCCTTTTTTTTATATAAATTACATATTAACAACCAAATAAAACTTTTATAAAAGTTATCCACAGGGTTATCAACAGGTTATAAACAGGGGTGTTGATAAAAATTGTGTTTTATATTAGTTTTAGTTATATTTTTTCTTATCTTGCTTATTTGGGCTAATTTTGCTATAATATACGTTAGTCATATTGGCGTAATTTTTTATTTTGACAGGGACGGGTTTATGAACGATATCGTTAACGCAATTAATGAACATTGGTCTGAAATAGTTGAAATCATTAAAAAAGATCTTGATTTATCACAGGTTTCATGTGACATCTGGCTTTTTCCTCTTAAAGTTTCTTCTATTGAAAATAATACACTTATCTTAACTTCCACATCAGAATCATATCAGTATACTTACACCATGAACAAATATGGAAATCATCTTCGTGCTGCGATTTCAAATTACTTTAATCACATGTATGAAATTGATTTCAGGGATACAAACGATTTTCTTTCTTCTCCCGCAAATCAGAATCATGGATCACAGAGCTATGCATCTGAACTTAATCCCCTTTATACATTTGAAAACTTCATTGCAAGTACATCAAGTAACATTGCTTATTCAGCAGCTCTTGCAGTAGCTGAATCTCCCGGTGAATATTACAATCCCCTGTTTATCTGGGGAGGCGCCGGTCTTGGCAAAACTCATCTGATGCAGGCAATTGCTCATTTTATCATTCAGAAATATCCTAACAAAAAGGTTCTTTACGTAACAAGCGAATCATTCACTAATGAACTTGTTCAATCAATCAGAGCCGGTAAATCAAATCCTGAGGAAATGCGAAACAAATATCGTAATCTGGATGTTCTTCTTATTGATGATATCCAGTTTATTATAGGAAAAGACAGTACTCAGGAAGAATTCTTCAACACCTTCAATGCACTTAGGGATGCAAAGAAACAGATTGTTATTTCATCCGATAAGCCTCCGAAGGAATTCTCAACACTGGAAGACAGGCTTCGTTCAAGATTCGAATGGGGATTAACGGTTGATATTCAGCCTCCTACATACGAAATCCGAATGGCCATCCTTAAAAAGAAAACAGAATCTCTTGGTGTTGAACTCGATGAAAGCATTCTTTCCTATATTGCAGAGAATGTAACAACAAACATCCGTGAAATGGAAGGATCTCTTAATAAAATAATTGCAATTTACAGACTTCAGCGTCTGAATAAAGAAGATTTAACTCTTGATCTTGCGAAGGATGCACTTAAAAATATTATTTCTATTAATAATAAGAAGAAAGTCGATGTAAATTACATTGCTGAGGTTGTTGCAGAGCATTTTGGAATAACTCTCGAGCAGATTTATTCATCAAACAGAAGTAAGAATATTGCTTATCCAAGACAGATTGTCATGTACCTGAGTAAGACTCTTACTTCAAAATCTTCTATTGAAATAGGTTCAATTCTTGGAAGAGACCATTCAACAATTCTTCACGGAATTGATACCATAGCACATGACATAAAAGAAAATAGACAAAAAGCTGAAATCATAGAAACACTGATTAAAAAAATTAATCCACAATAAGCTGTGGATAACTTGTTGATAATATGTTGATAGTATGTTTATAAGTTGTTGATAATGTTTCAAAATTAAATTTTTCATTTAACTTTCAATTTTTATCAACAGCAAATACCCACACAATCCTCATTTTTTACACAAGGTAATAAACATCAATTCGTTCAGTGTTTATGCGGTCCGAAACCACTTATCAACATATCCACCGCCCCTATTACTAATACTATATTTATTATTAATAATTTATTTAAAGAAAGGGAGTCCATCATGAAAATCACATGTCAGAAAAGCGATCTCTTAAATAGTGTTAACATCGTTCTTAAAGCAGTACCCGGGAAAACTACGATGCCTATCCTTGAATGCATCATTATTGATGCACTTGACGGAGTAATCAAGCTCATTTCAAATGATATGGAGATGGGTATTGAGACAATCGTTAAAGGAGATATCAATGAAGAAGGAGATATTGCTATTAATGCACGTATTTTCTCTGATATAGTTCGTAAGCTTCCTGACAGCGAAATTACCATGGAAACAGATAACAACTATGTTATGACAATTTCCTGTGATAATTCGGTTTTCTCAATTTCAGGAAAGTCAAGCGAAGAATTCCCTTCACTTCCCGAATTTGAAAAGAATGATGCTCTTGTTATGTCACAGTTTACTTTGAGAGAGCTTGTTCGCCAGACTGTTTTCTCAATTTCCGATAATGAGAGCAACAAGATTATGACAGGTGAGCTTTTTGAGATTAAGAACGATACTCTCAGGGTTGTTGCTCTTGACGGACATCGTATTGCTATCAGAAAAGTTGAACTTAAAGAATCTTTTGCAGATAAAAAGGTTATTATCCCCGGAAAGGCACTTAACGAAATCAGCAAGATTCTTTCAGGTGATACAGATAAAGAAATCAAAATTTACTTTACAAGCATGCATGCTCTATTTGAGTTTGATGATACAATCGTTCTTTCACGTCTTATTGACGGTGAATATTTCAAGGTTGACCAGATGATCAAGAACGATTACGAGACAAAGGTTGTTGTTAACAAGAAGCTGCTTCTTGACAGTATTGACAGAGCAACTCTTCTCATTAAAGAAACAGAGAAAAAACCCATAATCATCAAGGTTAACGGGGATGTTGTTGAAATCAACGTTTCAACCGGTCTTGGAAAAATGGATTGTAAGATTGATGTTATTACAGAGGGAAAAGATATTGTAATAGGCTTCAATCCCAAGTATATCATGGACGTATTAAAGGTTGTTGATGATGAAGAAATATTCCTCTTTATGACAAACGCAAAGGCACCCTGCTTTATCAGAAACCTTGAGGAAACATACAATTACCTTGTTCTTCCTGTTACCATTAATACAGGAATCTGATTCTTCGCTAAAAAGTGCCAAAGACACTTTTAATGAAGAACATCGAATATATTCGATGTAAAGGAGAAAATTATGACTATTAAAATCAGAGATGAATATATAAAGCTTTGTCAGGCACTTAAACTTGCCGGTCTTATTGATACCGGAGCCGATGCAAAATTTATTATTCAGGATGGAAAAGTAAAAGTTAACGGACAGGTTGAGCTTCAGAGGGGTAAAAAACTTCGCCCCGGTGACACTTTCGAGTATGAAGGGAAAACGGTAACAGTAGAGTAATGATAGTAAAAAGACTTGAACTGACCGATTACAGAAACTACGAAAACCTTGAAATTGATTTTGCTGATGGTACAAACATTCTGTCGGGAAATAATGCACAGGGAAAGACAAACATCCTTGAAGCAATTTTCCTGTGCGGAACTACAAAATCGCACAAAGGCAGTAAAGAAAAGGACATGATCCGTTTTTCTGCAGAAGAGGCGCACGTAAGAGTTTATATTAATCGCGATGGAATTGATTACAAGATAGATTATCATTTGAGCGGAAATAAGAGAAAGGCTGTTGCAATTGATAATGTCCCCGTTAAAAAATACAGTGAAATTTATTCACTGATGAATGTAGTAATTTTTTCTCCGGAGGATTTATCAATCATAAAAAACGGTCCTGCCGAAAGACGTCATTTCTGCGATATGGAGTTATGCCAGCTTGACAAGGTGTATCTGTATCATCTTTCAAATTATAACAAGACTCTGCTTCAGAGAAATCAGATGTTAAAACAGTATTCTCCGGAAAATCTTACACCGGATCTGATTTCAGTCTGGGATGAGCAGCTTGTTTCAAACGGTGAGAAGATTATAGAATTGAGACAGGATTTCATAAGTGAAATTGGTGAAATAGCCAGAGAAATCCATTACAAGCTGACCGGCGGAAAAGAAAAACTGACGCTTGTTTACGAATCAAATGTTTCAAAGGAAGAATTCCTTAATAAGATTAAGGCAACCGTAGCAAGGGATATTTCCGCAAAAATGACTCTGACCGGACCTCACAGGGATGACATCTGTTTCATGGTTGAAAAAGAAGGTGAAAAACCTATTGATGTGAGACAGTTCGGATCTCAGGGTCAGCAGAGAACTGCAGCACTTTCGCTGAAACTTGCCGAAATTGAACTTGTTAAGAGAAAAATAAAGAATTCACCTATTATTCTTCTTGACGATGTTCTGTCTGAACTTGACAGAAACAGACAGAAACAACTGATCGACAGCATTGAAGGAATGCAGACCATCATTACCTGTACGGGTCTTGAGGAATTTGTTGATTACAGTGCTGATTATACAAAAGTATTTCATGTGGAAGCCGGAAAGGTTACCACTGTTACTAAAGAGGCATAAGCCTTAGGAAAAGGAGCAACACAAAATGAGCAATAAAGATTACGGTGCAGACCAAATACAGAATCTTGAAGGGCTCGAAGCTGTAAGAAGACGTCCCGGTATGTACATCGGAAGTACCTCTGCCAGAGGACTTCATCATCTTGTTTACGAAATTGTTGATAATGCAGTAGATGAGGCACTTGCCGGTTTCTGTACGACTATTGATGTATCCATAAACAAAGATAATTCAATAACCGTAATTGATGACGGACGCGGTATTCCTGTTGAAACCAATAAGAAAAAGGGAATATCCACAGTTGAAGTTGTATTTACAATCCTTCATGCCGGCGGAAAATTTGGCGGTGGAGGATATAAGGTATCAGGCGGTCTTCACGGTGTAGGTGCATCGGTTGTAAATGCTCTTTCCGAGTGGCTTGAAGTTACTGTTGAGAGAGACGGAAAGGTTTATCAGCAGAGATATGAGCGTGGTAAACCCCAGGGACCTCTTGCAGAAACAGGAGAATCAGACAGAACCGGTACAACAGTAACATTTATGCCGGATAAGGAAATTTTTGAAGAGACTGTATTTGATTATGATACTCTCAAGCAGCGTCTTCGCGAAATGGCATTCCTTACAAAAGGACTTAAAATCATTCTTCGCGACTGCCGTGAAAATCCTGAGGATATTCCGGATTCAGAAAAACTCCGTTCAGCCGGAATGGTTAAAGAATTCCATTACGAAGGAGGTATCAAGGAATATGTTCAGTACCTGAACAGAGGTAAAGCACCTATTTATCCTGATATCATCTATTGCGAAGGCACACGTAACGATGTTTATGTTGAAGTTGCGATGCAGCATAACGATGGTTACAATGACGGCTGCTACAGCTTTGTAAACAATATTACAACTCCTGAAGGCGGAACTCATCTTACCGGTTTCAGAAACGCAATTACAAAGACATTCAATGATTATGCGCGCCAGATGAAATTCCTTAAAGAAAGCGAGCAGAATCTTACGGGCGATGATATCCGTGAAGGATTGACTGCTATTATAAGTATTAAGCTTGGTGAGCCTCAGTTTGAAGGTCAGACAAAGCAGAAACTTGGTAACAGTGAGGCACGTCCCGCTGTTGAAAGTGTTGTAACCGAGCAGCTTACATATTATCTTGAGCAGAATCCTATTGTTGCAAAGCAGATTTGTGAAAAGGCCGTTCTTGCACAGCGTGCGCGCGATGCTGCACGTAAGGCAAGAGAACTTACAAGAAGAAAATCAGCTCTTGATGGAATGGGACTTCCCGGAAAACTTGCGGATTGTTCTGACAAGAATCCTGAAAATTGCGAAATATTCATAGTAGAGGGTGATTCCGCAGGCGGCTCCGCAAAGACTGCAAGAAACCGTGCAACACAGGCAATTCTTCCTCTTCGCGGAAAAATCCTTAATGTTGAAAAAGCAAGACTTGACCGAATTCTTGGAAATGCGGAAATCAAAACCATGATAACCGCATTCGGTACCGGAATTTCGGATGATTTTGATATCAGCAAACTCCGTTATCACAAGATTATCATCATGACAGATGCCGATGTTGACGGTGCTCACATTGATACACTGATGCTGACATTCCTGTTCAGATTCATGCCGGAGCTTATCCGTCAGGGTTATGTTTATCTTGCAACACCGCCTCTTTACAGGCTTGAGAGAAACGGAAAGCACTGGTATGTTTACTCGGATGAAGAACTGAACGCTCTGATTGAAGAGGTTGGCCGTGACGGCAATAACAAGATTCAGCGTTACAAAGGTCTTGGTGAAATGGACGCAGACCAGTTGTTTGATACAACCATGGATCCCGAAAAGCGAGTCCTTAAAAAGGTTTGCATAAATGAAGAATCAGGCTCGGAGCTTGATCTTACATTTACAACTCTTATGGGCGACGATGTTGATCCCCGTCGCGAATTTATTGAGGCTAACGCAAAATACGTTAAGAACCTTGATAAGAACTGCTGATAAATGCAAAAAAAACCGCGGGCGCTTCGCGCCCGAATGGAGAGAATCATGGAAGACAACATTTTTGATAAAAATAAAGGCATAATCGAAGCTGATCTGAAAAAGACCATGGAAGATTCCTATATTGATTATGCAATGTCCGTAATTGTAGCACGCGCTCTTCCTGATGCGCGTGACGGCATGAAGCCCGTACAGAGACGTATTCTTCATGCTATGAACGAACTGAGCAATACACCTGACAAGCCGCACCGTAAATGTGCACGTATTGTCGGTGATACAATGGGTAAGTATCATCCCCACGGCGATAGTTCAATTTACGGAGCACTCGTAAACCTTGCACAACCCTGGTCAACCCGTTACATGCTTGTTGACGGTCACGGAAATTTCGGTTCGGTTGACGGTGACGGAGCAGCTGCAATGCGTTATACTGAGGCTCGTCTCAGCAAAATCGCAATGGAAATGCTTGCTGATATCAACAAGGATACGGTTGATATGGAACCGAACTTTGATGATACCGAGAAAGAACCTGCAGTTCTTCCCGCACGTTTCCCCAATCTCCTTGTTAACGGAACAACCGGTATTGCTGTCGGTATGGCAACAAACATTCCGCCACACAATCTTCGTGAAATCATTGATGCCGTTGTCAGAATCATTGACAATAAGGTTGAAGACAGAAACACGGAAATTGAGGAACTCCTTCAGATAGTAAAAGGACCTGATTTCCCGACAGGTGCCATTATTTGCGGAACACGCGGAATTAATGAGGCTTACAGAACAGGACGTGGCAAGATTGTTGTTCGTGCCGTAACCGATATTGAGCCCATGGCAAACGGCAAGAACAGAATCGTTGTAACCGAGCTTCCCTACATGGTTAACAAAGCTCGTATGATTGAGAAAATTGCCGAACTTGTTCGTGAAAAGAAAATTGACGGAATTACGGAACTCCGTGATGAATCAAATAAAGAGGGCGTTCGTGTCTGCATCGAGCTTCGTCGTGACGCAAATCCGAGCGTAGTTCTCAATCAGCTCTACAAACATACGCAGATGCAGGATACATTCGGTGTTATCATGCTTGCGCTTGTTGACAATGAGCCTAAGATTCTTTCACTTCCCGAAGCTCTTAACGTATATCTTAAGCATCAGGAAGAAGTAATAACCAGAAGAACAAGATATGACCTTAACAAAGCCGAAGAGCGTGCACACATTATTGAAGGTTTACTCAAGGCACTTGATGTTATTGAGGAAGTTATCCGCCTCATCCGTGCGGCAAAGAGTACATCTGAAGCAAAAAATGCCCTCATTGAAACATTCGGTTTTGACGATGTTCAGGCACAGGCGATTGTTGATATGCGTCTGCGCCAGTTGACAGGTCTGGAACGCGAGAAGCTTAATGACGAATATACTGAGCTTGAGCGTAAGATTGCAGAATTCAAGGCTATCCTTGCTGATGAGAAGGTTCTTCTTGGAGTTGTTAAGAAGGAAATACTTATTATCCGTGATAAATATGGTGATGACCGCCGTACACAGATTGGCATGGACGATGACGAAATTCTTGATGAGGACATGATTCCCGTTGAAAATACCGTTGTTGCCATGACCCGCCGCGGTTATATCAAGCGTATGACTATTGACAATTTCCGCAGCCAGCGAAGAGGCGGCAAGGGAATCAAGGGCATGCAGACCATTGAAGATGACAACATCGTTGAACTCTTTATGGCATCAACCCATGATTTTATTATGTTCCTTACAAATAAGGGACGCGCATACAGAATCAAGGCATATGAGATTCCGGAAGCATCGCGTACAGCGCGCGGTACGGCAATAATCAACCTTATTCCTCTTCAGGCTGATGAGAAAATTACATCCTGCATTGAACTTACAAAAGACCAGTGCGCTAAATCGCCTGTAATTCCTGACGGTGTAGAGGATGAAACCGTTCATGAAGGTGAGAAATTCCTTCTTATGGGAACAAAGAACGGCATCGTTAAGAAGACAAGACTTTCCGAGTATCTTAATATCAGAAAGTCCGGCATCCAGGCTATCAGCCTTCGTGATGACGATGCTCTTATCGGTGTTAAGCTTACAGACGGTAAGGCAGATGCAATCCTTATGACAAAGTACGGTATGTGCATCCGCTTTAATGAGGAAGATGTCCGCTTCACCGGACGTACATCAATGGGTGTTATAGGTATGTCCCTGAGCGATGGTGATGAAGTAGTTTCCATGCAGCTTGCAAATGAAGGCAGCCACATCCTGTTTGTTTCCGAGAACGGTATCGGAAAACTTACCGATATTGAAGAATTCAGCGCACAGCATCGTGGTGGCAAGGGTGTTAAGTGCTACAAGCTTATGGAGAAATCCGGTGCACTTATTGCAGCAAAGGCTGTTTCAATTGAGGAAGAAATTATGCTGATTACTACGGAAGGTATTGTAATCCGTATGCCTATTAACGGAATCAGCATTCTTGGCAGAAATACAACAGGCGTTAAGCTTATTTCAGGCAAGGAAGTCAAAGTTGCCGGCGTTACAAGAGTTCTTGATAACGAAGAGCCTGAAAATATGAACGATAACCCTGAAGCTACGGAGGAAGCCGCAACAGATGATTCGGGAGATATCCAGTAAAATTATTTCCGAAACAATTGAAGAAATGTGCATAGAAGCTAATCTGTCCCTTACGCAAGACGTAAGGGACAGGCTTTATAATGCTGAAAAAACGGAAACATCATTTTCCGGTAAAAAGGTTCTGGGACAACTGCTTGAAAACCTTGAGATTGCAAAGAAGGACCTGATTCCCATTTGCCAGGATACCGGGATGGCTGTTATTTTCATGGAAATCGGCCAGGATGTGCACATTACGGGCGATGTCCTTGAGGATGCGGTAAATACGGGTGTTCGTGCCGGATATGAAAAAGGATATCTTAGAAAATCCGTTGTTTCGGATCCGCTTATCCGTGAAAATACAGGAGATAATACACCTGCAATCCTTCATACTTTCATTGTTCCGGGAGATAAAATCAAGATAACGGTTGCGCCTAAGGGATTTGGAAGCGAGAATATGAGCCGCATCTACATGCTTAAGCCGTCGGACGGCATTGAAGGCGTAAAGGCAGCGGTTATTGAGACCGTAAAGCTTGCCGGTCCCAACGCGTGTCCGCCAATGGTTGTCGGAGTTGGTATAGGTGGCGATTTTGAAAAAAGCGCGCTCCTTGCAAAAAAGGCGCTGACAAGAAATATGGATGAAAGCTCAGAAAAACCGCATATCGCAGAGCTTGAGAAGGAATTGCTTGCGGAACTCAACAGGACGGGAATCGGACCTGCGGGATTATCCGGTGATACTACAGTTCTGGGTGTCAACATTGAGACTTATGCTACTCATATTGCCGGAATGCCGTGTGCGGTTAATATCTGTTGTCATGTAAACCGACACGTTTGCAGAATAATATAAATAGATACAGAAAGTTTATGTAACAGATAACCTGAAACGGAAACATTGATTTTATCCGGAAACGTATACTATTCTCTGTTTGATATTAAAACGTCAGGATAAAAAGCTCTTAGCAGATTTTGTGATAAAAAATATGAAAGAATTACATCTTAATTTACCATTAACTGAAGAAATGACCTTGCAGCTTCATGCCGGAGATTATGTTTATCTGTCGGGAACCGTTTACAGTGCGAGGGATGCTGCCCATAAGCGTATGTATGAAGCATTGCTTTCAGGCAATGAGTTTCCTTTTAATATAAAGGATGCAACAATCTATTATCTTGGGCCTACACCCGCCCGTCCGGGTCAGGTGATAGGATCTGCCGGCCCGACAACATCATCGCGAATGGACAAGTATACACCTGCGTTGCTTGATCTGGGTTTGAAGGGCATGATAGGAAAGGGCAGAAGAAACGATGAAGTAAAGCAGGCCATTGTTAGGAACAAAGCCGTTTACTTTGCGGCTGTCGGAGGTGCCGGTGCGCTGCTTTCAAAATGCATCACGTCTTCAAAGGTTATTGCCTACGATGACCTTGGAACAGAGGCAATACGCGAAATGGAAGTAAAGGATTTTCCCGTAATTGTAGTAACCGATTGCTCACAGGGAAGTATTTATTAATCGGAAACCGGTTTCTTTTCACTGATTTGTATGTGCGCATTTAAGGGAGAAGTTCCCTGAAAGACGGATTAGTAAAAAACATAAAAATATCTTTATAAAGCATAAGAAATCTGTTGACAAACCCCAAAAATGCTGATATACTGACTCTTGCGTTCGATTTGTGAGCGCAAGTTTTTTTTTGTTAAAATGCATTATTGGCAAGGCAAAAAATTCAGCGTGGAGAAATACTCAAGAGGCTGAAGAGGCGCCCCTGCTAAGGGTGTAGGTCGGGTGACCGGCGCGAGGGTTCAAATCCCTCTTTCTCCGTCGATTTTTCAAAGTCCTGAAAAATCGCGTCCGTAAAAGCGTTGATTTTCATATTTAATTTCGAATTACAAGAAAAACAAAATAATTCGAAAAAAAATATTGACAAACGTGATTCACGGTGATATACTAGGCGAGCTGACTAAGTGATGTCAGCAAAGTTCCTTGATAATCGAATAATGAAACAACCTTGAAAATTCCAAGACATTTTCATTCGATTGAAGAAATGCTCCGCAAGAACATTTTGGAGGTCGAAGCAGAGAAATCTGCAAGTTGAACGTGATGTTCTACTCGGAACATCAAC
>JAZQNE010000137.1:0-16699 GCA_045627185.1 Lachnospiraceae bacterium
CACTACCGGGCGGATTCGGGACTTTAACCCGTTAGAAACGTGCGCCGCTAGGCGCACAATAATAATTCCGCGGCTCTGGTTTTTTTTGCTGACGTTGTCAGTCAAAAAATACACAAGAGTCGCGGAATTTTAAGTTTCATCCCTCTCCAAGCCCAAAATCATTCGGGAGAAGAATAATCGATCAAGCTGATGTCCAGGTCCACATCGGTGGTAAATCCGTCCACCTTGCCGGTTTCGGAGTACTGGAAAATTGTAAAATCATACGGGAACTTGCTGCCCGTTCCGTAATATGCAAACCAGCGGTCAATATCGTCAAGCTGTGTAAGATCAATACCGGTAAGCATATAGCGTACACTTGAATAAATCATCGGGCGGTAGCCGCCGGCCTTGATTGTATCACAGAAAACACGACACACAACGGTACGTTCCTTAATGGTAAGCGAGTTCGCACGGGCATTTGCGGTTGTAATATCTTCTGTATCAATAATTACAGGATAATCTATCTTGTAATCCTTGATTTTCTCAAGAACAAAATCAGCTTCTTCTTTTGCTTCCTGAGCATTCAGGGCCTGTGAGAAGAAATAAATACCGACCTTGATTCCGGCTGCTGTTGCGCCCTGAATATTCTTTTCAAAATATTCATCAATTTCAAGCGTTCCTTCACCGTATCCACGGTATCCAAGACGGATAATTGCGAATTCAACGCCCCACGCTTTTGCTTTTTCCCAGTCAATATCGCCCTGGAATTTCGAAACATCAACACCACAGTGCGACATTATTTTTCCATCAACGATGTACTCATATGTTCCCTTTGCATCATTGTAAACAAGGTCTGTAAAATTAATTGAACGCTGCTTGATATCATCAAGGATGGGAAGGAAAAATCGCTCATTGTTCCTGCTGATGATTGTCAGATATTCGGGAAGAGGCGCATTTCTCGGAGTAATGACCTTATCCTCACCGTAACCTGCCTCATAAGCGGTTGCGTACGATCCGAAACGAACGCCCGAAACAGCAAAGCTTGTATCCTGAATAATCGCCGAACCGCTTACAACACCAAGGTACTCGTCATCACCGGCCACAACCTGGGCAGTAAAGGAAATACCCGAATCCGTAAAATCAAGTGAAAAACCTTTGCGAAGCGTAATCACTTCATTTCCAAGAAGAAGGCCCTTGCGCAGTGTATCGCTCGAAACACTGTAAGTGTACGGAATTCCTGAGAAAGTAAATGTCATGAGGTTCCTTGAAGCCTGTCCCTGTGTGCCCGGTTCTTCGGAAAACGATGTTGAAAAGCACCCTCTGATACAGTTCTCAAAAGAAATGGAACCATAATTGAAAAGCTTTTCCGCATCAATAAATTTCAGATTAACGGGATATCCGTCTTCGTAATCAATAAACAACAGCTGACGTGAATTATCCTGTCCGAACGAACCAATCATGGGAACAAGACTTTCAATATCACCGGAAAGATCATAATTAAATGTCATTTCCGTTCTGAAAATGTTGTTATCGATAACAACCCTCTTCGGGTCCGTGTAACCCGCAGGATATTCGTTTCTGTAATATATCTTTACAACACCCGATGTAAGGCAGAGACATTCATATCCGTAATAATCCTCAACACTTGCCGTAAAAGGCGCTATTTGAGAAGCCTGAAGTGAGTTGACGTACTTATCAAGGTCAACAATTGTAAATTCATTTGGCTTTTCCGGCTGAACTGCCGATGTCGGATAAGGCGATGCCGTGGGCTTTGGCCCGATGTTCAGCTTATAGCCGTTTCTTCCGAGCAGATAAGCACCGTAAATCAGGGTTGCACCTACTATCAGATTTAAGAAGAATCTGACAACCTTGCCTGTTTTACCGGAGCCATCGTCCTTTTCACGTGCTTCGGGCGAAATCGGACGTACTTTATTACGTTCGGGAACATCAGGCTCGGGTTTACCGCTTATCAAAGCTTCATCGGTAAAGTCCGTCTCCTGCGCAATGGCAAAATTGCGCATGGCTTCATCCTGAAGTTGTTCACGTCTTTGAATTTCTTCTTCGGAAAGAATTTCCTCAGTTTCCTTTACAGGACCCTGCGGATTCACTTCCAAAATATTATCCATGTCAGAATGATTTTTCCGACTCATCTGATACTCTCCTTTACTGAATAAAATAGGTTTCGATATGTTCCGCTCTTTTCGGTAAAATCGAAACAGGTTTCGGTGTGTTCCGCTAAAAACGTTCCACAGGCACGTTTTCTTAACGCGGAATTGTCATCTGCTAAGCAGATAAATCATGGTGATTGTAAGACCGATGCAGAACATCAGAAGTCCAAATGAAAGACTGCTCTCAATCAAATGGGTCTTACGTTTGTTTAATTCATGGTTTTCTGCAAGAATAACAACATAATCTTTTGTTTTCGGGTTATTCTTTCTGAAAACCTTATTATTAAACCTTTGAAGTTTATTAAATAATCTTCCCAGGAAGAAGGTTACTCTCGTTCCTATATATCGTCTCTCTGTCGGATTCTCATGATATACGGTTTTACGTAAAGCAAGCAAAAATGAGTCTGTGAAGGATCCAAACAGTCTTGCAGCAAAGGCGCCGGTAACTGAAAGTCCCTTTACAACCTTTGTGTCAAAAACATCTCCGAAAAAGCCGGCAATACCGGAGCCTGCAGCAACAATTCCCTTGAAAAACAGCTGAGGCATTGTTTCGCCGATAAACCTGCATACAGCACCAAAACCGTCCGGAAGTATTTTCAGTAAAACCGGTCTGTAAATCAGATTCTCAATGTCAAGCCATTCAGGCCAGCGATTCACATATATTCTGCCTTCTTCGGTCTTTTTCATCAGAAGTTTCCTGACAACCAGAAAATACAGTAAAGCACCGATGATTATTGATATACCGGCGCCTTTTAAGCTTTCAAGTGAAAAGAACTTAAGAGATTCCATCGGACCTTCTTTTATATAAAAAGTCTCAAAGTTCAGGCTGGTGAAAAAAGGATAAGTTGTTTTCGAAAGTTTTTTTGCATATAAGCCCGGAAGGGTTCCCAAAAGCAGGATAATTACCGCGGGAACAGCAATAGCAATACGCCCTCCGACAGAAATATAGTTTTTATCGGAAGCACGCATCTTATCTTCATCTGTCAGGTTTTTCTCTACAAACAGACAAACAAAAAGCTTTGTCATATAGGCAACTGTAATACCACCTGCAAGAAGGAACAGTATTTCCGCAATTTTAAGTTCGGGATGTTCATTCAGACCTTCTACAATTGATTCATGAAGAAGTGTTTTGCTTATATAGCCCGACCAGCCGGGAATGCCGCCTATTCCAAGTGCTGCACACAGGTAAGCCGCCATAAGAAAATATTTTTTTCGTCCAAAACCGCGAATTTCATTAAGGTTAAGCTTATGAAGATTCTGCATTACAATACCGGCAATAAGGAACAGAGCAAGCTTAAACAGTGAATGATTAAGCATATGCATGAAGGTACCGTTTACGGCAAGTTCATTATCATAATAACCAAGAATCAGCTGCATTGCAATTCCGGTCAGAATGAAGCCAATCTGCGATACGGACGAACATGCAAGAGTACGTTTAAGGTCAACCGAAAATAAAGCAAGAATCGCACCGAGTAACATGGTTATAATTGCAAGCACAAGTACAACCGTTCCAAGAACCATATTACCCTTTGGATTTATGTACACCCAGATATTACAGGAAACAGCCACAATTCCGAAAATTCCGACTTTTGTAAGCATTCCGGAAAGGATTGCACTTGCAGGTGCAGGTGCTACGGGATGTGCCTTAGGAAGCCAGATATGAAGCGGGAATACACCGGCTTTTGCAGCAAAACCGAAAATAATAAGTGATGTCGAAACATATAAACGAGCATTATTTTTCTTATCGGACAAACTCCTGCATGCTTCCGCAAGTTCGTCAAAACGGAGTGTCCCGGCATCGTGGCTTAGCATAAAAATGCCCATAAGCGTAACAAGACCGCCTATTACAGCTACTGCAAGATAAGTCCCCGCAGCCCGTAATGCGCCTTCTGTCTCTTCCTGCGCAACAAGCACGTATGAAGCAAAAGACATAATCTCAAAGAAAAGAAATGCAGTAATCATGTCATTTGCCATAAACACGCCGATTGTAGCCGCCAGCGTAACAAGCCAGAAGAAATAATATCTGTTACGATTATGATAATGCTCAAAATAGCGTTTTGATGCAAGAGAACACATCGCCCACATAAGCATGGCTACAGTTGTATAAATAAATCTGAAGGAGTCAATGCGGAAGCCTATTCCAAGTCCCATAAACGCAGGAAATTCACAAAAATATGTTGTTCCCGAAATAGCATCCTTAAAGAACACCACAAACAGAACAAGCTCAAAAAGTGTAAAGCCTGCAACAAAATAGTCTCTTAAGTTTTTACTGAGTTTTCCGACTGCATAACTTGTAAATGCAGCAATGAGCGGAAACAGCACAAGCAGTGCCGGCAAAAACGTTGTTTTCATTGTCTCACCTGAATCGACCGGTTTGCACCGGGTATTTCAAAAAAGATATCTTCTGTTTACCGGAAAACTGTATTTCCTACATTCCGGGGATTTCGGAAAGCCATCCGATAAGGGGATTTGACAATAATCCGAAAAGGACAACCATCAGCGTAAAGAACACAAGCGGAGCATATGTCTTCCACCCTGTTTTACTTTCGCTTAAATCAAGCATCTCACTGCCTTTTGGTGCAAACCAGGCACGCGTTGCCGTTGTAAGCATATAAACAGCTGTACAGAGGGCAGAATAAAGAAGAACGCCTACGGCAATGTAAAATGCCACATTCTTTTCCTGAATAAGACCGTCTGCGATAAACCATTTGCTTAAGAATCCCGAAAGAGGCGGAATTCCCGTAAGCGAAAGACCCGCAACAGTAAAGCATACCATAACAAGCGGAATTTTCTTTCCAAGACCGTTGCATTCATCAACATATGTCCTGCGTTCACGCTGCATGACAACACCCGTACAGAAGAATCCGTCAATCTTCATGAAGGCATGGAACAGCATATGAAGGAAGGCAGCTACAAGGCCGGCCTTGCTCATGGTGACAACACCAAGAAGCACATATGAAAGGTTGCTCATGGTTGAGTAAGCAAGCCTGCGCTTCAGATGGGTTTCACGGACTGCCATGGTGGAGCCGTAAATTATGGTGGCACATACAAGGCCAAGCACCGTGTAATGAGCCCATGTTCCACGTAAATATTCAGTTCCGAAGCAATAATAAACAAGTCTGATCAGTACAAACGCACCGCCCTTTACGACAGCAACCGCATGAAGCAGTGCCGTTACGGGTGTTGGTGCTACAGATGCCGAAATCAGCCACTGTCCGAAGGGGAACAGCGCCGTTTTTACGCCAAATCCACAAAATCCGCATATAAACACAAACAGGAACAGATTTTTTCCTGCGGCAGCGCCGGAAAAATCAAGGATTCCACCGTATCGGAAAACATCTCCCGACTGATATATGATCATAAATACAAGCGAAATGAATCCAAATGCTGCTCCGCCAAGCATGAAACGCAGATATCTTCTGCCTGCGATAATGGACTTGTTATCCTGAAGATGAATAACAAGCGGCATCGTAACAAGAGACAGTGCCTCAAAGAAGATATACATGGTAAGAGGATTTGCAGCATATGCAAGGCCGACAGTTATTCCGTAGGTCATTACGTAATATGCAAAAAATACATTTATCCAGCGCTCATCGCGTCCAAGATGTTCCCTCTCATGCTCCATATATTCAAAAGCATAAATAGTGGCAGGAATCCAGAGGACGGAAACCATGCAGGAGAAAAGCATCGCAGGACGGTCAAGGAAAAAGCTGAGCTGCAGATTATCAGCAAATTTTGCAACCGTCACCAGGTCAGGTTTCAGAAAAGCCAGAACCCAGACCATTGCCGTGTTAATACACAATTCAATTATAATCAGCCATTCTCTGGTTTTATGATTTTTGAATTTAGCCCCGAAGAGGAAAAATCCGCATAAAACCGGGAAAACAACAGGAAATAAAAGAAGATATTTCATAGTCCACCCAAAAAATATTTTTTATACAGGAAACACCTGTAATATTTTAAGAGCCATAAACATTACAGAAAACTCAGAACAAAATACCTGTCAGAGCATCGTAAAGCGGTCCGGCAAAAATACCAAAAAGAACGGCTCCCGCAGTAAGAATGATCATGGGAACAAGCATAATTGCAGGTGCTTCTTTCCGTTCAAACGGACCCGAATCTTTTCCGGGAAGGAACCCTTTAATAGTAACCGGAAGCAGATACCCTGCCGTAAGCAGAGCACTTATAAGAAGGATAACCGGACCGAGCCAGGTGAATATTCCTGTTTCGGAATCAAGTGCTCCCGATGCAAGATACCATTTGCTCACAAAGCCCGAAAGAGGCGGAATTCCGACAAGAGCAAGTCCTACAAGCGTAAAGCACCAGGTTGTTACAGGCATTTTTTTGCCGATTCCGGTGAGCTCATCTACTCTCTTGCAGCCTGTTTCCTCAATATATGCACCGGCAGCCATAAAGAGTGTGTTCTTTATAAATGAATGGAAAATAACATGCATCAGAGCACCTACGGCTGCTACGGGGTTAAGAACCGACAGACCAAAAAGAACGTAGGAAACCTGACTTACGGTTGAATAAGCAAGTCTCTTTTTAAGGAGCGGCTCCTTATATGCAAGCATCGAACCCATGAATACGGTAAACAGCGTCAGTGCGATCCATGCGGTCTGAACCCATGAGCCTCTTAAGTTTTCTGCACCTGCTATATAGTAAATAACGCGGATGATAGCAAGCACGCCGGCTTTTGTAATTACGCCGGAAAGAACGGCACTCGCGGGAGACGGTGCAACCGGATGGGCTGTCGGAAGCCATGCATGAAGGGGGAACATTCCGGCTTTACATCCAAAACCGATTATGGCAAGGAAAACAGCTGTTTTTACAACACCCTTTGAGAACATGTCGGCCGTAAGGGTTCCACCCTTAACAAATTCAAGCGATGCACCGTTGCTGTATACAACAAAAATAAAGAACAGAGCAAGAAAGGCACCTGCTATTGAATAAAACAGGTATTTAAGGCCTGCCATGACTGATTCTTTTGTTCTCTCATGAAGAACAAGCGGCAGTGACGTAAGTGTCATAAGCTCATAGAAAATGTACATTGATACAAGGTTTCCTGAGCAGTCAAGGCCCATAAGAACGCCGTAAACCATAAGGTAGAATGCAAAGAACCTCTCCTCTTCTTCCTCATGCTTCATATATCCGAAAGCATAAAACCCAACAACAATCCAGACAATGGTGGTAAGCCATGCAAAAACCTTTGATATTCCGTCAGTTCTCAGAAGCACCGGAAGTGTGTCGGTTATTTTGAAAAACAGCAGGCTGTCGCCTCCAACGCCAAGAAGAACAAGCGCATTGACAGCACCTGAAATAATAAGTGCTGCCGCAACATAGACAAGCTTGGCTTTACGGTTCTTCAGACATTTCAGGAAAGGCAGGGCAATTCCCAGAATAATCGGAAGAAAGATTCCAACTAAAAACAAGTAATTTCCGTTCATACTATCTACAACCTCCCTTTTCGGGGTTAAAACATTTTAATTTTCAATTACGGTTTCCCGTATTTATCCGAACAGTATCATGCCGTTTTCCAGCACTTCAATCAGATAACCTGAGCAAAGACCCACAAAGATGTTCGCAATCGCAAACAAAAGCATCGCAACTGAGAAACGTTTCTGCCGGCTGAACTTTTTGGTCTGAATCGGGCCAACATCCGCAGGAAGATAAATCTGAATTACCATTCTGAGGAAATAACCTACCATCAGTATTGTACTTACGGCAAGTGTAAGCATAACCGGCCAGATTTTTGATGTTGTTTCTGTAGCTGCAATACCAATGTAAAGCTTTGATGAAAATCCGGCAAACAGCGGAACGCCGACCATTGAAAAAGCTCCGAACATAAAGCTCAGACCTGCTATTCTGTTACGTCTTCCGGCACCGCGGACATCATCGAAACGGTTACTGTGCGAACCGGGTTTAACAATGTGAAGGTCCGGATAATGAATTACTTCGGTAAGGTTCGTAACATGCGTCTCCGTTATTACGTCGTCAGCTTTGCGAAGCGAATTATCGGGCTCAACATACGGCAGTGATTCGGACAGTTGAATAGCTACAACAGGCTTTCCGGGAACAACCTTTTCAGGTGCTGCTTCACCGGCACCTATATGAACGCCCGAAACCTCAGCAATTCCGGCGGTTGAAAGGAATATCCAGGATTTTGTCATGGAGTGCATGTACATATGCAGAATTGCTGCACACATTCCAAGGTCCGTTCCCATTCCGATGCACATAAAAATGTACCCGATGTGGGAAACCGACGAATAAGCACTCATGCGGCGGATATCACCTTCATTTAAGGCATGCACCGAGCCCATTATCATCGCTATGATTCCGAATATAAATACAATACTCAGAACATCGCTTGAAACAATAGAATCAAGGCCGATAACACGGTAATAAATCTTGATCAGCAGGAAAATATAGCCCTTGGATGCAAGGCCCGAAAGCATTGCGCTGGCGGTCGGAAGCGAATTGGCGTAAGCATCCGGAATCCACATATGGAACGGATACAGACCGCTCTTGATAGCCAGTCCGACAGTAATCAGTCCGATGATTACAATCAGAGGAACCGTGTATTTCCCTTCGGAAACGAACCGGGTTATGGATGTGTGGATGTCCTGCATCAGAAGATGTCCGGTTACTGTGTAAAGCAGACAGATTCCAATAAGTACAAGACCTGAACCCAGAAGGCTCATTACCATGTAACGTATGGCGGACGCAACAGCTTTTCCGGTACGTCTGATCATAATGAAACCACAGGCTGCAATCGTGTTGATTTCAATGAAAACGTATGCGGTAAACATATCGTTCGTGTAGATAAGTGCAAGCAGTGCACCCATCAGAAGACCGCTCAGAATGTAAAGATAATTGCGCTTGGAATTTTCGATTTCATCGGCATATTTCGAACCGCCAAGAATAATCATGAAGATTACCGCGCAGAAAACAGTTGCGGTGAGGGCTTCAACAGACCCGGCCCTGATTTCGTTGCCCCAGGGAGCGGGAAAATGGCCCATCCAGTAAACAAAACTGGTCTGCTTTGAGATTGTGTAAACAAGCGTGCCGGCCGAAAGAACCGTGTTTGCACCGGATGCCGCAAGGCAGAGGGCTTTTGCTGCCCGGCCCTTAAGCACAGAACAAATAACGCCTGTGAACATTGCAATCATTATTGAAAAGAAAGGAAAATTGCAGACAAAATCCATCAGATTCCCTCCTTATTTGCAATGATAAGGATTTTATCGATGTCGAGCGTTCTGTATTTTTCATAGAGGATGCAGGTCATCGAAAGCATAAGCGCGGTGACGCTTACGGAAACAACAATTCCTGTCAGTACAAGGCCGCTCGGAATCGGGTTGATGTATGCTTCAACAGACTGAATACCGTCTACGATTATGGGCGCTTTTCTGCCCGTAATGTAGCCCTTTACGGCAAGAAACAGATAAACCGCAGTATCCATAATGTTGAAGCCGATAATTTTCTTTATCAGGTTTCTGTTGAACAGGAGCGTTGCAAATCCGGTCACAAAAAGGATTGCCGTTGCCAGCTCATAATAATTTGAAAAAAGCTTAGCCATTACTAAATCGATCCTTTCCTGAATAACGAATAAAAAGCGTACATAGTGCAGGCAACAATCATTCCTACGCAGATATTGAGCGGCAGAATCAGACCCGAGCTCAGAATTGCACCGAGCGTACCGTTTGAAATAAAGCTTTCCAGATGGTTTGCGCCCGTAAAGAACGAATAACTCTTAGCAAGGCAGTAGAATGTAAGTGAAACAAAAGTAACCCACTTTATCAGTTTTTCATTAATAAAACGATGGGTATTTTCATATCCGAAGGCCGTAAGGTAAAGAATCAGGCCGGCTCCAAGGATTGCACCGCCTGAGAATCCGCCGCCGGGTGAAAGATGACCGTTTAAGATAACATATATTCCGAAAACGAAAATCATGGGAACAAGAACCTTTGTGATATTACGCAAAATAACATCATATCTGGGCTCAAAGCGATGGTCCCGCTCTATTTCCCGCTCACGTCTTTTCTTTTCGGCTTTGTTGTCGCCTGTCTTAAGCATGATAAATACACAGCTTGATGCAATAAACAGCACGCATGACTCTCCGAATGTATCAAAAGCACGGTAGTCAAGAATCATTCCCGCAACAATATTTACAGCACCGGTTTCCTCAAGTCCTTTTTCAACATAGCGTTCAACAACCTCATTGTTTTCGGGATTGTCTGCCGCACCGTAATCGGGAAGGAAACAGATTGTTGCCACAAGAACAGCAAAAAGGCTTAAACATGCAACAATTGATACGATTCTGTAAAAGACGCGGAAATTGCGGATCTGGGTTTCCTGCATCTTCTCCGCTTCAATTTTCGCCTCCGCTTTGATATTTTCGGAAGCCTCTATATATCTGGCTTTTCTGGTTACGGACTTGGGTTTGTGAACAACCTCGAATTCAAGGTCTCTCTCCTTTGTTTCCCCATTAAGCCAGGCATTCAGTTTATTGATTTTTTCTGTATTTTTGTTCAAAACATACCTCCAAAAACCAGTGTACAAAAAATCAAATTACACCCTTCTAGTTAAAAGTATAGTTAATTCGAAAAAAATAGCAAGTATCATTATCAGTTCACTGAAAAATAATTTGTATATTCGATAAAAAAACAAATTGCATATTCAATATAAAAGATTACATATTTTCATTGACCGAAAATGTAATATGAAGTATCATAAGACCATATGTGGCGAAAGGGAATACTTATGAAAACTCTGTTTAATGACAATTGGTTTTTTAATAAATATGAACTCGATACTCCTGTTGAAGTCATGCTGTCCGCTTCATTTTACGGCAATTCCGATTTTTCTGCGGATTCAGACGAATCAGCTTTCAGATCCGTTGATATTCCTCATGACTGGATGATTTACAACACGGAAAATCTTTACGAAAACAGCATTGGTGTATATGCGAAAAAATTTCATTTAAGCATGGTTCCGTCTGAGCGTTATTCCATTCTCTTTGACGGTGTCTATATGGATTCTTCCGTATATGTAAACGGTCAGAAGGCCGGTGACTGGAAATACGGCTATACATCTTTTATTTTTGACATTACCGGGCTCTTAAAAAACGGTGACAATGAAATTCGTGTCATTGTCCGTTACAGAAATCCCAACACACGTTTTTATTCCGGTGCCGGAATTTTCCGCGATGTTTTCCTTGTTACAACAGGTCCTGTTCACTTTCTTCACAACGGCGTTTACATCACGGCCGTTCCCGCAAATGGCGGATATCCTGACAAAGACAACCCGGGTGACTGGGAAATCAGCATCAGGTCCGAGGTTCGGAATGAGGAATTGTTGTCCGGCTGTACTTTGAAGCACACCGTATCAGATGCTTCCGGGTGTTGTGTGTTTTCTTCCGCGGATAATTACGATGTCCCGCATTTTGAGCCTGTTCAGTATGCAGAGGCAGGGTGTGATCCCGAAAAATATTCTTCTGTTTACGAAATAAAGGGAATCATAAGTTCTCCCATCCTCTGGGATACCGAAACCCCTTATCTTTATACTGTTAAATCAGAGCTTCTGGTAAACGGTGAAGTTTTCGATTCTGTTGAAAACAACATTGGTTTCAGAACTGTCCGAATGGATGCCAATAAAGGCTTTTTCCTTAACAACCGTCATATGAAACTGAACGGTGCCTGCATGCATCATGATCTTGGTGCTCTGGGCTCGGCTTTCAATGTAAATGCTGCGCTTCGCCAGTTTGAAAGCATGAGGGCAATGGGTGTTAATGCAATCAGAACATCCCACAATCCGACTGCCGAAAAATATCTGGATCTTGCAGACCGCTTCGGAATGCTTATCGATTCTGAGTTTACAGATATGTGGACACGTTCAAAGACTGAATTTGATTACGGTGTTTACTTCAATGAATGGTGTGAGCGTGATGTTGCATCCTGGGTAAGACGCGACAGGAACCATCCCTCTGTTATTATGTGGAGTATCGGTAATGAAATTGGCGATACAAACTTTGATTACAGCGTTGATATTACACGCCGCCTGACTTCCCATGTCCGTAAAAATGACCCGGAAAAGCATGCATTCACTACAATCGGATCAAATTACATGGAAAACGAATGGGCCAACAAATGTTCCGACCTTCTTGATGTTGCGGGCTACAATTACTTCGAAAGGCTGTATGAGGATCATCATAAAAAATACCCGGGCCGTGTGATTTACGGAAGCGAAACATCGTCAACCGTACAAAGCCGCGGTGTATATCATTTCCCTTTCACAAGCAGGCTTCTGACTCATATTGACGAGCAGTGCTCAACACTCGGAAACTGCACTACAAGCTGGGGCGCACGTGATTCTGCCTACGTTATCTATATGGACAGGGATGCTGATTTTTCTCTTGGCCAGTTCATCTGGTCCGGTTGGGATTATATTGGCGAACCCACACCCTATTTTAACAAGAACTCTTATTTCGGCCAGGTTGATACAGCGGGCTTTGAGAAAGATACTTACTACCAGTACAAGGCCGAGTGGACTGACGTAAAGACAGCTCCTTTCGTGCATCTTCTCCCCTACTGGGATTTCAATCCCGGTCAGAAGATTGATTTACGCGTGTATTCAAATGCCGATAATATTGAAATTTTCTTTACCGACCGCGTAAATGCCGATATTAAAGATTTATCCGGCTGGAAATCGCTCGGCATATTTACAATTGACCATAAAAGCGGAAAGCTGCTTGCCGCAGGACTGACATTTTCCTATGTTCCCGGAACAATCTGTGCGGTAGCATATGACAGTGACAGGAACATTATTGCCAAAGATTCGTGTTCATCGTTCGGTGATACGGCAAAAATACAGCTTCTCCCAAATAAAAAAGAATTGTCTGCAGACGGTGAAGATTTAATTTTTGTCGAACTTCGGGCTGTTGACAAAAATGGCGTCTTTGTTGCAAATGCACGTGACAGAGTGGATGTGTCAGTTTCGGGAGCCGGTCGCCTTGTAGGTCTTGATAACGGTGACAGTACCGATTATGACCAGTATAAAGGCACCTCCCGCAGACTGTTTAACGGGCGTCTTCTTGCAATAATTGCCGCAAAATCGGAACCCGGTGAAATTCGGATTAAGGTTGATGCTGCCGGGCTTCCTTCAGAAGAAATGACATTAAAGGCAAACGCCTGCGAGCTTCCTTCAGCGAATACCTTAAAGGCAAATGCTGCCGGTTCATATGTAATTGCCTGCAAAACAGAAAATAAAAAAAGCGCAGAAAATAATGAAATCTGCGTTCGAAAGATTGAACTTGTCAATAACGGTGCTTTTGTTCTCACCAAGGATTCGCCTGAAACAACTGTAAATGCCACTGTTTTTCCGGCCAATGCCACACACCGCAGGCTTGATTATAAGGCTCTGATTTCATCAGGTATTGAAGCTAACTTCATCAGACTTGAGCCAACCGATTTCGGTGTGAAAATAAAAGCGGTCGGCGACGGTGATTTTACACTCTGCTGTTATGCCACAAACGGACGCAATCATGCTGAAGTTATTTCTGAGCTCGCCTTTTCGGCAGTCGGACTCGGAAAAGCCGGCCTTGACCCGTATGAACTGGTTTGCTCATGCATGTCTTCTCCTTCTGATGACACACCTCTGAAACTCAGCTTCAAGGGCGGTATCCTCACTCCTAATAAAAAGCATGCCACAACCTTTGACAATGTTGAATTTGGCGACTATGGCTCAGATGAAATTACAATTCCCATCTTCCACTGGTTTACAAAGATTCCTCTTGAAATATGGGACGGAAGACCTGACGAAGGCGGTGAGCTGCTGCTTTCCTGCAATTATGAGCACGAAAGTATCTACAATCAGTACAATACTAACACCTTTAAGCTTCCAAAGAGGCTTAAAGGAACGCGCTCCATCAGTATTGTAACATTTGAAAGTTTCTCGCTTCAGGGATTCATCTTCAAGCGATACAACAAAGCATTCAGTACTCTTCTGTCTTCTGACCGGACCCGCATTTCCGGTGACAGTTTCAAAGAGACAAACGATGCGATCACAAGAATCGGTAATAATGTTTCAATAGAATTTGACAATATGGACTTTGGCACAGAAGGCGCTCACCGGCTGATTATTGCAGGCCGTACACCTAATGAAGTAAATCCCATAACCATCTTCTTCGAAGACAGCAACGGTTCCGTGCGTACATCGGTTGATTTTAAGAAAGCATCGGATTATGAGGAACAGACCTTTGACATAGGTTTGGTTTCCGGATTGAAAAAGGTTGTTCTTGTATTCCTGCCGGGAAGCGACTTTGACCTTAAGTCAATTAGGTTTATCTGACATTTAGTTCACGGTTTTTCCTTCTCACACGGTTTATGTGACGTTCGAAATCTCCGTTGTTAAGAAGTTCCGCAAGCACATATTGCTCAACGGTAGGAACCGGGCATGAATAGAATCCTACTTTTTTCTCAAATTCAGCAAAAAGGGATTCGGGAATAATCATATAAGCCACCCTGATAAACGGCCCTATGGTTTTTGTAAATGTATTTACATAGATTACATTTTCCCCATGACCAAGCGAAATCAGTGCTTCTTCGGGTTTTCTTGACGGAGAAAATTCCGATTCGAAATCGTCCTCAATCAGAATAGCATGAGTGTCTGTGCTCCAGCGCAGGTACTCATGTTTTTTTGTTGCCGAAGCCGTAACACCGCTCGGAAAGCTGCGATACGGCGTAATATGGAGCACACGCGCATCCGTTTTCCAAAGGGTGGTGCTGTCTATTCCATCCCTTTCGAGCGGAAGCAGGCGTATTTTCACACCTTCGGTTTCATATACTTTCGATATCTGCTGATAGGACGGGCTTTCAATACCGTAAATCAGATCGCGTCCGAGTGTTTTTACAATAAGTCCGTAAAGATATTCGGCGCCGGATCCTATTATTATCCTGTTTTTATCAGCATTTATCCTTCGGGAACGTTTAAGATAGCCTGCTATTGCCTCACGCAGGGTTTCTGTTCCGAATCCGTATGACTTTCCGAAAAGTTCTTCTCCGTAAGTCGAAAGAACTCTTCTTGTAATACGCGAATACTGAGAATATGAGAAATAATCCGATTTGCCGTTCAGCGAATATTCTTCCGAAGGATGATGCTGATTATTATCTGTGTGATTTACACCTGACTTTTCAGGCTGACTTTCCTTAAATAATTTATCTTTTCTGCCCGCAACCGGAAAAACGGAATCCGCACGATAGCTGACAAAATAGCCGCTCTTTTCAACACCTGTAATGTAGCCCTCATCCGCAAGAAGCTCATATGCGTGCTGAACAGTGATTACACTGACGCCGCCGGCATCGGCACAATTACGTTTTGATGGGATTTTTTCACCTGTTTTATACACTCCGTTTACTATATCTTCTCTTAACTGCTCATATATTTCGAGATATTTAGGTGTGTGACCGTTCATGGTTTACCTCCCTTTGTTAATCCGGTTGTTTATTCTGTCTGATTGCTAAGGTTCCGGTTGTTTATTCTGTCTGATTGTAAAAGAATCTGGTTATATAAATATATCTTATTTTGGGTATTTATGCAATATCAGATTGATGCTATATTATCCGAAAGAAAATCGATTATGTATCAATATGCATAGATAAAGCATTGAAATCATAAGAAATGAGGCTTGACATGAAAAGCAAAAAATCACTCAGTACAATAAAAATCGCAATTGCAGGAATGATGGCAGCCCTCTGTTTTGCAGGTTATGCTCTTATTCCCACGCCGGAGCTTGGAGACACCGGAACAAAAATCCACCTTGGCAATACTTTTGTTGTTCTGGCTGCTTTATTGCTCGGTCCATGGCTTGGCGGGCTTTCCGGAGCAATCGGATTATCGCTTGCAGACTTATATAAAGGCTACTATACATCAATGCCGCGAACCTTTATTTCCAAGTTCATGATAGGAATCATTGTTGGAGTGGTTGCTTATAAATGCTTTAAAATAAACAGAAACAGCAACCCGAAGAAAACAACTGCCGCAACAGTAACATCTGCATTGGCAGGCCTTGGATTTAACTGTTTCTTTGAACCCGCATTAAAATATGTCTGGTATAAAATCCTTTTTATAAATATGGCTAAAGCACAGGATGCAGTGAATACGCTTCTCGGTATAACAACCGTAACAACACTAATTAACACTGTACTTAATTCAATCATTGCCATTACACTTTATCTTGCGATTCGTCCTGCACTTGTGAAGTCGGGAATAATCGTTATTGAACGGGATGAACCGGCAAAGACTGAAGAAGCTCAGAATTAATGCTTCGCGCATATCAATTCTGAAGTATCGCCGAATTTATATCGTCGCGCATATCAATTACAGCCCGGCGGGCAGCGTCTGCAAAGCACTGCTCGCCATATTTTTTATATTTTTCGTTTTTATAAGCAGCAATCAAGCCGCGTGATGAATTAACAACAGCGCCAAGACCGTCCCTGTTGAAGAAATGAACAAGGTCCCTGCCTGTTCCGCCCTGCGCACCGTACCCGGGCACCAGA
>JAZQNE010000138.1:0-18585 GCA_045627185.1 Lachnospiraceae bacterium
CGGAATGTTCTCCAAACATGTCATAGTATTCCGTGTACTTACTTGTTTATCTTACCACACTTATTGCCATGCCGTCTCCAACAGGCAGAATCACTGTATCCAGCGATTCGTTATGAGTTATCTCATACAGGAATTCACGCATCCGCATATGAATTGTCCGGTCACGGCGCGGAACCGCAAACTTGCTTCCCGCAAGTGTTCCCTCTTGCAGCACGTTGTCTGTCACAAGCATTCCGCCCTTTTTCAGCATCCGCAGAAGTTCCGGAAGGAAATTCATGTACTGACCCTTTGCGGCATCAAGAAAAATGAAGTCATAAGGCCCTTCAAGGTCCTTTAATACATCAAGCGCATCGCCCTCAATAAGTGTTATTCTGTCCGAATCCGGCGATGCAGCCAGATTTTTTCTTGCTTCCTTAAGCCTCATCTCAACCTTTTCAATTGTTGTGATGTGCCCGCCCTCCGGGAGTTCGCGTGCCATAAGCTGTGCGGAAAATCCGATGGCGGTACCAACTTCGAGCACTTCAAGAGGTCTCCGCTCACGTAACAAAAAGCACAGAAGATTCTGTGCTTCTTTGCGTATTATGGGTACTTCATGCTCTTTGGCATATTCCTCAAGCTTTTCCAGGTAATCGGGTAAATCACCGGAAAGAGAATTGATGTATGCCGAAACGTGCGCATCAGTAATCATACAGATAATCATCCTCCGGATTATGCAAATCCTGCGTTTGACCTTTCTTAAACACAGCAAACATTTCATCGTAATCCATGGTGGTATTAACAATAAATTCACCCGGATAAAACTCTGCCTTCATAAGTCTTGCACGTACATAGAAAGAATATTTGTCATGGATAGCCTTGTTAAGTGTAAGCTTTGCACCAACCTTGAGGGCTGAGTCGCCTTCCTCCACAACAATCTTAATATCCTTACCTTCGGTAACTTCACGGTCTTCCATAGGATCGGAACCAAAAATTCGGAATGAAAAACTGTAAGCCTTCCATGCAAATTTGAAAAGCAGAATGATTAGAACAGTGTAAATGACAATGTTAAGAAAAAGCCTCAACGTAGCGCTTGTCATGTCAAGCACTGTTCTGGTTGTTGATTTTGCCATTATTCAACCTCCATAATAATGGGAAGAATTATAGGTTCGCGCTTCATTGTCTTCCATAAATGCTCACTTAAGGAATCCGAAATCACACGTTTGATTTTGTTTCTGTCAGGGTTATTCTTTGCAAGAATTCCTTCAAGAGCCGTATTTACAACTTCTTTTGCCTCAACAATAACATCTTCCGAGTTTTTCATGTAAACAAAGCCGCGTGAATAAATTTCAGGCCCTGCAAGAAGAATGTTTGTGCCCTTTTCCATAGTCAGGACAACAATTATAAGTCCGCTTGTCGAAAGCTGCTTTCTGTCACGGAGAACCACATTGCCTACATCTCCTACGCCAAGGCCATCAACAAGCACTTCATGAAGCGTAATGTGATCTACGCGTTCAGCACTGTCCTCAGTAAATTCGAGAACATCTCCCGAACCGATAACAAAAATGTTTTCCTTCGGGATTCCCATTTTTTCAGCAAGTTCTGCATGAGTTGTAAGATGCCTGTACTCGCCGTGAACGGGAATTGCAAATTTAGGCTTGAGAAGTGTATAAATGAGCTTGATTTCTTCCTGGCAGGCATGGCCGGAAACATGTGTATCCTGATAAATAACCTTGGCACCCTGCTGTGAAAGCTCATTAATTACTTTTATTACACTCTTTTCATTGCCCGGAATAGGTGTTGAACTAAGAATTACAACATCTCCCGGAACAATGGAAACCTTCTTGTGAATAGCGGCAGCCATACGCGAGAGTGCAGCCATGGCCTCACCCTGGCTTCCTGTTGTGATAAGAACAAGCTTATCATCAGGGTAGCTCTTCATCTGCTCAATGTCAATAAGGGTGTTTTCCGGGATGTTGATATAACCCAGTTCCTCAGCAGTTGTCATGACATTGACCATGCTTCTTCCTTCAAGCACAACCTTGCGTCCGTACTTTGCAGCAGAATTGATTACCTGCTGGACACGGTCAACATTTGATGCAAATGTTGCCACAATAATTCTGTGCTTCGTGTTTTCGGCAAAGATATTATCAAGCGTAACACCTACTGTGCGCTCAGACATGGTAAAGCCCGGACGCATAACGTTCGTACTGTCACAGAACAGCGCAAGAACGCCCTTCTTGCCAAGTTCTCCGAAGCGCTGCAGATCAATAGGTTCACCGTAAACAGGTGTATAATCAACCTTAAAATCGCCTGTGAAAACAACTGTTCCGACAGGTGTTGTGATTGAAAATGCAGCGGCGTCGGAAATACTGTGATTTACGCGGATAAATTCGATTCTGAAATCACCCACGTTAATCATCTGACCGTATTTTACGACCTTTTTCTTAACAGTCTTAGAAAGGCCATGTTCCTTAAGCTTGTTATCAATAATTGCAAGTGTAAGCCGTGTAGCATAAATAGGAACCGGAATATCCTTTAGTACATAAGGAAGTGAACCGATATGGTCCTCATGTCCGTGAGTAATGAAGAATGCCTTAACTTTGTCAATGTTGTCCTTAAGATAAGTCACATCCGGTACAACAAGATCAATTCCGAGCATATCGTTCTCAGGAAAAGCCAGACCGCAGTCCACCACAATAATACTGTCCCCGTATTCAAGGGCAGTAATGTTCATGCCAATCTGCTCAAGGCCGCCAAGAGGAATGACCCTGAGTTTTAATCCGGCATTTTCTTTAGTTTTTCTTACTGTCAAATTTGCCTCCGATACTGTGGATTATTTCTCCACGTCAATTTCTGTATCCTCTAACAGTTCGGCAAATACATCAGCAAGGGCATCAAGAATTTTGTCGTCCTCAACCATGTCATAAACTGCTTCTTCAGCACCGCTTTCGGATACCTCCTTAAGGATATAGCACTCAGCCTCATCCTCATCAGGGTCCATGCTGACCAGAAGATAGTTTATGCCGTTTAACGTGGTCTGTTCAATAACGTCAAACAGATATTCCTCATTGTCATCAGATAAAAATTTAATTGTTGTAGCTTTATCAGCCATAATTAACACCTTTCTCCGCCAAATGCGGAACTTTAATCAAACAACGGGGCTCAGTTCAGGCCCCGGGGTTGCTTTCTTTTGTATTTGCAAGATAGTCAAGGTAATTCTGCAGAATAAGCACAGCTGCAAGTTTGTCAACAACCTGCGTTTTCTTTTTATAACTCATTTCAGCTTCATCAAGCACACGATGTGCCTCTACTGTCGTAAGTCTCTCATCCCAGAGAATGACCTCAAGTCCGGTTCTGCGGCGCAAATTTGCGGCAAATTCTTCCGAAAGCTGCGCGCGCGCACCGATTGTATTATTCATGTTCTTAGGATAACCAAGCACAATTTTCTCAACGCCGTATTCCTGAATCAGTTCCTCAATTCTTGCATATGTACGGCGAAGTTTGTTTTCCTGTTCACGGCGGATAACTTCAATCCCCTGAGCTGTAATAAGCAGTTCGTCACTGATTGCAACTCCAACTGTTGCACCGCCGAAATCAAGTCCCATTATTCTCATTTGAAATGAACCTCAATGTAATCCTTTAATAAAACCTCAAGAATCTCATCACGTTCAACCTTCATAATCTGAGCGCGGGCATTCTTGTAGCTTGTGATGTAAGTAGGGTCACCGGACATAACATAACCAACAATCTGGCTTACCGGATTATAACCTTTTTCTTTCAGCGCAAGATACACATCATCAATAATTTCGCGGATAAGCTGCTCGGGTTCCTTTTGGAAATTAAAATATTGTGTATTGGATGAGTCTTTCATGTTACCCTCTTTCCGAAAAAGTTTTCTTTTTCGCATTATATAGCCTTCAAATGCGTGAAAACACCATAAACACGCACTACCACATAGGACACCATGTATTTTACTATAAATCAAAAAAAAGTGCAAATTTAAATAATAAAAAATACTGATTTTTGCGGAAAAAACTATTATTTTTGGATAATTTCCTCCAGAGAATTTTCGGGAACACCGGCAGGAAGATAATATTTCAGATATCTCTCACTGTGTCCCGTGCGATATGTAACCCCGCCAACCTCTTCAAGGTCCTCAGTAAGCACGGTAATCTTCTCACCCGCAAACTGTGCCCTGTAGCGTTCCGTAAGGCACTTGTCAAGTTCAAGCAGTATGTCGCTCCGCGTATTTTTAATTTCTTCTTTAACCTGCTCAGGCATACGGTCGGCAACTGTACCTTTGCGCCTTGAATATTTGAATACATGTAGCTGTGCAAATGCAATTTTCTCAAGGAAACTGCGGCATTCCTCAAATTCTTCTTCAGTTTCTCCCGGGAAACCTACTATTACATCGGTTGTAAGTGCCGGTCTGTCAAACGTTTCGCGAAGAATTCTGCAGGATTCCTCAAATTCTTCAGCGGTGTATTTTCTGTTCATCCGCTTAAGTGTAGCATTTGAGCCGCTCTGAAGCGAAAGATGAAAATGAGGGCAAAGTTTATCTGCCTTTGCGATTCTGCCGGCAAAATCACGTGTTACAACACGCGGCTCAAGCGAGCCCAGACGGATCCGCTTCAGGCCTTCAATCCCGTTCAGTCTTAAAATCAGCTCCGCAAGTTTTGTTCCATCCAGTCTTTTTCCGGGTTCCGCACCTTCATTTCCATAAGATGAAAGATGGATTCCCGTAAGAACAACTTCCTTACAGCCTTCTTTTACAAGCCCTTCAACTTCTTTTACAACATCATCTGCCTCCCGGCTTCTGATTCTTCCGCGAAGATACGGAATAATGCAGTAGCTGCAGAACTGGTTGCATCCGTCCTGGATTTTTATGAAAGCCCTTGTACGGTCGGTCATGCGCGTAATGAACATGTTTTCATAAGCGGATTCGCGTGACAGGTCTTCAACTTGGCAGTGAGTCAATGGGGACATTTCTTTTTGACACGCTGTTAGAGTCAACGGCTCGCCGGCATTCTTCTCCAGATACAATTCCACTGCCATTTCGGGAATCTTACTCTTCAGGTTATTCCCAACCACCAAATCGGCAACGCCTGATTTTAAGAGTTCATCCTTCTCTTCCTGTGCGTGACACCCTGTTGCAACAATTATTGATTCCGGACTCTTGCGTTTTGCACGATGCAGCATCTGGCGCGACTTTTTATCTGCCATTCCCGTTACGGCACATGTGTTGATTACAGTAATATCGGCATCCTCGCCAAAAGGAACCTCGAAAAGACCAAGCTTTTCAAAGCCCTGAATAATAGCCTCAGACTCATAAGTATTCACCTTACAGCCCAGTGTCAGGATAGAAAAAGATATTTTTTTAGACAGTTTTGTTAATTCTTTCACGATTTTTGTTCCTTTTTCGTCACTTTTACTTATTGACTTTATCAACCCAAAATATTACTATATAGGCATAAGGGCAGACAAGATGTTTGCTCATGCTGATGGCAGAACCGGAAAACATTCTGTAAAATATATATTAATTTATTTAGGAGGATTCCAAAATGAAAACTGTTAAAGTATTACTCAACTCAATCGACAAAGTTAAATCCTTCGTTAACGACATTACCAAATTCGATTCAGATTTCGATCTGGTATCGGGAAGATATGTAATTGACGCAAAGTCAATCATGGGTATTTTTAGTCTTGATCTTTCGAAGGTTATTGAACTCAACATTCACGGTGACAGCGAACTTGACCAGATTCTCAATGTTCTTAAGCCTTACATCGTTGACTGATCGGACTTGAATTCAAAACGTAATATTGTACTTTGTCAGAGAGCAGCCTTTTACGGCTGCTCTTTTTTCTGCATATGATTTTCATTTTTTCAGCCAACGCCCTTAAATCCGGGTTTATTTAATCTCAATAACCTCAACGGTATTTATGGCTGTTTCAACCATCTCATCAATTTTCTCTTCAAGTTTTCTCTCAGAGCGCTCAATTACAGAAAGAATGGGCTTTGTTACAGGATGCTTTGCAACAAAAATCGTACAGCAGTCCTCAAAAGGCTGGATTGATGTTTCGAAAGCACCTATCTTCTGTGAAATCTCAACTATCTCCTGCTTGTCGAACCCGATAAGCGGTCTGAAAACAGGCATGGTGCAGACTGCATTTGTTGCAGCAAGGCTCTGCATGGTCTGGCTTGCAACCTGGCCGATGCTCTCACCGGTGATAAGCGCGAGAGAATTGCTCTTTTCTGCAAGCTTTTCCGCAATACGCATCATGTAGCGGCGCATGATGATTGTCAGCTCCTCATGCGGGCATGCCTCATAAATGTAAAGCTGGATATCCGTGAAGTTTACGACATTCAGGCGGATAGGCCCTGTATATTTTGAAATAATCTGCGCAAGTTCTACAACTTTCTGTTTTGCACGCTCGCTTGTATAAGGCGGAGCATGGAAATAAGTTGCATCAAGCGTAACACCGCGCTTTGAAATCATCCAGCCTGCAACGGGGCTGTCAATACCGCCGGAAAGCAGAAGCATTGCCTTACCGTTTGAACCGACAGGCATACCGCCCGGGCCCGGAATAATCTCAGAAAATACGTAGCCGCGTGTTCTGACTTCAACCGTGATTCTGACTTCAGGCTCATGAACATCAACATGAAGCTCGGGAAAACGCTTCAAAAGGTAAGCGCCCATATCGGCACATATCTGAGGGGATTCAATGGGATAATGCTTGTCCGCACGTTTTGCTTCAACCTTAAAGCTGAACGGGCGGCCTTCATATACTCTCTCGACAAAATCACCAACGCCGGCCTTAAGACTGTCAAAATCAATATTATCAATTACTGCAACGGGACAGATTCCGGCAACGCCGAAAACGTGCTGAAGCGCATCAATTGTGTCTTCATAATCAAAGCCCTCCGGACATTCAATGAACACACGGCCCTGTTCCTTTGACACGGTGTAGCCTTCCATGAGTTTATCAAGTGCCCTGCGGATGTTATCTTTTAATATGTTCTCAAATACATATCTGTTCTTGCCTTTGATGGCGATTTCGGCGTATTTAATCAAAAATGCACGGTATAAATTGTTTTTCATGTTATTCTCCAAACTGCGGTTAATATTGTTCTAAGCCCGGTTGACGGGCCATATTAAGCAACTATTACTTTCTCTTGAATCTTCTGAGCATCGGAAGAAGCTCCGTAAGGCAGTCAGCTGCATAATCAATTTCTTCAAGTGTCGTTCCTGCGCAGAAGCTGAAACGAAGGGTTGATTCAAGCAGTTCTTTTTTCACTCCGATGGCCTTCAAAGACCCGCTTAACCCCGGATGATTTGATGAACATGCCGAACCCGACGATACATAAACGCCTCTTTCTTCAAGTGCATGAAGAAGGACTTCGCTTCTGTCGATTCCTTCAAAGCTGAGACTTGTTACATGAGGGGCCGTTGTGAGAAGTTCTGAGGGAACATCTGCCATTGAGCCGGGTTTTTCCTTAAGTTCCGCTATTTTCTCAAGTGCCCCCTCAGGAACAGCATTTACGGTAACTCCGCCAAGAAGTATTGCGCGTCTTATAAGCTCGGTCTTGCATAAATACATGCTTTCACGGTTTTTTTCAAGATTTTTTCCGGTTTCGGAAACAGCCTCTGCAAAACCCGCAATGGCAGGAACATTTTCTGTTCCCGAGCGCATATCGTGCTGCTGTCCGCCGCCGTAAATGTAGGGAAGAACTTTCACGCCTTTTCTGACGTAAAGCGCACCGCTTCCCTTGGGTCCGTGTAGCTTGTGCCCGCTAACCGACATAAGGTCAATGCCCTCGCGTCCCGGCATAAGTTTGATTTTTCCGAAAGCCTGGATTGCATCAACATGGAAAAGCGTACCCGGATTTTTACCCTTGATCAGTTCCGCAAGAGCGGGAATATCCTGAATTGCTCCAACTTCATTGTTAACGTACATGATTGAAACTATAATGGTGTCTTTTCGGATTTTGGAAAGAAGCTCATCTTTATTGATATGGCCCATGGAATCAACACCGACATATTCAACTTCAAAGCCCTGCGATTCAAGGAATTCAAGCGGTCTGTAAACAGAAGCATGTTCAAATGCCGATGCGATAATGTGCATTCCGGCTCTTTTATTTGCAAGTGCTCCGCCAATCAGAGCCTGATTGTTTGATTCCGTTCCGCCTGAGGTAAGGATGATCTCAGAAGGGCTGACCTTCCACTCCTTAGCCAGCACATCCGCAGCGTTTTTAACATATTTTTCAGCATCCATGCCCTTTATATGCTTAGCGGAAGGATTTCCGAAATCCTCATTAAGCACCTTTAGCATAGCAGCAACCACACCGGCCGAAGGCTTCGTTGTGGCTGCATTGTCAAGATAACATTCCATTTTTTTCTCCATTGTGTCTTTACGGCACATTAAAACCGTTTCCGTATTGTGTCATTCTGACACTGTAATTATTTCAGTCCGTCAGGCCGAACATAATCACCGACAGTACGCAGATTGCCGCCGTCTCAGTGCGCAGAATGCGTTTTCCAAGCGTTATGGGTGTTACGCCGGCTGTAACAGCATCCTCAATTTCGGAACGCTCAAAACCGCCCTCAGGGCCTATAAAGACGCCTACACTTTTTTTGTCCTTAAGACCTGCGATTTCGTTTCGTGCCGCATCCATTCCCTCGGCAAGCTCATAGGGAATCAGGCACCCGTCAAGCTCCTTTGCCTCAAGAAGTGCCTGCTTATATGTCACCGGAGACTTTACCTTTGGGATAATCCCGCGCCCGCACTGTTTTGCGGCAGCTTCGGCAATTGCCTGCCAGCGTTCGGTTTTCTTTTCTTCCTTCTTCGGGTCTTCAAGCTTTACAATTGTACGCCTTGTGACAACGGGAACAATCTCGCTTGCACCAAGCTCAACTGCCTTCTGGATAATGAGCTCCATCTTGTCCTTTTTCGGAAGTCCCTGGTAAAGCACAACCTTCAGAGGAAGCTCCAAAGCCGCATCCCTGCGCTCAAGGATTTTGCACGATACTCCGTCAGCCGTGAAATCATCTACAGAACAAAGGTATTCATGGCTTTCTCCGTCACAAATAACAAGTTCTTCGCCGGGTTTCATGCGAAGAACGTTTTTGATATGATTAACATCGGAACCGGTAATAAGCACAAAATCATCGTTTACAGCTTCCGGTTCAACATAAAAATGCTGCATATTTTCTCCTTAAAAGCAAAGCAGCAGAAACCTCTTGACGGATTCCGCCGCAAAAATGCTTATTTAAGAACAACACTTATTGATTCAAGTACTCTCTCCGGCTGGAAAGGCTTAACAATGAAGTCACGGGCACCGTTTGTCATGGCCTCAATAACAAGTGCCTGCTGGCCCATGGCTGAGCACATAATAACCTTTGCGGAAGGGTCGAACTGCATAATGTTCTTAAGTGCGTAAATACCGTCTGCTTCAGGCATGGTAATGTCAAGCAGAACGATGTCCGGTTTTACGTCTTTATAAATCTCAACTGCCTTAAAGCCGTTTTCTGCTTCACCACAAACTCTGTGGCCGCCTTTTTCAAGGATTTGTCTGAGTGATAACCTTACAAATGTTGCATCATCGACAACAAGAACTTTTGCCATAAATAAACCTCTCTAATAAATATTATTTTGCCACGATGGAAACCCAGTCGCCCATTTTTACGATTTCTACAATCTCGAAGCCGTTTCTGCCCAAAGCATCAACAACTTCTTTTTCTTTCTCCTTTATGATACCCGAGCTTATAAAGAAAGCTCCGGGAAGCATACATTCTTTTATTACGCCCGAAAGCGGAATAATTATGTCCGCAAGGATGTTTGCTACAACCAGCTCATATTTTCCGACCTTTTTGCGAAGATCTGCATCATCAATAAGGTTACCGGTCAGAAAATCAATTCTTTCAGGCTTCTTCACCCAGGCATTTTTATAGTAACCGGGGCTTGTAACGTCAGAATCGGACTGAATACTGTTTATCTCGGCGTTTTCCTCTGCAATCTTAACAGCATTTGAATCAATATCTATGCCGACCGTATGACCCGAACCAAGCATTCTGGAGATGATGGACAGGATTCCCGAGCCTGTTCCGACATCAAGAACGGTTTGGCCTTTTTTCAGGTATTTCTTTATGTTCTGAATGCAAAGCCTTGTAGTTTCATGTGAACCTGTACCGAAAGCAGTTCCGGGGTCAATCTCAACAACCATGTCGGAAGATTTTTTGTCGGTAAGAGTTTCCCATGACGGCTTGATTATTATGTCATCATCAACTCTGAACGGCTTGAAAAATTCCTTCCAGTTGTTAATCCAGTCTTTATCTTCTGTCTCACCGACAGTGATTTTTCCGGAACCTATTTCCATATAGGACGAAATCTCATTCAGCGTATTTTCAACTTCCTTAAGTTTGTCATTGAAATCAGGTGTGTCATCAAGATAAAAATAAAGGGTTGCAATGCCGTCATTTTCAGGCAGTTCGGGAAGAATATCAATAAACATGCGTTTTTTGTCTTCATCCGAAAGCGGAACCTTATCTTCAATTTCAACGCCCTCAATGCCTATTGCATCAAGCTCTGCAGCTACAATATCTTCAGCCGCAACCGTAGTTTCGACGCTGATTTTTTTCCATTTCATTTGGTTTTCTCCGTATATTCATAATTTAACAACTTATTCTACCATAAAAATCAGAAAAACACAAGTAATGTAAAATTCTTTATACTATTTATTGTAATTTTCCTAATGCTTTTTTGTAAAAAAGCAATTGATAAAAATCGGCATAGATGCTAGAATATCTGCGTGTCTTTCCCATGTGGACATTTTTCAGGGTCCCCGGGAAAAGCATTTACGAAATCAATGGGGGTTTTTATGGAAACAGATCGTATCAAATCAATATTTGATGACTTTATTCAGCAGAATCTGTCTCTCTTCAGTAACGTTTCAGAGTTTACCGAATACTGCAACGGTGTTGCAGAAAGCATCGTACCGGTTGTCAAATCCTTTAACCTGAATCTTTCAGATGAAGAATTCAGCTATTTTTGTGCATTTTTCCACAAAATCGATGAGATTGACGGTATAGGAGAATCCGTGTTTTACGGACCCGGTGGACTAATTGCAAAAGCATTTCCCGAAAATTGTTCAAATTATGAGGTAATTTATCACGATGTAGCCCTGAACAGGAAGAAGGCTGAACAGCCTCAAATTACAGACCGGCGTACCGGCACATTTGTTCATCTTCTCCGCGATGCAATTTTCCTTTACAATGCTAAAATTGAGAACAACAGAATTTTATCCGAGTCGGCAAAAACAATAACTGACACGCTGTCACCCGAAGTGGCGCGTAAAATCACATATAATTTTCCTGTTCTTGCAGAAGACGTTGTAACTGAAGCTGATGCATTTGCGCAAAAGATAAACGCATTTCAGAGCGTTGTATTTATTAAATCAAAAGACATTGTTGAAGATAATGATTATTTTACAAATCTCTGCAACAGTGCAACCATAAGCGACTCAAAAACAAATGCTGTTATTTCCGGACTTAAAGAAACCGTTTCGGGTTTTCTTGCGCAGCGTGAAAATATCACAGCTTATCATACTCCGGAAACGGTTAAACGTTTTTCCTTCCCGCTTGCAATAAAGCTTACAGGTATTGCCTTTCTGCTTCTTGCTGTTGTCGGCATGTTTTTCATGTGCAAATCCATGGTTTCTCTCAGCAAGGAGCCTGCATGGCAGGCACTGAAAGAAACCGGAAGGGCAAAATCTTTATTCGGAAATCCGTTTGAGATGGTATTCGGTGACTCAACCGGCACCTTCTCCACAGATTTTGACTCAAATGTCAGCAATTCATTTATAGGTGTCTGGGCTCTCTGTGAAACCGGAAAGCCTGTAACCGCCATGAATTCCCTGATTGAAAGACTTCAAAAATATCCCGGAGATTCTGAAGCTGCCCTGCTGTTAATAGACCTTTGCATGCGTTACGGCTATTATGATTATTTTAACAGTATCTTCAATACATACCTTGCAGACCGTGAAGCAGATTCCAATGATGTTGCCCGTGTAAACCGTTACTGTGAGCGGCTTGATTCAATGGATATGACAATTGAAGAAATTGAGAGAGTTTTTCTGGAGGATCCTTATGATTCCTCAAAGGAAGACATATCCGTATATCGTGCACGTATTGTCAAACAACTTTCCGAGCTTCTCAAGAACAAGGAATATGATACGGAAGTTCTTTGCGAATATCTTTTAATGCTTTCCGAAACCTTGGAGGATTGCCGCAAATATTCCGAAAAAGAGAATGAAGCAGCTCCCTATGTTGCATATCCTCTGGTCCGTCTTGCTATAGTCTACCGCACTTACGGATATCAGGCTGAGGCAGTCGAAACAATTGAAAAGGCATATAAGTTCAACACTGAAAACTCCGATGTTTTAAGGGCTTATGCTACAATAGAAATGGTTGGCGGCAAACCCGACAAGGCTCTTGAGTTAGCTGAACAGGCCTATACATATGACCCCGAAGGTGATTATATCGCCGAAACATATCTTATTGCACTCTGTGAAAACGGAAGGCGCGGTGATGCTTCTGTTATCCTTGAACAGTTAAAGAGTCAGGGCAGGGTTTTCGAGGATGATTTCCTCTCCTATTGGAACGGTGCATTAAGTATTCTTGATTATTATATTGAAAAGGAGGAAAACTAAATGTTTGTACCTGGTATTATTATAAGCATCCTCACTTTTCCGGGAGTAATTGTTCATGAACTTGCTCATAAGCTTGCGTGCGATATGTGCGGTGTTCCTGTTTTTGAGGTTAAATATTTTCAGTTTAAAAATCCCTGTGGTTATGTTGTTCACGCCAAATGCGACCATCCCTGGAAGAATCTGCTCATCACCTTTGGTCCGTTTCTGGTAAACACCGTTCTTGGCGGCCTTCTTGCTGCTCCTGCAGCATATTATCTGTTCGGGCCGGGAAAAATGTTTGGTCAGGTTTCCTTTATCTACTACATCTTAATCTGGCTTGGTGTTTCAATTCTTATGCATTCTTTTCCAAGTACAGGAGATGCCAAAGCTCTTTTCTCAAGTGTAATTAAAAACAAGAACGTAAATATTTTTGTAAAAATTATTGTATTCCCTTTCATCATTCTAATCTACGCCGGCGCAATCGGCTCATTTATGTGGCTCGATCTTATTTATGCCATTGCAATCGCAATGCTTTTGCCAAGACTGCTGATAAGCTTTATGTAATGGTGAAAGCCAGAATATATGGCTTAAACTTCAAAAGCCCGTAGGGAAACTTTTTCAGTCTGATTATATCATCTGAAAACTTTTCCTACGGGCTTTTTAATTAATTTATTTCACCTGCTGTAAGAGTTTCGCCAAAGCCGGCTTTATCTCCATCCCTTTTTCTTAGTTGTATCGGGGTCTCCTTCCGTTGCTTTCAGTTTTTTCAGGAGTTCTTTCTGCTCTGATGTGAGTTTTGTGGGAACCTGAACATACAGAGTAACGTAATGGTCACCGCGTCTGTCTTTGTTACCGTTCATGGGAACGCCTTTACCGCGAAGTCGAACCTTGGTGTCTGTAGCGGTGCCGGGTTTAACCTCATAAAGAACATCGCCGTCAACAGTAGTTATTCTGACATCTCCGCCAAGGGCTGCCGTTGCAAAAGACATAGGTGCTGCCGAATAAATGTCAAAGCCGTCACGCTGGAAAATAGGATGCTGTGAAACAGAAATATCAACAAGAAGGTCTCCTCTTTCCCCGCCGTTAGCACTGGGATCGCCCTTACCGCGAAGTCTGATTGCCTGGCCGTCATCAATGCCTGCAGGAATGGAAATTTCAAGCTTTTTCTTTTTGGTAATAAAGCCTGTACCATAGCAGTCCGGACATTTTTCTTTAATGAACCGGCCTGTACCCTTGCAGTCGGGACAGGTCTGAAGATTTCTCATTGTTCCGAAAAGCGACTGCTGTGTAAATACAACCTTGCCCTGTCCACCGCATTTAGCACATTTTTCAGCCTTTGTACCGGGCTTGGCACCTGTTCCGCCGCATTTTCCGCAGGGATCCTTAAGGTTGAGTTCCAGTTCCTTTGTTGTACCGAAAACGGCTTCCTCAAAGGTAATCCTGATACCGGTTCTGATATTGGCGCCTCTGCTTGGGCCGCTTGAACCGCCACTTCTGGAGCGTGAGCCGCCACCAAAAAGATCGCTGAAAAGGTCACCAAACAGGTCGCTCATATCCATACCGCCCGAAAAATCAAAGCCGCCTGCTCCGCCACCGCCCATTGACTGGTCAAAAGCAGCATGGCCAAACTGGTCATACTGACGGCGTTTCTCAGGATCGCTCAGAACGCCGTAAGCCTCTGAAGCTTCCTTAAATTTTGCTTCTGCATCTTTATCACCGGGATGCATATCGGGATGATATTTCTTAGCAAGTGCACGATATGCTTTTTTTAATTCATCGTCCGAAGCGCCCTTTTGAACGCCAAGGACCTCATAATAATCTCTCTTATCTGCCATTTCAGGTGACCCTTCCGATTGCCTCTTTTAGCGGCAATAATCCGCAGTCCGGTTTGTCCCGGGCTGCGGATACCGTATTTCTCAAAATATTTTTTGCATCAACCCGTTTACGGGGCTTTCCGCTTACAGCGACAGAAATTATACTTCTCTGTAATCGCCGTCAACAACGTTATCATCGTTGTTATTTGAACCCTGATTAGGCTGCTCATAGTAATTGCCGCCCATGTCAGGACCTGCGCCCTGTGCGCCTGCACCCTGTGCCTGCTCATAAACCTTTGAGAACAGGGACTGTGCATCTGTCATGAGTTTTTCCTTAGCTGCCTTAATATCAGCAACTTCGCCCTCTGACATGTTTTCAGGGTTAGTCTTTTCAATCATTTCCTTTAAGGTCTTAAGGTCTGCTTCAACCTGCTCTTTGTCAGATGCGCTAACCTTATCGCCAACTTCTTCAAGAGCCTTTTCTGTCTGGAATACCATAGAATCAGCTTCGTTTCTTACTTCAACAGCTTCCTTGCGGGCCTTGTCCTGTGCCTCGTACTCTGCTGCTTCCTTAACTGCTTTGTCGATATCGGCATCTGACAGGTTGGAACCTGCTGTGATGGTGATGTGCTGCTCGCGGCCTGTACCAAGATCCTTAGCGGATACGTTTACAATACCGTTAGCATCAATATCGAAGGTAACCTCAATCTGAGGAACACCACGACGTGCAGGCGGGATACCGTCAAGACGGAACTGGCCGAGAGACTTGTTGTCTCTTGCGAACTGGCGCTCGCCCTGTACAACGTTGATATCTACTGCGCTCTGGTTATCAGCTGCAGTTGAGAAGATCTGACTCTTCTTTGTAGGAATGGTTGTGTTACGCTCAATAAGACGTGTTGCAACACCACCCATTGTCTCAATTGAAAGAGAAAGAGGTGTAACATCCAGAAGAAGGATGTCGCCTGCGCCTGCATCTCCTGCAAGCTTACCACCCTGAATACAAGCACCGATTGCTACGCACTCATCAGGGTTAAGAGTCTTGGAAGGCTCCTGACCGGTGAGCTGCTTAACCTTTTCCTGAACAGCGGGAACACGTGTTGAACCGCCTACAAGAAGAACCTTTGAAAGATCTGAAGGACGAAGGCCTGCATCACGGAGAGCGTTCTGAACGGGTGTTGCTGTACGCTCAATAAGGTCATGAACAAGTTCTTCGAACTTAGCACGGGTAAGGTTCATATCAATGTGCTTAGGGCCGTCCTGATTTGCTGTGATGAAGGGAAGGTTGATGTTTGTTGTCATAGCTGACGAAAGTTCCTTCTTAGCCTTTTCAGCAGCCTCAATAAGACGCTGTTTTGCACGATTGTCAAGTGAAAGGTCAATGCCTTCCTGCTTCTTAAATTCATCAATAATCCAACGCATTACACGGTCATCAAAATCATCACCGCCAAGACGGGTATCACCGTTTGTTGCAAGAACTTCGATTACGCCGTCACCGATTCCGATGATGGAAACATCGAATGTACCGCCACCAAGGTCGTAAACCATGATTTTCTGCTCTTTTTCGTTATCAAGACCGTATGCAAGAGCTGCAGCTGTGGGCTCATTGATAATACGTTTAACATCAAGACCGGCAATCTTGCCTGCATCCTTTGTTGCCTGACGCTGAGAGTCATTGAAGTAAGCGGGAACTGTAATAACAGCTTCTGTTACTTTTTCGCCAAGGTAGCTTTCTGCGTCTGCTTTCAGTTTCTGGAGAACCATAGCTGAAATTTCCTGAGGTGAGAACTTCTTGTCATCAATTGTTACACGGAAATCAGTTCCCATGTGACGCTTGATTGAAGAAACAGTCTTTTCTGAGTTTGTTGCTGCCTGACGCTTTGCGGGTTCACCAATAAGACGCTCGCCGGTCTTTGTAAATGCAACAACTGAAGGTGTAGTACGTGCACCCTCTGCATTAGCGATAACAACGGGCTTTCCGCCTTCCATAACCGCTACGCAGGAGTTTGTGGTACCAAGGTCAATACCGATTATTTTTCCCATTTTAAATATCCTCCTGATATTAAATGCTTAGTTATTAATCACGAATTGCTTCGCATATTTTTATGTTAATGAAAGTCTGTCTTTGCGGCATTCTCTCAATTAGCTACCTTAACCATACTGTGACGGAGTACGGAATCATGATAGGTGTAACCCTTCTGATATTCCTCAGTGATGATGTTTTCACCAACATCTTCCTTGTCCTCATGCATTACGGCGTTATGGAAATTGGGGTCGAATTCACATCCGACAGCCTCAATGGGCTTAACTCCAAGGCTTTCAAACACTGTCTGAATCTGCTTGTAAGTTTTCTCCATGCCCTGTGCAAAGGGTGTTGCAAGTTCTTCCTCCGAAAGTCCCGCAAAACCACGGTCAAAGTTGTCAACAATGGGAAGAATCTTCTCAAGAATGTTCTTTGCACCCATATCAAACATCTGGGCTTTTTCACGTTCCGTACGCTTGCGGAAGTTATCAAACTCAGCCATCTGACGCATTACACGGTCAGTAAGTTCTGCGATTTTTTCATCGCGCGGATCGGGCTTCTTTTCTTTCTTGCCAAAAAGTTTTTTCTTGGCTTCTTCAAGGTTTTCATCTTTTCCTGTTTCAGCACCGTCCTGTGCGTCACCGTTTTCCCCGGCTTCTGCAGTTTCCGGATTTTCCGATTCGGAAGCACCTGCATTTTCGCAGGAAGCGGTTTCTTCGGTTTCTGCAGCTTCAATATCAATGTTTTCTGCAGTTTCCTCAGTCATTTTTTCGTTTTCATTTTCTGCCATGATTTTCTCCAAAACTACTTGTTTTTCTTAAATATATCATCAAGCTGAACCATAAGTGTTTTCAGCGTTCCGACAACCTTTTCGTAATCCATTCGTTTCGGTCCGATGATACCTACCTTTCCGTAAACGCCTTCTTCTATTTCATAGGTTGCGGTTACTACGGAGCAGTCACGCATTGCTTCCATCGGTGTTTCGCGTCCGATGTAAACCTGAATTCCCGTTTCCTCGGATTCCGATTTTTCGGTTTTCATAAACTCTGAAAGTTCCTTCTTCTCTTCAAGTGCATACAGCAGTTCGCCGGCCGTCTGCATATCGTTAAGTTCGGGATATTTCAGGATGTTTGTTGCACCGCTCGTGTAAACCTTCACATCATCCTCTTCAGCGATAGCCTCTGCAACGGCATCAAGAACTTCAGAAACGATTGATGTGTACCCCTCAGCCTGCTCTTTCATTTTGGAAATAAGTCCAAGGTTGATTTCGTCAGCATTCAGGCCATTCAGGAAGGTGTTCATGATAAGGTTGAGCTTCAAAACAACTTCATCCGATACAGGCTCGCTTATTTTGAGCATTTTGTTCTTTACTATATTTCCTTCAAGAACAATTACTGCAAGAAGTTTTTCTTCATCAACAGCGGTCAGTTGCAGGAACTTAACCTTGCGACTTCTGTACTGGGGTGCGGATACCATTGTCGCATAATTGGTATTAGTCGCAAGGAGCTTTGCAACCTGCTGCAAAAGGTTTTCAACACGGTCCGTCTTCTCAAGAAGAACGTCCTTCATCTCCTCAACTTCACGGAACTTTTCGCCCATAAGCGAGTCAACGTAGAATCTGTAACCTTTATCAGAAGGAATACGTCCGGCCGATGTGTGCGGCTGAATGATGTACCCCATTTCTTCAAGGTCTGCCATCTCATTTCGGATTGTAGCAGAACTAAGATTCAGATCCGTAAATTTTGAAATTGTACGTGAACCGACAGGCTCGCCCGTTTCAAGATAATTCTTTACGATTGCCTGAAGTATTCTTCTTTTTCTGTCGTCAAGCTCGAGTTCCATGCAGGTTTTCTCCGATGTTTTAACGGTTGAAGTTGTTTTGTTAGCACTCAATACAAAAGAGTGCTAATCGTTCTTAGAACAAGATAGCACTCTTTATTTTAAAAGTCAATGTTTTTTTGAAAAATAATGAGTCATTAGGGACGGTTCTTTCTGACTCATGAGTCATTGGGGACGGTTCCAATAACGTTAAGTTAAGCTTCAGACTAGGTAAACATTGAATTTAAATAGGATTAGGAAAAAACTAA
>JAZQNE010000139.1:0-28624 GCA_045627185.1 Lachnospiraceae bacterium
TATGGAAGACAGTGCAGGCTTTTGTCCACGTTGCGGAGCAAAGCCGGAGGAGAACGCCAGACGGTCGGTGTATGGTTCAATGGATTCAGATACAGTCGGAACCGATTCAAATCGTTCGGCAAATTCGGACAGAAACAGAACTTCCGGGAATCGTTCCTATCAAAATAATGATAATAACACTATTTCAAAATATGAAGCTGAAAAACAGATAGGAAAATGGAAAATGACAACTTTTGCAGCAGTAATCTTTGCGGTATTCGCTTTAAGTGTTGCAATAATTGCAATAGCGTCAAACTCATCGTCACCTCAGGTTCGTTATACACCTTCCTGGGAAGAAGTTAATTATGAATACTGGAAGATGAAATATTACGAACTTCTTGAGCCGACCGCAACACCTGTAATAACAGAGGAACCGGTTGCAACGGTAACTCCCGAGCCGCATGTTTCACCCTTGGAAAAAACATTCTACCGTTCAGCGGACGGAATTCTTTATTATTATGAGACATACAACTGGGAAAAAGCAGGTTGGTGGCAGTATGACACAGATTCTGCAACTTGGACGCAGAGCGAAGAAAAGGAACACTATGAAAACCAGTTCCGGTTCGGGCTGGACCTTTCCAATGCCATAGGTGACCTGGATGAACTGAAACAGCAGCTTGTTGCTGACGGACTTATAACAGAAGACACTGATATAAGAAATACCGGATACAACATCTTTCATGTGCATGAATACATTGATGCATTCCCTCAAAGACCCGAAAGAGGTTATTATGTGACCCAAAACGGTGATGTTTATTATTACCTCAGAGAACGAAATCTTTCAAACATGACAAAGGAACTTGAAAACGTAATCGGCTGGTATTATTTCGATGCTGAAGCGGGCTGGAGATTTATCACCAAGGGCGAAAATATTATTGAACTTGGTGAGGAACTCTGGTACAACCTTGACAGTTGCTTTGTTGGCGAGCATTATCAAGAGTACAGGGAAAACAGCCAAAAACTTGTTTCTGACCGGTTCACCTCGAAGTCATTGGACAAAGCAACAGACTTTGAAACAGATAAGGCAGATTTATATTCAAGAATTGATTTATACGGGTTTGATTAAGGAGAAACATTATGGAAAAATGCAAATACTGTGGCTTTGAGATTGAAGAAGGAATAGGATACTGTTCGAAATGTGGGGCAAAAATTGACACAACTGTAAGTTTTGCGGAAGCACGAACCCGTGGTTTCGAAGAGGATGATAATGTAACAGGATTTTTAAAACCTGAAAAAAGTGAGGATGACAATTCGTCAGTTCAGAATAATCCTATCCACAGGGAAAAAATAATTACACGTAAACGTATAGTTGTTGTATTAGTGATTGTAGCTGTGATTGCTTTCATCGCTTTAGTTATATCGGAATGGTTAAACAACACGTCCCCGCAGCCGAACAATCCCGGCGGGTATTCGAGCCGGGATTACGCAACACCTACTCCGTTACTGCAGGATTATGACGTTCCGACATGTACCCCTGTGGTTATAAGAAAAGAAGCCAAATCCGGTGAGTTTTATGTTTCTTCCGATGATAATCTTTACTATTATGCAGGGTATGCCGGATCTGAGCCGGGCTGGTGGCTGTTTAATAAAAACATGGGAATCTGGATGCAAAGTGCCCTGCAGGAAGATTATGACGATGAATTCCTGTACGGACTTTCTGCCCAAAACGCCATAGGTCAGGAGGAAGAGCTTAAAAACTGGCTTGTCAGAAAAGAACTTCTGTCCGAAACGGAAGATATTAAAGGTACAAAATATGACCTTTTCTCACTTCATGATTTTATAGATGTCTGTCCGCCAACTCCTAAAAGAGGCTATTATGTAACAAAAAATGGTGATACCTACTATTTTCTTGGCATAGACGGTGCCATTTCGATGGGTGTTTCCCATTTGTTCGGATGGTATTATTACGATGTTATTAACGGCTGGAGATTTATTACCGACGGCAAAAACAAGACAGATATAGGCGATGAGCTCTGGTACAATCATGCCGACTGCTACGCCGGGGCAAAGTTCAATGATTATAAGGTGAATGGTAAGGAACTTGTTTCTTCTGATGTTGTCTGGAACGCCGTAAAGTTTTCGTCCGATTTCTCACAGACGGAAGAGTATAAGACCGTAAAAAGTCATTCGTTTCACTTTGATGAGTGAAACCGGTGGAATGTAAAAAGACCCGCGGTACAAAATGACATGCCCCCTTCGGATATACAGGTGAAACAATAAAAACCTGTTTATTTGGAAGGGGGCATGGTTCATGTTAAATCAGTGCGAGCGTTTTCAGAACAAATATGAAAACAAATACGGTAAGTACGGAAAATGTTGTGGAGAAAACAATGTGCTCCGCCGCAAGTTCGGAATCACCGCCCATCTGCTGGGCCATGGGATATGAACTGGCAGCGGCCGGTGAGGCAAATGTTATCAGAATGGCTGCAAGTGCCGGACCTCTGAAACCAAGAATTGCTGCAAGCGTAACAAAGATTGCGGGGCTTATGACAAGCTTTCCGACAACGCAGATAATGAGCTGCCGGAGGTTGCCGTGAATCTTTGAAAACTCAAAGGAGCCGCCCAGTAGTACAAGCGCAAGCGGTGTTGCAACACTTGCAAGATTATTAATTGTTGTAATAACCGGCTTTAAGGTGTCTGTTACGGAAGCAAGGGTTGTTTCGGGAATTTCTTTTTTCAGATAATAAATTATGAACCCGAGAACACATGCAATAATCAGCGGATTAAGCAGAATTCCTTTTATTATATGACGGGCTGCTTTTTTCTTCCGGGCTTTTTCGGCTTCCCCGTCAAGCTTCGTACTAAGATCATCCGGAAGGTTGTAAACCTCAAGAGCGATTGTTGAAAAAACATTGAAAAGAGGAACTGTTGCAAGCACAAGGATGGCTGCAACACTGACATCCTGACCCGGGAAAATGAGTTCAACAAGTGTCAAACCGAAAATGGCATAGTTGCTTCGGCCGATTGCCTGAATCATTACACCGCGCTTTCTGTTATCCTTTTCTATAAGAGGAATGATAAGAAAAAGAACGGCAAAAAGGGCGGATACGCCAATCGTTACGTACAGGAAAACCTTGATTGTTGAGCTGTCCGTACCGGTTGCCTGAATAATGTTTTTGCAGACAAGAACGGGAAGAAAAACTCTAAAAACAAGGTTGTTGCCTTTCTTTACGAAAGCATCGTCAAAAAGACCGATGCGTCTGCAGAAGAAGCCCACAAGCATCAGAAACAGCAGTGGAAGTACGGTATTTATTGAAAAAATCAGATTATCTAACATAAGCCCTCCGGGTGATAAACACACATTTTATTTTACTCAAAAAAGAGACAAAATACAAGAAAATAATCTGCAAAAAAGCATTAATATACCCAACGATTATCTTGACTGGAAAGAAAAAAAGAATTATCATAAGCATATTATGGGTCAAGTTTTGATTTCCATAAATAAAAGCTTTTTATGACCAATCAGAAATCAGGTTTTTTATAATTCGGGAGTTTTTTATGAATAAATGTTTCAGAAAAATAGAACTGGTTTTAGTATTGTCGGTGCTGCTTTTGCTGACTGCCTGCACCTTTGGCGACAGCCCGCTGATAACCCCTACGGGTGCAGCCGCAACACACACGCCTACTCCTACGGCTACAATGTCGCCAACTCCCACAAACACCCCAACACCTACATCAACACCTACACCTACTCCGACACCTGCCCCGGTGACGGTAACCATCCGCACAATCGGTGATATGCTTATGCACGGTTACGTAATCAGAAGCGGAGTAGAGTGGGGGACATACACTTATGAAGGCTCCAAATTCGTTTACCTGAAAGATAAAGAAAACCGTAAAATCAATTACGACCATTTCTTCACGCATGTTCTTGATGACATACAGTCTGCGGACCTTGCGGTGCTTAACCAGGAAACGGTACTTGCCGGCACCAATTACGATTACTATTCCGGATATCCCTGCTTCAACTCGCCTACCGAGATTGGCGATGCTGAAATAAAAGCAGGCTTTGATGTTATCCTTCATGCTAACAATCATATTACCGATTTTGACAACTGGGAACACAAAATGAAGGGAATCGAGCATACGCTTGAGTACTGGGATACGCATCCTGAGGTGACCGTTCTTGGCGTCAATCATTCCGAAGAGGAATACAATACCGTAAAGATTGTTGAAATTAAAGGAATTAAGTTCGCTCTTCTGAATTATACATACGGTACCAATTACGGTATCAGCCAGATTGAACCCTGGAGGATTAACGTCTTCTCATTTGAAAAAGCATCGGCGGACATAGCTTACGCCCGTGAGAATGCGGATTTCATTGTGGTATTCCCTCACTGGGGTGAGGAATATTCATATGAGCCCTTCCCTCAGGAAAAGAAGTGGGCGGAATTCTTTGTAAAAGAGGGAGTTGACCTTGTGGTTGGCAATCACGCCCACGTTCTTCAGCCCATAGAGTGGTATGAACGGGAAGACGGCCACAGGACCCTTGTTTATTATTCGCTTGGAAACTTTGTATCTTCCATGAATAACGCTAATCAGATGCTTAATATCATGGCAGATGTTACAATTACAAAAACCTGGGACGGAGAGCCTTACATCAGTGAAGCATCGGCCGTTCCGCTTGTCACACATCGTCAGACAACCGATAAAAACCCTGTAGTAACGGTTTACAAGCTTGCCGAGTACAGCGATGACATCGCAAAATCGCATGCACTCAGGAATGCATCTGACCCTGTGACAATGAAAAACCTCACCGGTATCTGCAGACAGGTTCTTAAAGACTGGTACTCAGACGAGGGACAGGCTGTTTACGTCAGCGGTGACGGAAAAGAAGGCAGCTTCGAGACACGTTAAGCCGGATGAAACAAACTCAGACTCAGAAAAGTCAGACGTAAATGCAGGTAATTGTAAAGAAATAAAAAAAGTTTAGTTTTTGTTTATTTAACAGGACCATAATATCAAGCGAGGCGGAAAAATGAAAAAACAGGCATTTGACAATGAGAAGTATCTGAAAATGCAGTCCGAACATATCCGTGAGAGGATTGACCAGTTCGGCGGAAAACTTTACCTGGAGTTCGGTGGCAAGCTTTTTGACGATTATCACGCTTCCCGCGTACTTCCGGGTTTTGCACCTGACAGCAAGGTGAACATGCTTCTTCAGCTTAAAGATCAGGCTGAAATAGTAATTGTCATCAACGCTGCCGACATTGAGAAAAGCAAGCGCCGCGGTGACCTTGGAATCACCTATGATTCAGATGTTTTAAGACTTATTGACGCCTTCCGCGGAATTGGTCTCTATGTCGGAAGTGTTGTACTTACACGGTTTGCAAATCAGAACTCCGCAGTTTCTTTCCAGACACGCCTCGAAAACCTTGGAGTTAAGGTTTACAGACATTATCCCATTCCGGGTTATCCTTCGGATGTGCCCGCCATCGTTAGTGATGAAGGATATGGCAAAAATGATTATATTGAAACCGAACGCTCACTTATTGTGGTAACCGCACCGGGTCCCGGAAGCGGAAAAATGGCTGTGTGCCTGTCTCAGCTCTATCACGAAAACAAGCGCGGAATCAAAGCCGGTTACTCGAAATTCGAGACCTTCCCCATCTGGAATCTGCCGCTTAAGCACCCCGTAAACCTCGCATATGAGGCTGCAACCGCAGATCTTGATGATGACAACATGATTGACCCGTTCCATCTTGAAGCATACAATGTTCAGACCGTTAATTATAACCGTGATGTTGAAGTATTCCCGGTTCTGAGTGCGATTTTTGAATCCATCAGCGGAACATCGCCCTACAAATCCCCTACGGATATGGGCGTAAACATGGTCGGCTTCTGCATTACAGACGATGAAGCCGCAAAAGAGGCTGCAAACCAGGAAATCATCAGAAGATATTACACTGCTCTCTGTGACCAGAGGAAGGGCAATATAGGTAAGGAAACGGTAATGAAAATAGGCCTTCTGATGCGTCAGGCAGGCCTTACACCCGAAAACAGGCCGGTTATAGCGGCAGCTCTTGCAAAGGCTGAGGCCACGGGCGCACCTGCTGCAGCACTTGAACTTTCCGACGGTACCATGATAACAGGAAAGACATCCGAATTGCTTGGAGCATCGGCTGCAATGCTTCTGAATGCGCTTAAGATTCTTGCCGGAATTCACGATGATATCCATCTGATTTCGCCGGTAGTAATTGAACCGCTCCGCAACTTAAAGGTTGATCATCTCGGAAATCACAACCCGAGACTTCATACAAACGAGGTACTTATTGCACTTGCAATCTGTGCCGCAACAAATGATACAGCACGTCTTGCACTCAACCAGCTTCCGAAGCTGCGTGACTGTGAGGTTCATTCGACGGTAATTCTGTCCCAGGCTGATGTTGACATTTTCCGCAAGCTTGGTATGAACCTGACCTGCGAGCCGCAGTATCAGACAAAAAAGCTTTATCACAGATAAGGAAAAGAAATGGAAAATAACGATTTTAGACGTAATAATGATGAAGAAAACCGCAACAAACGTTCCACACCGCCCGTGTGGCTGTTCAGTCTTATAATTGTAGGTATTCTCTATCTTGGCATCGCATATCTGAGCCAGGCTGCCGAAAAAGCCAGAAACAAGGAAATTTCCTATGATGAATTCATTAAGAAGATTGTAGCCAACCAGATTGAAAAGGTTGAAATCGATTCTGAGGAGGGCTGTTACAGGATTACGCTGAAGGAACAGAAAAAAGACGAACTTCAGATAACCTACTACACCGGAATTATTGATAACGATGAAGAAATAATTCCTATCCTTAAAGAGCATAATGTTGTATTTAACGCAAAAGTTCCGGAACACACGAATATCCTGCTTTCAATTCTTGTCAACTGGATTCTTCCTTTTGCGATGATTTATATTGTAATGACCCTGTTGTTCCGTATGCTCATGAAAAACGGCAACGGCAGCGGAATTATGGGCGTTGGAAAAAGCAATGCCAAGGTATATGTTGAAAAGCAGACCGGCGTAACCTTCAAGGATGTAGCCGGACAGGATGAAGCAAAAGATTCCGTCAAGGAACTTGTAGATTTCCTTCATAACCCCGAAAAATACGTGAAAATAGGTGCAAAACTTCCTAAGGGCGCACTTCTTGTAGGACCTCCCGGAACAGGTAAAACCCTGCTTGCAAAAGCTGTTGCCGGTGAAGCAAAGGTTCCTTTCTTCTCACTTTCGGGCTCTGATTTTGTTGAAATGTTCGTAGGCGTAGGTGCATCGCGTGTACGTGACCTGTTCAAACAGGCCCAGAGCATGGCTCCCTGCATCGTTTTTATTGATGAAGTTGATGCAATCGGTAAGAGCCGTGATTCAATCTACGGCGGCGGAAACGATGAGCGTGAGCAGACCCTTAATGCACTTCTTGCCGAAATGGACGGCTTTGATCCTTCAAAGGGTGTTATTATTCTGGCAGCTACAAACCGTCCCGAAGTACTTGACAAGGCACTTCTCCGTCCGGGCCGTTTCGACAGAAGAATCATTGTTGACAAGCCTGACTTAAAGGGCCGTGTTGAAACTCTTAAGGTTCATGCGAAGAACGTAAATATGGACGATACCGTCGATCTTGATGCCATTGCACTTGCAACATCGGGCGCAGTTGGCTCGGATCTTGCCAATATTATTAATGAAGCAGCAATTCTTGCAGTTAAGGAAGGCCGCTCAGCAGTCAGTCAGGCCGATCTTTTTGAATCGGTTGAAACAGTATTTGCCGGCAAAGAAAAGAAAGACCGTATCCTTGGCAAGGAAGAAAAGAAAATTGTTGCTTACCACGAGTGTGGCCATGCGCTGGTTACGGCCCTTCAGAAAAAAGCCGAGCCTGTACAGAAAATTACAATTGTTCCAAGAACCATGGGATCTCTTGGCTATGTAATGCATGTTCCCGAAGAAGAAAAATACCTTATGAGCAAGGCTGAAATCCTCACAAGAATCACTACATTCTGTGCGGGACGTGTTGCAGAAGAGCTGTTCTTCGAGTCAATCACAACAGGTGCTTCAAATGATATCGAGCAGGCTACAGACCTGGCAAGAAACATGATCACCCGCTATGGTATGTCTGAAAACCTTGGATTTGTACAGCTTGAAGATGTTCAGAGCCGTTATCTTGACGGACGTGCGGTTCGCACCTGCGCTGAGGACACATCTGCGCTTGTAGATGCTGAAATTAAAGCGATTATTGCAAAATGCTATGAAAATGCAAAGCAGATGATTTCCGGAAATAAGGAAGCACTTGAAGATATTGCAGCCTTCCTTATGGAAAAGGAAACCATTACCGGCAAGGAATTCATGGAACTTTTGTACAAGTACCATCCTGAACTGAAGCCTGCTGAAGACATCGAAAAGACCTCAGAAGAAGCTGAAACAAGTGACAAAAATATAATTGACAAATAATAAATGAGGCTGCAGAGAACGGCAAATGCTGATGTTTCCTTGAAAAATCAGTTTTGAACCGTTTTTCTGCAGCCTGTTTTCGCGGAGACTATGACCGACTTTAATTTTGAAGAAGAACTGAAAAAATTGCCGGAAAAACCGGGCGTTTATCTGATGCACGATGAAAACGACACCGTTATTTACGTAGGTAAGGCAAAAATCCTGAAGAACAGAGTACGCCAGTACTTTCGTGCCGGGAAAAAGCATTCCTACAAAATCGAACTCATGGTGCCTAAGATTGCGTGGTTTGAGTATATTGTTGTGGATTCCGAAATGGAAGCACTTGTGCTCGAATGTAACCTGATTAAGGAACATCGTCCTTACTATAATACCATGCTTATGGACGATAAGGGCTACCCTTATATCAGAATTACCACGCATGAACCTTTCCCGCGCGTGACCTGCGTGCATAACCAGAAGCGTGACAGGGCACGATATTTCGGGCCTTTTCCGAACGCAACCTCAATGAAGAATGTTGTCGAACTTCTTCGTAAGCTCTATTATGTGCGGACCTGCAACAAGGCACTTCCAAAGCCTGCGGGCCCTGATAACAGGCCGTGCCTGTATTATCACATGGGACAGTGCAAGGCTCCCTGCCAGGGGTATATTTCGCAGGAAGATTATAAAAAACAGATTGACGGCGTAATTTCGTTCCTTAACGGAAATCGTGATGCAATAAGGCGTGAGCTTAAAGCCGGCATGACTGAGGCTGCCGAAAACCTTGATTTTGAGAAGGCTGCATATTACCGTGACCTGATTCATGATGTGGACAGCTTTGCCCAGAAACAGAAGGCTACCGATACAAACGGAAATGACCGTGATATCATAGGTTATGCTGCGTCGCAGGGGAAATGCGTAATTCAGGTTTTCTTTGTAAGAGGCGGCAAAATGATAGGACGCGAGCACTTTTTCCTTTCGGGTACTGAGGAAGGAAACGGGCCTGAGCTTCTTTCAAATTTCATTAAACAGTATTACAGCGGAACACCGTACATCCCGTCGGAGCTGATTGTTCCCGAGGAGCCTGAGGATATGGAACTCCTTGGCGAATGGCTTACGGGAAAAAACGAATCCGCAGTTCATATAATTGTGCCTCAGAAAGGCAACAAAGAAAAACTTGTTGAGCTTGCAAACAACAATGCCCGGATGGTTCTTACGCAGGACCTTGAAAAACTTGAACATGAGGCTGCCCGCACAACAGGTGCCGTAGATGAACTTTCACAGCTTCTTGGGCTGAAAGGGTTGAAAAGAATGGAGTCCTATGATATATCTAATATCAGTGGATTCAATTCGGTCGGCTCGATGGTTGTTTTTGAAGACGGGCGTCCGAAACGTAATGATTACCGTAAATTCAAAATAAAGACCGTGGTCGGTCCGAATGATTTCGAAAGCCTTCGCGAAGTGCTTACAAGGCGCTTCCTGCACGGACTTGCAGAAAAGGAAAATATGGCCCTGACCGGGGAAGCGTCTGATGAGCAAAATAAGGGCCTGACCGGGGAAGCGTCTGTTGAAAACGCTGTACGGGGCAAATTCAGTGAATTCCCCGACATCATCCTTATGGATGGAGGAAAAGGCCAGGTATCGTCTGCAGAACAGGTTCTTGCGGAGCTTGCGCTTGACATTCCGGTCTGCGGTATGGTGAAGGATGACAACCACCGTACAAGAGGCCTGTATTTCAGGGGCGAAGAGCTTCCGATTGACATTCACGGTGAGGGCTTTAAGCTTCTCACAAGGATTCAGGATGAAACGCACCGCTTTGCAATAGAATTCCATAAGACACTGCGTTCAAAGGAACAGACGCATTCGATTCTTGACGAAATCCCCGGAATAGGGACAACAAGAAGGCGTGCAATCATGAAGCATTTCGCATCGCTTGAAGAACTGAAGAATGCATCTGAGGATGAAATTGCCGCAGTACCTTCGATGGACAGAAAATCGGCAAGGGCAATTCTTGATTTTTTTGCCGGGCGTGATAAAAAAAACGGTTCGCCGGAAGTCTAATATAATTATTAAGAGGAAATAAAAATGAAAATCTGCACATATTGCGGAACAGAATGTGAAGACAGCATAAGGAACTGCCCATCGTGCGGCGCGAACAAATTTGAGAATATTTGCGCCAAATGCGGAACAAAGTTTTCATCGGCATTTTGTCCTTCATGCGGAACAAAAGCCGGAACTGAGCCGAAGACCTGTAAAAACTGCGGAACAGTGTTCTTTTCAAAGGCTTGTCCCGAGTGTGGTTTTATAGAAATCAAGCCGAAAAACGTTACATACACAGAAATGCCTGAAAACGATGAAGCAGACTGTGAAAATGAAACCGGGAACGAAGAAACTGCTTCCAATTCGTTTTTTGACAGGTGCTTTTCTGCTGTCTCGGTATTTTTTATATTAATATTTATTATTACTTTTGTATCGGGAATAATTGCTTTTTTCGACATGTTTTTTAGCGGCTTCTGGTAATCGTATCTGAAAATACCGGATATTTCAAAAAAAGAACAGGAGAGACCATGTACACAACCACCGTAAAAGCTCTTGCCGACAAGTTCGGCCTGAAAAACTGCACAGAAGAACTTGATATTTCAAAAAGAAAAATATCGCACAGCGATATCAACCGTCCTGCACTTCAGCTTGCCGGATTTTATGATTATTTTGACAAGGTGCGTGTTCAGATTATAGGTAATGTAGAAAATGCCTATATGCATCAGTTTGATGCGGCTGAGCGCCTGCGCGTGCTTGAAAAACTCATGAGCTTTAATCCTCCCTGCATTGTTTTCTGTCAGGGAATCGCTCCAAGCGTTAAGCTGATAAAGCTTGCTACAAAGATGGGCGTTCCGGTACTTAGTACCGACAAAGGAACCTGCTATTTTGAATCGGAAGCAATCCGCTGGCTCAAGGTTGAACTTGCCCCGCGAATCACCATCCACGGCGTTCTTGTGGATGTTTACGGCGAAGGTGTTCTGATCACCGGTGAGTCCGGCATCGGTAAAAGTGAGGCCGCTCTTGAGCTGATTAAGAGAGGACATCGTCTTGTTGCTGATGATGCCGTAGAAATCAAGAAGGTTTCCGATGACACTCTGGTAGGTTCTGCTCCTGAGGTTACACGCCATATGATTGAGCTCCGCGGTATAGGAATTATCAATGTTCAGGAGCTGTTCGGCGTTGAAAGCGTTAAGAATACACAGAATATTGACCTTGTTATTAATCTTGAGGAGTGGGACAAGGACAGAGAATATGACAGAATGGGCCTTGAAGAGCACACAACGGACATTCTCGGAAACAAAATCAAGTGCCACAACATTCCCATCCGTCCCGGCCGAAACCTTGCAATTATCTGCGAATCGGCAGCGGTTAACTGTCGTTCAAAGAAGATGGGCTACAATGCGGCTGATGAGTTTTATAAACGTGTAATGAAAAATATGGCTAAACAGAAAGAGGAAGAGGAAGATGAATAAGGTATTATTTGGTGTGGATCTTGGCGGAACAACCGTTAAACTCGGTTTGTTTACTGAAAACGGAGAGCTTCTTGAAAAGTGGGAAATTCCTACCGATACTTCCGAAAAAGGCAAGAACATTCCGAAGGATATTGCAGATGCAATCCTTGCGAAAATGCAGGAAAAGAGCATTGAAAAGACAGACGTTCTTGGTGTCGGAATGGGCATTCCCGGACCTGTTGACGATAAAGGAATTGTTGCCGGCTGTGCAAACCTTGGCTGGGGCAGAATGAATGTTGCGGAAACCATGACAAACCTTACCGGCCTTAATTTTGTTCCCGGAAACGATGCTAATGTTGCTGCTCTTGGCGAAATGTGGATGGGCGGCGGCAGAGGCTATGATAACGTAATTATGGTTACGCTCGGCACAGGCGTTGGTGGCGGAATTATTGTTGGCGGCAAGGTTATTGCCGGCTGCTACGGATGTGGCGGAGAAATCGGTCACATAGTTGTTAATCCTGATGAAACAGCTGTTTGCGGATGTGGCGGACATGGCCATCTGGAGCAGTATGCTTCTGCAACAGGCGTTGTTCGTCTTGCAAAGCTTGAACTTGAGAAAACTCAGGAAAACAGCGCTTTAAGAGGTGTTGAAAAGGTTACCGCAAAGGATGTTTTTGATGCCGCAAAGGCAGGAGATGAACTTGCTCTTCGCGTTGTAGACAGATACGGCTGGTATCTTGCACTTGCACTCGGTCACGTTGCATGCACCGTTGATACGGATATATTCGTAATCGGCGGCGGAATGTCGAAGGCAGGAAAAATTATTCTGGACGCCGTTGAAAAATATTACGGAAAGAACCTTATGCCGGCACTCCAGAACAGAAAATTCGCACTTGCCGAACTTGGTAACGATGCAGGTATTTACGGCAGTGCAAAGCTTCTGCTTACAACCCTTAACAAGTAATTTTCACGGTGTTTGCAAAATCCTTTTGAATCACCCGAAAATAAAATGTTGACATGCCGCCTACACTTGTGATACTATTTCGCAGTCAAGTCAAGGAGGTTATCCTGTGGATTTTTACGAGAACTTAATGACATATCTTCCGGACGTCCGTGTATTGCGGGATGAACCGCTCAGCAAACACACAACCTTCAAGGTTGGCGGACCTGCGGATTACTTTATATTTGTAAAGAATGCTTCGGAGCTTGCGGCAGTTCTTACGCTCTGCAAAACCGAAAACGTTGAAAGCTTTATTATAGGAAACGGAAGCAACCTGCTTGTTTCTGATGAAGGCTTTCGCGGTGCGGTAATTGCTTTTGAACGTCCGGAGCACCCAATCAGGATACTTGAAAAATCCGGTGAGGGCGAAATTGTTGAGATTCCTGCGGGAGCTCTTCTTTCCGCTTCAGCACGTGCAATTGCTGCCGAGGGCCTCAAGGGCTTTGAATTTGCGGCAGGAATACCCGGAACACTTGGCGGAGCAGTAGTTATGAATGCAGGCGCTTATGGCGGCGAAATTAAGGATGCCATTGTTTCTGCAACGGTTCTTACTCCATCGGGAGAAATTACCGAGCTTTGCAAGGACGTTCTTGATTTATCGTACAGACACAGTGCTATAATGGAAAGTGGCTGCATTGTGATTTCCGCAAAATTTATTTTCGAGTACGGAAATCGTGACGAAATTAATTCTGTCATAGAAGAACTTAACGCAAAACGCAGGGAAAAACAACCTTTGGAATATCCGAGCGCAGGAAGTACCTTTAAGCGTCCCGAAGGATATTTTGCCGGTAAGCTTATTGAAGAAGCCGGCTTAAGAGGCCATTCACTTGGCGGTGCGCGCGTTTCGGAAAAGCATTGCGGATTCATAATTAACAGCGGAGACGCAACAGCAACCGATATCAGAGAACTTATTAATTATGTTATTTATAAAGTTAACGAAACATCCGGTGTTACACTTGAACCGGAAGTCCGTTTTCTTGGATTTTAACGGAAGGTTTTTATGTCCTTTTCATCAGATGTCAAGGAAGAACTTTGCAAAAAAGCTCCCAAAACAAGGCATTGCAAGCTTGCTTTTTTAGCAGGACTTTCATTTGAAATTACAGGTGTTGATTTGTCGCGTCTGTGCTGCAAACGTGCTTATCTTCGCGGTGCATTTATTGCGAGCGGAACAATCAGCGATCCGAACAAGGCATATCATTTTGAAATTGATACCCCTACAAAGGAATACGCCGGATGGCTGTCAGATCTTATACATTCGCTCGGAGTTGATGCCAAGGTCAGCAAAAGAAAAGAAAGATATATTGTTTATTTGAAGGACGGAGAGGGAATTTCGGACGCGCTTAACCTTATGGAGGCTCACATTGCCATGATGAACTTCGAAAATGTGCGCATCGTAAAAGAAGTGAGAAATTCCGTGAACCGCCAGGTTAATTGTGAGGTTGCAAACAGCAGTAAAACCGTTGCTGCAGCCAAACGTCAGATAGATGATATTAAATATATACAGGAACATGCAGGCTTCGAAAAGTTAAAACCGGAGCTTGCGCAAATGGCAAGACTCAGGCTTGAGAACCCTGATGTTTCGCTTAAAGATTTGGGACAGCTGTTTGATGAACCGATTGGAAAATCGGGCGTCAACCACCGGCTTGCAAAACTATGTGAAATTGCGGAAAGTTTACGTAAACAGATTTCTATTGATGAAACGTCGTGTGGGATTAAGGAGGATTAATTATGACATCGGAAAAAGTTACTGTGAAAGTTTCAAGTGAAGCAGAAGCAAGGCCTATTGCCATGCTGGTTCAGGTTGCTAACAAATTCAACAGTAGTGTAACACTTGTTTGCGGAGACGTCAGAGTAAACGCCAAAAGCATTATGGGAATGATGGGCCTTGGCCTTGTTTCCGGCAAGGAAATTGAAATTGTGACTGACGGTGATGATGAGCAGGAAGCCTGCAAAGAAGTTGCCGGATATCTTACAGAAAAATAAGCCGGGTTACGGATTACTTTAATTTCCCGCACGCAGATATGAAGAAAATACTTCATTATCTGCGTGCATTTTTTATTTGTTGTGCTATAATAAACTTGTTATATTCTATTCATTTCTTTTTGGGGGAAAGAAAGTCTTGGATTTCACACATCTTCACACACATACTGAATACAGTCTTCTTGATGGCTCCGGCAAAATAAAGGAGCTTGTTCTGCGTGCGAAGGAACTGGGCATGAAGAATCTGGCTATTACGGATCATGGTGTAATGTACGGCGTTATTGACTTTTACCGTGCCTGTAACGATGCCGGCATTCACCCTGTGATCGGCTGTGAAATTTATGTCTCCCCGGGTTCAAGATTCGACAAAGAGGGCAGCAACTCTGAGGACAGATACTATCATCTTGTTTTGCTTGCCAAAGATAATAACGGCTACAACAACCTCATGAAAATCGTGTCAAAAGCATTCACTGAGGGCTTCTACTACAAACCCCGTGCGGATTATGAACTGCTCGAAAAATATCATGAGGGCATTATTGCACTTTCGGCCTGCCTTGCGGGTGAAGTTGCAGTCCAGCTCAAACGTGGTTTTTACGATGAAGCAAAGAAGGTTGCACTGCGCCTGAACAGCATCTTCGGACAGGACAATTTCTTCCTTGAGCTGCAGGACCACGGCTACGCCGATCAGGCCACCGTAAACCAGGGCATCATGCGCCTTACGCAGGAAACAGGCATTCCGCTTGTTGCCACAAATGATATCCATTATGTTCTTCCGGAAGATGCCGAAGCGCATGACGTACTTCTCTGCATCCAGACGGGACGTCATGTTCAGGATGAAGACCGTATGCGCTATCCGGGCGGCCAGTTCTATATGAAATCCCCGGAGGAAATGGCAAAGCTCTTCCCTTATGCAAAATCCGCCATTGAGAACACAAATAAGATTGCAGAACGCTGCAATGTCACATTCACATTCGGCGAATACAAACTCCCGAAATTCGATGTTCCGGACGGCTATACGGCTTATGATTATCTTGTAAAGCTCTGTAATGAAGGCCTTGAACGCCGGTATCCGAATCCGTCAAAGGAACTTCATGACCGTCTTGATTATGAAATCGACACCATTAAAACCATGGGCTTTGTCGATTATTTCCTCATTGTTTCAGACTTTATTAATTACGGAAAAACACACGGAATTGCCGTAGGTCCGGGCCGTGGCTCGGCTGCGGGCAGTATCGTTTCATATTGTCTTGGAATTACGGATATAGATCCCATCCGCTTCCAGCTGCTGTTTGAGCGTTTCCTTAACCCCGAGCGTGTAACTATGCCGGATATAGATGTTGACTTCTGTTACGAGCGCCGCCAGGAGGTTATTGACTACGTTGTAAGAAAATACGGCAAGGACAGGGTTTCCCAGATTGTAACCTTCGGAACACTGCAGGCGCGCGGTGTTTTGCGTGATGTCGGCCGTGCGCTTGACATGTCCTACGCCAAGTGCGACATGGTTGCCAAAATGGTTCCGAATGACCTTGGAATGACAATTGACAAGGCTCTTGAGGTAAACAAGGAATTCCGTGTTGCATATGACACAGAGCCGGAAGTCAGGAAACTTGTTGACATGAGCCGCCGCCTTGAAGGTCTGCCGCGTCACAGCTCCATGCATGCTGCAGGTGTTGTTATCAGCAATGCACCTGTTGAGGATTATGTTCCGCTTGCAAAGGGCTCTGACGATGCCGTAGTAACCCAGTACACCATGACAACTCTTGAGGAGCTGGGCCTTCTGAAGATGGACTTTCTGGGCCTTCGTACACTGACAGTTATTCAGGATGCCGTAAAGCTTGTAAACATGCGGCCCGGTGTAAATCTTGATTTCGATAAAATGGATTATGAAGACAAGGGAGTTTATGAGCTTCTCTGCTCCGGAAAAACGGAAGGCGTGTTCCAGCTTGAAAGCACCGGAATGAAGAACTTCATGAAGGAACTTAAGCCCGAGTGCATTGAAGACGTAATCGCCGGAATTTCACTGTACCGTCCGGGTCCCATGGATTTCATTCCGAAATATATTGCCGGCAAGAATGACCGTGCCAGCATCAAATATGACTGCCCCGAACTTGAACCCATTCTTTCTCCAACCTACGGCTGTATAGTTTATCAGGAACAGGTTATGCAGATTGTACGTGAGCTTGCGGGGTATACCTTTGGACGTTCAGACCTTGTGCGCCGTGCCATGGCCAAGAAAAAGGCCTACGTCATGGAAAAGGAACGCCGGAACTTTGTTTACGGAAACCCTGAGGAGGGTGTTCCCGGGTGTGCCGCAAAGGGCATTTCACCTGAAGTTGCAAATAAAATTTATGATGAAATGACGGACTTCGCAAAGTACGCCTTCAATAAATCACATGCTGCCGCATATGCTGTTCTTGCGTATCGCACGGCTTACCTGAAAAAACATTATCCCGTTGAATTCATGGCAGCTCTCATGACATCAATTCAGGATAATTCCACAAAGGTAGCGGGTTATGCTTATGTCTGCAGGAAGATGGGAATTAAGCTTCTTCCGCCGGACATAAACCTTGGCGAACGGTATTTTACAGCTGAAAACGGCTGCATCAGATATGCGCTTTCCGCAATCAGAAGTGTCGGCAGAAACGTTATTGACGCTATTGTGGCTGAACGTACCGAAAACGGGCCTTTCACGTCACTTAAGGAATTCTGCACACGCATGAGCGGACGTGAGGTAAACAAGCGTACAATCGAAAGCTTCATAAAGTCCGGTGCTTTTGATTCCTTCAAGGGAAACCGCCACCAGCAGATGATTGCCTACGGCGGAATCATGGATGATGCCGCAGCCGAGCGTAAGCAGGCAACAACAGGCCAGATGAGTCTTATGGATCTTTTGGGCGATGAAGACAAAAAGACCATGGAACGTCCCATGCCAAACGTTGATGAATTTACAACGGACGAACTTCTTGCCATGGAAAAGGAAATGATGGGCATTTACATCACAGGCCATCCGCTTGATGCCTTCAAGGGCCTGCTTGACAAGAATACAACGGCTGCAGCGGCTGACTTTATGGTTGATGAGGAAACAGGACAGGCTTCACTTCCGGATGGCGATACTGTTACGGTTGGCGGCATGATTACCGAGCTTTCCACAAAAACAACGCGAACAGGCGGAATGATGGCCTTCATTACGCTTGAGGATATGACCGGACAGCTTGAAATTCTTGTATTCCCGCGCGATTATGAGAAAAAACGTTCACTGCTTGTAAAGGAAAGTAAAGTACTTATCACGGGCCGCGTTTCGGCAGAGGACGAAAAAGATGCAAAACTGATTCTTTCAAATATTACGCCGTTTGAGGCCGTTCCCAGAAATCTTTACATCAAGTTCAAAAACAAAGATGAATATATTGCGGCTGAAAATGAATTATTCAATATGCTTGCAGGCTTTGACGGAAACGATACGGTTATGATATACTGTGAAGAGGAAAAGGCAATCAAACCTCTTCCGCCAAGCAGAAATGTCGGAATTAATGCCGAACTGCTTGCAAAGCTGACTGAAAGATTTTCGGAGGATTGCGTTAAAGTGGTTGATAAAGCCATGAAACGTTAAATATTTCAGAGGTTGAAATTAAAATCGACAAATGAAATGATAGGAGAACAGACATGAAAGATGACAAAAAGATCCATACCATTGGCGTTTTAACAAGCGGTGGCGATGCTCCCGGCATGAATGCCGCAGTTCGCGCGGTTGTCCGTACGGCTCTTGCCAACGGACTTAAGGTTAAGGGTATCAGAAGAGGCTATACCGGCCTTCTTGAAGAAGATATTTTTGACATGAACGGCCGTACCGTTGCCGACACAATTCAGCGCGGCGGAACAATCCTGTTTACGGCACGCTGCCCTGAGTTCATGACAAAGGAAGGTCAGGACAGAGGCGCTGAAATCTGCAGAAAGCATGGTATTGACGGCATGGTTGTCATTGGCGGAGACGGCTCCTTCAGAGGCGCAAGAGAACTTGTTGCACGCGGAATCAATACAGTCGGTGTTCCCGGAACAATTGACCTTGACATAGCCTGCACCGATTACACAATCGGCTTTGATACTGCCGTAAATACAGCTATGGACGCTATTGATAAGGTTCGTGATACATCCACATCACATGAACGTTGCAGTATTATTGAGGTTATGGGACGTACTGCAGGTCACATCGCACTCTGGTGCGGTATTGCAAACGGTGCAGAGGATGTTCTGACTGTTGAAAGATATGACTACAACGAGCAGGAAATTATTGACCATATTATTGCAAAAAGAAAGAACGGCAAAACACATCACATCATTATCAATGCTGAAGGAATAGGTGATTCACACGGCATGGCAAAGCGCATTGAGCTTGCAACCGGCGTAACAACGCGTGCAACCATCATCGGTCATATCCAGCGTGGCGGAAGCCCTACCTGTAAGGACCGTGTTTATGCATCAGCCATGGGCTGCAAGGCCGTTGAAGTGCTCTGTGAGGGCAAATCAAACAGAATCATTGCTTACAGACGCGGAATGTTTATGGACCTTGACCTTGAGGAAGCACTTGCAATGAAGAAGGACCTTGATCCGTTCCTGTATGAGATGCAGAAAAAACTGTCAATCATGTAAAACAGCTGCCGGGCAGGACTAATCGGCAGGATGAAATAAAAGCTGCCGGGCGGGATTAACCGGTCAGCGTAACACAGGTGGATGCCGAAAGGCAGACGCTTATAACAGAAAGAGGAGAAAAAACATGTCTGGAAAAAGAATGTCGGGTGTGAGGGTACCCCACAGGAAAAACACGGCAGCATGCGTTCCGAAGCGTATTCCGCTTCCTGAGATGGTTGTCGTTCCCATGTCAATGCACATCGGCGCACCGTCAAAGCCGCTTGTAAAGGTGGGAGACGAAGTTAAGGTGGGACAGATTATTGCCGAAGAGGGCGGCTTTATTTCTGCACCTATTCATGCAAGCGTTGCGGGAAAAGTCACTAAAATTGATACCGTACTGCTCTCAAACGGCCGCTATATGCCGGCAGTTACAATTAAGACATCGGCTGAACAGCCCATGGCAGAGGGCCTTGTCCCTCCGCAGATTACCTGTAAAGAGGATTTCCTTAATGCAGTAAAGGCAAGCGGTGTTGTAGGCCTTGGCGGCGCCGGCTTCCCGACCATGCCAAAGCTTACCGTAAAGTCAAAGGTTGACTATATCCTTATAAACGGTGCGGAGTGTGAGCCTTACATTACATCGGATACAAGGACAATGCTTGACCGTTCGGAACTCCTTATGAGCGGAATTGAACTGCTTAAGAGATATCTCCAGCCCGGTCATGTTGTTATTGGTATTGAGGACAACAAAAAGGAATGCATTGAGCTTTACAGGAGACGTTGCGCGAATCTGCACGATGTTGACGTTGCCGCTCTTCCTGCAATTTACCCGCAGGGCGGTGAAAAAGTTCTCATTTACAACATTACCGGTCGTGTTGTTCCGGCGGGCAAGCTTCCGATTGATGTGGGCTGCATCGTAATTAACTGTACAACTCTTGCTGCTATTGCAGATTATGTAAAGACAGGTATTCCGCTTATTGAGAAGGTTGTAACGGTTGACGGTTCTGCCGTAAAGGAGCCGGCAAACGTAATTGCTCCAATCGGAACACCTATGCAGAATCTTTTCGATTTTTGCGGCGGATTTAAGGAAGAACCCGGCAAGGTGCTGTATGGAGGCCCCATGATGGGTATTGCCGTTCCTGACCTTAATCAGCCCATTATGAAAAATACAAACGCCATTCTGGCATTTAATGAAAAGGACAGCAAGCCGCCTGTTACAACGGCCTGCATCCATTGCGGAAGATGTACCGCATCCTGTCCGCTCCATATTACACCGTTTGCAATTGAGCGTGCATTCAATACTGAAAACGATGAAGAACTTGAAGCTCTTAACGTTATGAACTGTATGGAATGCGGCTGCTGCAGCTTTGCATGCCCCGCAAAACGTCCTCTTGTTCAGGTAAACAAGCTTGCAAAACAGCGTGTTAAAGCATATCAGCAGAAGAAGAAAGAAGAGGCAGAACGTGCTGCCGCAAAGGGAGGTGCCGCAAATGAATAAGCTTTCCGTTTCGGTTTCTCCTCATATCAGGTCAAACATCACAACCTCAAAGGTTATGCTTGATGTCCTTATTGCACTTGCACCGGCAACGATAGCATCTGTTGTAATATTCGGATTCAGGTCGCTTGCCGTAATAGCTGTCTGCGTAGGATTTGCAATTCTTTCCGAGTTCCTTATGCAGAAAGCAATGAAACGTCCGGTCACCATATCGGACCTTTCGGCAGCAATCACGGGCCTTCTGCTTGCACTTAACCTGCCTTCGGGTATTCCGCTCTGGCAGGCCGCAATCGGTTCGATTTTTGCAATTGTTGTTGTAAAGCAGCTGTTCGGCGGTCTTGGCCACAACTTCGCAAATCCCGCAATCACTGCCAGAATCATGCTTCTTGTTTCATTTTCAAGCACTATGGCTGTTTCCGGAAAGCTTGCAATTGACGGCGTTTCCGGAGCAACTCCGCTGGCTGTTATTTCCGGCAAGGAAGGCACTTTGCCTACTTACCTTCAGCTTCTGTTTGGTACACACGGCGGTGCACTTGGTGAAACATGCGCGATAGCGCTTATCATCGGCGGCCTTTACCTTGTTATCAGAAAAGTTATTACCTGGCATACACCGGTTGTTTTCATTGCAACCGTATTCGTACTGAGCTTTGCATTCGGACGCGATCCCATTGCTGAAATCCTTAGCGGCGGCCTTCTTCTTGGTGCAATATTCATGGCTACCGATTACGTAACAACACCCGCAACGCCCTGGGGCCGTGTGATTTTCGGTTTCGGCTGCGGCTTCATCACAATCGTAATCAGAACATTCGGCAATTACCCTGAGGGCGTATCGTTCTCAATCCTCCTTATGAACATTCTCACTCCTTACATTGAAAAATGGACAAGGAGCAAGGTGATAGGAGGTGTTAACAAATGAAAAACGGAGCAAAAAGTATTATTGTTCTGACTGTCATCTGCCTTGTTATTTCAGGGCTTCTGGCAGCTGTTAACCACGTTACAAGTCCTATCATCCAAAAGGCTGAGGAAGAGGCCACAAATCAGGCCTGCAGGGATGTCATGAAAGATGCTTCCGCATTCGAAAAGGTTTCGGCTGACGGTTCGGAAATTCCTGCATCGGTTAAAGAAATTTATAAAGAAACAACCGGCAAGGGCTATGTTTTCAAAATTGCCGGCAAGGGCTACGATCAGGGACTTATGGTTATCTGCGGAATCGATGCAGACGGTAAAATCACCGGAACATCAATCCTTTCAAGTAATGAAACACCTTCAATCGGCGGACAGTGCAACAGCCGGTCATTCCTTGACCGGTATACCGGCAAGGACAGCAAACTTGAAGGAATTAACGGTATTTCAGGCGCAACACTTACATCGAACGGCTTCAAAAATGCCGTAAAAGATGCTTTCGCCGCATTTGAAAAGCTTAACGCGAACAAGGAGGGTAAATGATTATGAAAAATAAAAAACTTTCCATTGTTCTTAAAGGCATAATTGTTGAGAACCCTGTTCTTGTGCTGGTTCTTGGTACATGTCCCACACTTGCCACAACTACAAGCCTTGTTTCGGCATTCAGTATGGGTATTGCAGCAATGCTGGTGCTCATCTGCTCAAACATGGCAATTTCCGCACTTCGTAAGATTATTCCCGATAAAGTGCGTATTCCATGTTATATCGTAGTAATTGCAGGCTTTGTAACACTTGTACAGATGCTTTTACAGGCTTACCTTCCTGCAATCAACAGCATGCTTGGCGTTTACCTGCCGCTTATTGTTGTTAACTGTATTATTCTTGGACGTGCTGAAATGTTCGCAAGCAAGAATACCGTTATTGATTCTGCTTTTGACGGACTTGGCATGGGCCTTGGCTTTACGGTTGCCCTCTGCGCAATGGCATTTATCCGCGAAGTATTCGGAAACGGTTCATTCGCAGGACTTTCAATTCCGGGACTTGAAAACTTCAAGCTTTCAATCCTTACCATGCCGCCCGGAGGTTTCCTGACATTCGGCCTTCTTATGGCTCTTATGCACAAACTGACCGGTAAGGAACAGAAACCGGGCTGTGCAGGCTGCCCGGCAGCTTCAATGTGCGGTAAGACAGAATGTGACGGAGGTGAGAAGAATGCTTAAATCACTTGTAATTATTCTTATGACCTCAGTTCTTGTTAACAACTACGTACTTAACAAGTTCCTCGGAATTTGTCCTTTCCTTGGTGTTTCCAAGAAATTAAAGCAGGCAGCGGGCATGAGCATCGCCGTAATATTTGTTCAGCTTATGGCAACAGCCGCTACCTGGCCCATTTACACATATCTTCTGGTTCCCGGAAAGCTCGAGTACCTTGAGACTATCGTGTTTATTCTTGTTATTGCAGCACTTGTTCAGTTTGTTGAGATGGTATTGAAGAAGTACCTTCCTTCCCTTCACAAGTCACTTGGCGTTTACCTGCCTCTGATTACCACAAACTGTGCAGTTCTTGGTATCTGTCTTAACAACATTACGGACGGATACGGATTTATTGAGTCACTTGTCAGCGCTCTTGGCTGTGGACTTGGTTTCTTCCTTGCAATGGTTCTTTTTGCGGGCGTTCGCGGACGTATGGAATCAAGCGATATTCCGAAGGCATTTCAGGGGCTTCCCATTACGCTGATTGCTGCTTCAATTGTTTCACTGTCATTCTACGGCTTTGCCGGAATCATAGACAACTTATTTAAGTAAGCGGGAGGAAGATTATGAAAGCTATAATTATTGCAGTTATTCTGCTTACGGCAATCGGTCTTATCTGCGCGGTTTTACTGGTTATCGCCGGCAAGGTAATGGCTGTTCCTGTAGATGAAAAGTTTGAAGAAGTAAGAGCATGTCTTCCCGGTGCCAACTGCGGTGCGTGCGGTTACACCGGCTGCGATGGCTATGCCAAGGCACTTTCATCAGGTGATGTTAAAGAAACAAACCTCTGTGTTCCCGGTGGAAACGATTCAGCACAGGCTGTTGCCAAAGTTCTTGGTCTTGAAGCCGGACATGTTGAAGAAAAGATTGCATTTATCAGATGCAACGGAACGTGTCAGCATACAAGGGACAAGTTCCTGTATGAAGGTATTCAGAGCTGTGCGGCCGCTGAACTTTTCTATGCAGGACCCGGTGAATGCACCTTCGGCTGCATGGGTTTTGGCGACTGTGTCAAGGCTTGTATGAACAATGCTATCTGCATTGATAACGGTATGGCCCACATTGATCCGCGCCTTTGTCAGGGCTGTGGAGCGTGTGCTAAGGCCTGCCCGAACCAGTTGATTGAGATTATTCCTGTCAGTGTTCCTGTTTTCGTTCGCTGCGGAAATCAGGAAAAGGGCGCAATGACACGCCAGCGCTGCTCATCAGGCTGCATCGGCTGTAAAAAGTGCGAGCTTAACTGTGAGCATGGTGCAATAACCGTTACAAACAACCTTGCCAAGATTGATTACACTAAATGTTCGGGTTGCGGCAAATGTGCCGACCTTTGCCCTGTAGGCTGTATTCTTGTAAGAAAGCATGTTAAATAACCGGATCGATGAAAAAAAACTGAAAAACGATTTGTTGCTTTTTGCGGGCATTCTTCTTGTAGCCCTTTTAGCGATGCTTACAATTAAACGGTACCGGAAATCCGGTACCGTTTGTGTTGTGTGGCTTGAAGGAAAGGAGTATGCACGTCTTTCGCTTTTAACGGATACGGTTATTGATATTGAAGGCTGTCGGATATGTGTGAAGGACGGACAGGTTTATATGGAAGAGGCTGATTGTCCCGGGCAGGACTGTGTCCATATGAAACCTGTTTCTGAGGCAGGTCAGGTGATTGCATGCCTTCCGAATAAAATTGTGCTGGAGATTAAGGGCAATAACGAATACCATTCAGTTTCTTATCTGGATGTTTTTGATACTGTAACAACCATTACCGCATATACTGCCGATGCTGCTGAATTTGCGGCACTTTCCGAACGGATTCATAATGAGCTTATGGAATATCATAAGCTGTATGATATTTATCATGAATATTCGGGCCTTTACAATGCATGTACGCTTAATCGTGAAATCAGCGGGAAATCCGGCGCAAACGGCAATGATGGGGAAAAATCCGCAGATACCGGCATTTCACTCAGGGAAGCAAAAAAACAAATTCCCGAAGCACTGTATGAGCTTCTTGAACGCAGTGTTGAGTTTTATGATCTGACCGGGGGACGTGTAAACATTGCCATGGGACCCGTCCTTTCAATCTGGCACGAGGCACGTGAATATGGTAATGAGAATCCGGACAAGGCATATGTACCAAGGGTTTCTGAACTTGCTGAGGCCGGAAAACACTGTGATTTAGGCAATCTTGTCCTGCACGATGACTGCAGTATTTCCGTGAAGGATATAATGACATCATTTGATTTTGGAGCGGTTGCAAAGGGTTTTGCAACCGAAAAAGTGGCGCAGAGTCTTGAAAAAGACGGTTACACGGGCATCCTTCTGAATGTTGGCGGGAACATTCGGGCTGTGGGTGCACCGCCCGGCGGAGCATGGAATATTGGAATTGATAATCCCGCTGCTGATACAGAAAAGAATGATTCATGGCTTCAACAGGCTTCTTCAAGCAAAGCAACAACTGACTTATATGTTACTGTTGTGGGAATTACATCACAGGCTGTTGTAACAAGCGGAGATTATCAGCGTTTTTATACTGTTGGCGACAGGCGGTACAGCCATATTATCGATCCGGAAACGCTGTTCCCTGCGGATAAGGTTTCGTCAGTTACAATTATCTGCGATGATTCTGCACTTGCAGATGCACTTTCAACGGCCCTTTTCATTATGGCTCCCAATGAAGCGATTAAATTTGCAGAGAGTCTTGATAGTGTTGAAGCTCTTGTGGTATGCAAAAGCGGTGCAATCCTGAAAACAGCCGGCTTTTCCGAGTATGAAGTTCAGGGGGTGACGCGATGAAGCAGACAAAGAAAGTTGCATATGCCGGTGTTTTTGCCGCTCTTGCGATGATTTTTTCCTACATTGAATTTCTTCTTCCGCTGAATTTCGGAATTCCCGGAATCAAGCTCGGACTCGCCAATCTTGTGACAATTGTTGCTCTTTATCTGCTTGGAAAGCGGTATGCTTTAGCCGTGAGCCTGGTCAGGATTCTGCTTTCATCGCTCCTTTTCGGAAGCACGCTGAGTCTTATGTATTCACTTGCGGGCGGACTTCTGAGCCTTGAAATAATGATTCTCTTAAAAAAAACAAGACGTTTCTCAATTGCGGGTGTATCCGTTGCAGGGGGCGTAATGCATAACATCGGCCAGCTTCTTGTGGCTATGCTTGTTCTCGAAAATTTTTCAATTGCCGTTTATCTGCCTGTCCTGCTGTTTTCGGGTGCACTGACGGGCGCTCTGCTTGGAGCTGTTTCCATACCTGTTGTGAAGAGTCTGAAAGGGAAAATTGAGGCGAAGGGAAACTGAACGGATTGGAACTTGTTTGATATTAATTTGTATGTAAAGAAAAAGACCTGCCGGTTCACGCCTGCAGGTCTAATTTATCGCCCTTCATAAGGTTTCCTATTGCTGATTTTAATTCCTGTGAGTAAGGATTTGATGAATATTTGATGGTGGTTGTTGTTTCGCCTCCCGAAACATAACGTCTGCCACATTCGGGGCAGATAGAGGTTGTAAGCCTTACTGTTGCCGATACAAGCTTTGCGCCGGGCTCACTGCCCTTGTGAACCGCATTTGCAACATGTTCACGCTCATGGCCTGCTACAACCGAAGCGGACGATGCGGGATCAATGTGTGCCGGGGATTTGAAGGAAACGTTAGCTTCATTCGATCCGTCTACGTATTTACGGCGGCGGCAGGTTTCACAGCCTCCAAACTCAAGCGCACGTCCTTTCCCGGGATCCGATGCAGCATTTACACCAAATGCATTGTAGGATTTTGCCGTATCAAAAGAAGCCCCACGGTTTATGCTACCCTGAGGCATACTGTTTCCATATGCATTTTGTAAATTTACATTCATCATAGTGGGGGTATTATACAACAATTATTTCCAAATGTCAAGAATTTGATAACCGGGCGTAGGCAGGGTTACTTGTTTCAACAAGTCCCGTTGTCGCACTTACTTTTTCAGCACAGTTTCGGTAGGACATTTCCGTAATAGATGAAATCAGTAGCTCCACATAATTAAGCCCAACTCTGTTTAAACTAAGATTTTCGTCAAGGAGATACACACAATGATTAATCCCGTATTCATCACGCGTTTGGTAAATATGATTTCTTTCTCCATAGTCTTGAAAATTACGCCATTTTCGTTTATCATTGAATCCATCATACAGTTTCTTAATATTTTTTCTCGTCAATTAAACATTAAGCTGGTTCTGTATGATTTGGAAGAGGCTTCGGCCTCTTCTTTATTTTTTTGCCAACTGATATTTTACTCTATGTTTATTTGATAAAAGACCAGAAAGAAGTTGACTTTGCCAGATGCATGTATTAGATTGAAATTGTGCGGTTTTTGTGAGTATTAACAGTTTTAGTCGGCATAATGAATAGTGGGGTGATAATATGTATAATTACTGCCATTATTTTCATGAAATATGCTCACTATTGAGAATGGATTAATGGTTGAATAGCTCGGCTGCCGCATTCTTGTGACTTTAGTCATGTGAGGTTCACATTTGGTCTTGCAGTGGTCTTTTTAATTATAGTTATTATACAGATAATTCAACTTTACTGTCTGGCAAGGAGTATGAGTATGGAGAATGGGAATAAAAAATTTAAAACAATTTGCATCATTCTTTTTTTAGTTTGTTTTTTGGTTTCCTGCGGTTCTGAAAGTGTATTCAAGGAAGAATTTCATAAAAATTTTTTTAGCAGAGTTCTCATTGCAATGGAAAGAGACGAAATAAATGTGAAGTCAGTGGATGTGTATTATTATGATAATACATATTATTACAAGACTGATTATTCATTCCTTAGCGTAATAAGCAATCAATGGGAAGATATCGAACTTGTATATTTCGGAAATGGACATAGTTTTAGCTTGGTTAACACTGCCTGGACCGATGATGAATCTGTCGCACAAAAGGAAACTTTCAATGAGGCAGTCCTTAAGGGTGATCATAAATCCTTTACAACAGACGAAATCCGGAAATATATAGATGATTGTTTTGAGTCGGATGATAGCAAATAAACCACTTGAAGGTGCAGGGCTGTAGTGGACTACAGCCCTGAATATATAGTTCAAAAAATGGTTCGGTAACGGCCTTAAATAATATAAGCCTGCGTCTCCCCAATAAAGGATTTGTTGCTATTTACGGAGAAAATGGCTGTGGGAACTATTGTAGCGACTAATCTGATTTTACTTATCACTTTTGTTATTGTAACGGGAATAAAGATTATACAAATTAACAGAAAAAAATAATTGATTTACTGCGTATGTAAAAGAAAAAGGACCTGCCGGTTTTGCGCCTGCAGGTCTAATTTATTGCATTTCATAATGCGGTCTGTTGCTGATTTGAGTTTTATGAGTTGCGGGTAAGGAATTGATGAATATTGATGGTGGTTTATATAACACCGGCCTATTATTCAAAATTCAGCTTAACAATGCAA
>JAZQNE010000140.1:0-9963 GCA_045627185.1 Lachnospiraceae bacterium
TGCCGTGGCAAATTAACAGAAAATCTCCCTTATTCAGCCTTTGCCTGCGGGTTTCTGCCGTAGATGTGGCTTCCGTAAACGATGCAGTTACGGCCGTTTCTCTTGGCATAATAAAGCGCCTTGTCGGCTTCATCGTAAAGCTTTGAGTAACCTTCGGGATCATCCGGAATTACGGCTGCAACGCCAAGCGAAATTGTTACGTAAGGATTTGCAAGCGCCGGACTCTGCGGAATCTGCATCTTCTCAACATTCACACGGATTTTCTCAGCAAGCTTAACCGGCTCCATTTCATCGGTACCGTGAATGAATACCATGAACTCCTCACCACCGATTCGTGAAACAATATCCGTTGAACGGCGGGCACTCTTCTTGATTGCGCCTGCAACCGCCTGGAGGCATTTATCACCCTGCGGATGACCGAATGTATCGTTATATTTCTTGAAATTATCAATATCCATGATAATAAGTGCTACAAGGTTTCTGTTACGCATACAGAAAGGCCAGATGGTATTGAGCTGGCGTTCGAGGCCACGGCGGTTTAAGAGGCCTGTAAGCGGGTCCTCTTCAGCGTCCTTTGTCATGGTCTGAACCTGCTGCTTCATGGCATATGCGCTCGCCTGAGCCTTATAAAGGACTCTCGAAAGCAGGATGAACATTCCGTTTGCGGTTGCAACGCCAACAATCTGGTAAGGCGGCATCTTCTGGACAATCATAAGGAAGATGGTAAATACCAGCTCCGCACTCAGATAGATTGCCATATCCTTTGCAGGCATAATGGCTATAAGCGTGATTGCCGCAAGTGTCATGTAATATGCGGTAAGATCCGTGTACTGACCGTAAAGAATGTAGCTGAGGGTGAATCCGAAAATCGAAACAAAACCCCAGAAGCTGTATACGGTGAAGTTAATCATTTTGAAGCTTCGCTTATCAATTGCGCTTGTGGCAAGTATGAAATACGCAATCGATACAATCTCAAAGCTGATGAAAATTCCGTTAAACAGAAGTCTTACACTGTCGTCCACCTTAAACAGCAAAAATATGAGGAATATTACGGGCAGGCCGATAACAAGAATCATAGATGTGTAAAGCACACGTCTTAAATTCTCTGTAAGCAGCTTGACCTTTAATTTTTCTTCTGTTGACATTACATAAGTCGTATTCTGAGCCATATCCGTCCCTGTCCTTTGTGGGGAAAAAACATTACTTCTTTTTTATTTTACACATTCTTTTCTGTTCTTGCAACAAAAAAGCAAAACTGATTTCTCTATATCTTGTATTGTGATTTTTCAATCCACAATATATGTATCGAACATTTTTCCAATAATATTAGTGCAAGTTATTATTACTTGACAAAATCAATAAAATAAACGAAAATATGGTGTCATGAAAAAAATTAGTCTATTATTTACAATTACATTATTAATGTTGGTTATCACAGGATGTTCGGGTTTGCGCAAGGAACCTAAGCTGGTACCCGGTCTCACGCAGGGAGCAGAGACAACACCGGCACTTTCGCCTTCGCAAACAGATGCCCCCACTAACACACCGGGCGAAACATCTGCCCCGTCAGACGTTCCCGACACTGCAACGCCTGCCCCTACGGCAACAAATACACCTACACCGACAGCAACAAACACACCCACGCCTACGGCCACAAATACGCCCACGCCTACTCCGATTGTTTACACCTTTGAGAAGCTTGAGCCCGCAACACGCTATGCGTACAGAGGCTGTAACGTTCGCTTCAAGCCCGATACAATCTGGGACATTGTAGGTTATCTGTATGAAGGTACTGAGGTCACAATCACCGAAAAATGTGTTGAAACAGGCTGGTACAAGATTAAATACGGAGCAAACCAGACAGGCTATGTTGCCGCAAGCAATCTGACCAAGGATGTTCCCGTATCTGTAGACACTTCAACAGTCACACCTGTTCCGCTGCCTGCGTATACAAGCTCAGGCGCGTTTACCACAAACATTGGCGAAACGCTCACGGTTGCGCTTGAAGGCGTGTCTCTTGGCAATTTCAGGTCATATGACGAATCGCTCGTCCTTATTTCCGAAACCGGCGAAATCAGGCCTCTGCGTGCAGGCAAAGCTGTAGTCAGCGCAAGCAACGGTACTGAAGAATTATTCTTCGATATTTCCGTATTTGACCGGCACCGCCTTGACGGTGCTTTTGTAACCAAACGTGAAATTACAGATGATCTGTGGCTCACCTCGGACCTGACTATCACCCCGGATATGATTGTAACCCCGGTTCCCACAGCTGTTCCCGAAGTCACAGGCTCGCCCGAAACCACCGGTTCGCCCGAAGCTACCGGTTCGCCGGAAGTTACAGGCTCGCCCGAAGTCACTTCTTCACCGGAAGTTCCCGTTGAAGGTGTACAGGCAGATGTCCTGCCAGCGGCGGAGACCTCCCTCACGCTTGTGCGTACAACCGGTCTGAAATTAGTCAGCGAAGATGAAGCGACATATACCGTTGATTATAACGGAACATGTTTTAACGTAGATAAAACACTTGTTACATCCGACTGTCCTGCAGCAACACCAACACCCGAACTTCAGGAAATCAATTTCACCATCAAGCCCGGAACTCTTGTGAATTATGATTACGTTCTGCTCACCACGGGAACGCCCACAGGGCTTGTAAGTCTTCCGAAGAGTCAGGTTGTCCGCTGCCTGACCTGTGACCCTTCATGTATGCTCCAGCAGGATGCCCTCATTGCCCTCTGTGTACTCGGACGCGACTGCATCGCCTTTGGAGAAGGTTCCTGGTTCTGGATTGAAGGAAACGGCTCGTACCGCACCTTCAGCCGTCAGGACGGCTACTGGAAGAAACGTATCGCACAGGTGCCTACCTATGGCGATGACCCCTACCACACCGGCGGAACCCAGTGCGTTCCCGGCGTAAGCAGCGAGCATCGTACAGGCTATGCATTTGACATCAGCTGTTCAGTTCCCGGTTACACGTGGCTCAATGAAAACTCCTGGAAATACGGATTTATACACCGTTACACGGGTGATAAAACGGAATACACGGGTGTAATGGACGAAAACTGGCACTACACCTACGTTGGCCGTGACATTGCCGAAACCTGTTACAAAGAAGGCCTCTGCCTGGAGGAATACTACAACAAATATGTTTTCGACACAGAATCCGCTAATTAAAAAAAGAAAAAGCGTACCCTTCGGTTTCATGTTTATTGAAGGGCTCCTGTTCGGAGTGAGCCTTTGCGCCGCATTTGGTTTCAGCGTAAGTTAATAAAAAAGGTTGCAAACCGGTTTCGGTCTGCAACCTCTTTTTCATATTCACGCCAAATACTAAGCGAAAGCAATCTTCCGTCAATCGGTTTCCTCTGCGCGCAGGCTGTTTACAATGAACTTATAAAGTTCAATTTCCGTTGTTTCCTTCTTGAAATGAAGTCCGTCTATAGTCTCAAATCCGGTCTGCATCAGATAATCATAAGCGTCCAGAATTACCGCCCTTGGATTAAGATCAGTCTTCAGCTTGTCATTAAACTTGATAATGTTTTTATTTGAGAGGCTGTAGCCGTATTTTAAGGCCTTGTCTTCAACCACCGGCATAATTGTAAGGTATCCGACATTATAGCCCGCATCTATCAGTTCATTTGCAAAGGCAATATATTTGTCGACCATATGAAGGTCATTTACGCCAAACTCAATAAGAATCAGCGTATCCTCCCCATACTTCCTGAACACATCCTCCTGATGGTCACGCATCCAGTCATAATGCGCATCAATCTTAGCCACAAAATCGCTTTCGCTGATTTTCGGGAACTCGCTTCTCTTGATTGTGCCCTGCCAGATCATGCCCACAATGTCGTTTTTCATCATGGCAAATCTGGAGTCGCCATAGAATATGATTCTCTTAAACTTGTGCGTTTTTTCAGCCGATGCATCCGTTACGTCCGCATAAACCTGCGGATATGCCGATGTTGGCACCGGACCGTAATCAGGATCGGGTGTAACCGCCTTTGTAGGTGCCGGAGTGTTTGTTGCTGTGGGTGTAGGGGTATTTGTAGGTGTTTCTGTCGGTGTGGGTGTATCTGTTGGTGTGGGTGTATTTGTCGGCGTAGGTGTGTCTGTAGGCACAGGGGTGCTTGTATGTATTACGGCATCCGTCGGCGTTGGTGTAATTGTTTTGCCACCCGCTGTACAGGCCGTCAGCAGCATCATCACAAGAACCGATACCAACAATATATAAACTTTTACTGCTGTTAATCTGCTATAAGTCATTTTTTTCCTTTTCCATATAAAACGCAATTCTCTGTTCAGCTTCATGCGCTGAACGCCGATAGTGGAATTATAATCCATTGCGGTATCTTGTGCAAGCCAAGCCTGCATAATTTCTTCTTTTCTTCATTTCTTCATTTTCATATCTTATGACCATTGAAATTGGAAGTTTTCATCAACATATTTGGTCCTATTACCTGAAATTATATAATATACAAAGGCCGCAAAGCAACCTGGGCATTTAACTCCTGAATTGCTTTGCGGCCTTTACTATCAATGTCAGTATTTACATTTATTAATTCAGTTCCAAATAAAGTCTAAACAAACCAAATAAAAAGCCGATATGCTAATATAGTGTCCGGTGTATTTTCGGAGATTCTGACGAAGCAACGAACACGATGAACTAAAAAAGGAGATCTTGTATGAAGAAACTATTACTTGGTTTCATTGCAGCAGTAATAAGCTGTTGTATGCTTGCACCCATTGAAGCGAAGGCAGATGTGGAATCCCCGTGCTTCATCCCGTGTAACGGAGAAATTCCAAGAGAGGTAAGCACAGAGCCTACATTCGGCGATTATGTTTTTGACGGATGGTACACACAGAGAACCAACGGCGAAAAGGTTACGTCCGGATTCGAAAACGGAGAAACCTATTACGCCCACTGGAAAACAGACGCCACAGAAACAGCGTTAAACGTACTTACGGAACCTGTTTTTGTTGAGGACGGTAAGTTCTATGACGTAAGCGATAACGAACTTAACCTCACGGATTACGGCTTTACGCTCAACAGTCAATATGGTGCGGGCGGTGAGCTTACCTATATGCTCATCTTCGAGAATATCCGTGTTGAACATTCTATGGCAGACGGTGTGGGAACCGTTATTGCCTTTGATGAAACGCATCCCGTACACATTTCCTTTAACGGAACAAATATCATCAATGTCGATAAAGACAGGTTTTTTGATCATACTAATTATGAAGATCCGTTAAGCGTCGCTCTTTATTCAAAAGGCGACATGATGCTTTTTGGCGGTGACGACAGCATACTTAAAATTAACGGTAACTGCACAGGCATTAAGCTTGTTGATGCGGATCTTTCCATCAGGGATAAAGTTAATCTTGATATCAACTTGCTCGACGGTTTCTGCAGGGGTATTGAATTCGACGAAAACACGATTGACGTAACAGGTAACGGTATCAACATAAAAATACATTCAACCGAACACGGAATCTATTCTAATTACGGAACCGTCAATATCAACGCCGGAAACATTGAAATCACAGCCGAAATTCTTGACAGTATGTATGAAATTTGGAGCGGAAACGCTGCAGATGCTATTTATGTCTCAGAATTAAACATTACCGGCGGTACAATTAAACTGGACAATTTTGCAGAGGAATCACCAACTATTCTTACGTCGGATTTCAACATGACAGGCGGAACGCTTTACGCCAGATACCACGGTGATTCCAGTGAGGTCATCTTGTGTATGAACAGCCTCACGGTCGGCTCGGCCGAAAAGCCCGCAACAGTCGAAAACGAAAAAAAGCTCAAACTCAGTTTCGGACTTGTTACGGACAGATATTCTCTTGAACAAAAGGATGCCAATGAATATCTTGTAATTAAGTTTGTCCCGCTTACAAAGTATACCGTTAAGTTTAATACAAACGGCGGTACACCCGCACCCGCAGACCAGGAGACATTCGGTCCTGTGACAGAGCCCGATGAACCTTCAAAGGACGGTTGTGTTTTTGCCGGCTGGTACTATGATAAGTATTTCACCCGCGGATGGTATTTCGGAACTGAATTTGCAGAGAGCGATATGACTCTTTATGCAAAGTGGGTATCTGCAAAAGCAGATGTTTCGGCTACCGTTGTATGGGAAAGCCCGGAAAACACACCCGTAGAAAATGCCATCGTAACAATTGTAGGCGGAAGATCGTTTGTTGCAAACGCTCAGACGGACAGCCAGGGGGCATTTACGTTACCCGATGTACCCGAAGGCCGATACATGCTTATGGCCCGTAAGAACACACCGGTACCGCCTTATCCGGTTCATAACTGCAAGACAATCATAACCGTGGTTGTTGACAGTGAAGGTAATGTAACATTTGACGGTGTGGCTGTAACGGCAGACACAAAGATTGTCCTGAACAATTCAACAAATGTCTATGCAGTCCTCCAATACGGCGATGGCGCTCCTGAGGTTACGGTAGACGGTCTTATGGATGCGGCTCTTCCGCATAAGAATCCCGGCACGGATATTACGTTCCTTCTGGAGGTTAAGGCACTTTCCGCTATGGAAATCCCCGTGGACGCCAAAGAATTCATTGAAGACCTGGCTCAAACAGTAAGCGGTGATGCAGGTTTCCTTTACTACTACTTTGACATGAGCACATACCTTCAGGAAGGATATTACGACCCCGAAGCCATTCATGACACAGGCGAAGACCATGTACTTACAATCAGAATTCCGTTTGTTACCGACGGAAGAACGGATTTCCACGTTTATCGTTATCACGATGATGAAGCAATGGTATTTGCCGGCGTAGCTGATGAAAACGGCGAATATGTTGAAATCGGCGAAAACGAAATCATCATTCATGCACGTTTCTTCTCAACCTACGCAATCGTTTATCAGGTTGACGACGGCAAGAAAGCAGTGACAGTTACAAACAACGGTCATGGTTCTGCTGTTGCAAAGGTTGGCGACGTTACTGTAGACAGAGCTACACCCGGCGACACCGTAACACTTAATTGTATTCCCGCAATGGGCTATAAAGTCGGTTCCATAACCGTAACAAGCAACAATGCAACCGTATCCGCCCTTTATACGTTTACAATGCCCGACACGGATGTAACAATCAATGTTACATTTGTTGAGCAGGATTGGGGCGTTAGCGTATATCCTCAGGGCGTTTCAAGTACAGGCAACCTGAATGCTTACGCAAAAGTAAACGGAACACAGGCAGACAGAGCACATGCAGGTGACACAATCACATTGCATCATGATACCAAGCCCGGTTACACATTCAAGGGCTGGCGCGTGGATTCAGGCGACATTACAATTGCCAATGATTCCTTCACAATGCCCGCCGGAAATGTGGCAATCGCAGCCATGTACGAACAGAGCGGCTTCATTCCGCCTATGACGGGAGACGACCGTTTAATGCTTCCAATACTCGGTATTCTTTTTGCTTCAATTCTTTTACTTGGTATGGGATTTGAAAGAAAGCACAGACTCAGCAAGTGAGTATTTACCGATAATATTGAAATATTAACCGGTAACAGTGAATATTAAACCTGTAATAACTTAAATCAAGCAACCCCGCGGTATCAGAACTTCCGGAATTTTTCAAGTCCGGAAAGCTCAGGTGCTGCGGGGTTTTTGAATTTGTTGAAAAACGGGGATATGGGTAAAAAAAAACCCCAAAGCACCAAGCTTTGGGGTCTTAAATAAATCTTTAATCAGTTGTTCTCTTCAGGATCGAAAGTCATATCTGCGTCATCGCCTTCTTCAGGGTATTCACCCTCTTCGAAAGACTCATCATACTCTTCGCCTTCAGCACTGAAGTCTTCATCGTAGTACTGCTGATATTCGCCATCGCCTGTTGCATATTCGTCAAGGAAAAGCTGCTCTGAACGTGAATCGCTGTCAAGCTTAACGTTGCGGTAACGCTTCATACCTGTACCTGCAGGAATCAGCTTACCAATAATAACGTTCTCTTTAAGACCGATGAGCGGGTCAACCTTACCCTTGATAGCAGCTTCGGTAAGAACCTTGGTTGTTTCCTGGAAGGAAGCGGCTGACATGAAGGAGTTGGTTGCAAGTGATGCCTTGGTGATACCAAGCATAACCTGTTTTGCTTCTGCAGGAGTCTTGCCTGCTGCAATAAGTTCATCGTTTGTATCTTCATAATCAAGAACGTCAACCATTGCGCCCAGCATGTAATCGCTGTCACCAACGCTTTCGATGCGGGTCTTTCTAAGCATCTGACGAACTATCATTTCGATATGCTTATCGTTGATATCAACGCCCTGCAGACGGTATACACGCTGTACTTCGCGAAGCATGTAATCCTGAACGGCACGAACGCCTTTAATCTTAAGAATATCATGAGGATTTACGCTACCTTCGGTAAGTTCGTCACCGGCTTCGATAACCTGGTCATCCTGAACCTTGATTCTTGAACCGTAAGGGATAAGGTAGGTCTTGGATTCACCCTGTTCGTCATTGGTAACAACAACTTCACGTTTCTTCTTGGTATCCTTAATTGCAACTGTTCCGCCAAACTCAGATATGATTGCAAGTCCCTTCGGTTTACGAGCTTCGAAAAGTTCTTCGACACGAGGAAGACCCTGTGTAATATCATCGCCTGCAACACCACCGGTATGGAAGGTACGCATTGTAAGCTGTGTACCGGGCTCACCGATTGACTGAGCTGCGATAATACCAACTGCTTCACCAACCTGAACAGCATCACCTGTTGCCATGTTAGCACCGTAGCACTTAGCGCAAACACCATTGTGGCTGCGGCAGGTAAGTACTGTACGGATTTTAACTTTTGCGGAAAGAGGATTTTCAACTTTATCCTTTGTTGCCATGATCTTAGCTGCACGCTTAGGTGTGATCATGTGATTTGCTGCAACAATAAGGTTGCCTTCATCGTCATACATATCTTCACATGCATAACGGCCTGTAATACGGTCTTTAAGGCTTTCAATTGTTTCCTTACCGTCTGAGAAAGCAGATACCCACATACCGGGCAGCTTCTCAATGTCTTTGCCTTCCCAGCAGTCAGACTCGCGGATGATGAGTTCCTGAGAAACATCAACAAGACGACGGGTCAGGTAACCTGAGTCAGCGGTACGAAGTGCTGTATCGGACAGACCTTTACGGGCACCGTGTGCGGAAATGAAGTATTCCAGAACGTCAAGACCTTCACGGAAGTTAGCCTTGATAGGCAACTCGATGGTCTTACCTGATGTATCTGCCATGAGGCCTCGCATACCGGCAAGCTGCTTGATCTGCTTATCAGAACCACGGGCACCGGAATCAGCCATCATGAAGATGTTGTTGTATCTGTCAAGGCCGGCCTTCAGCTTTGCGGCAATAAGATCATCGGCCTGTTTCCAGGTATCAATAACTGCTTTGTATCTGTCTTCTTCTGTCATGAGACCACGACGGAAGTGCTTTGAAATTTCTTCAATTGTCTGCTCAGCGTTTGCAATGATTTCCTTCTTTTCCGGAGGTACGGTCATGTCGGAAATGGATACTGTCATTGCTGCGCGTGTTGAGTACTTGTAACCAAGAGACTTGATAGCATCAAGTGTTTCAGCGGTAACTGTAGCACCGTGTGTGATGATACATTTCTCAAGGATCTGCTTCAGCTGCTTCTTACCAACAAGGAAGTCAATTTCAAGCTTAAGGAAATCTTCAGGCTCTTCTCTCTTTACAAAGCCAAGGTCCTGGCTGATGATTTCATTGAAGATGAAACGGCCGAGAGTTGACTCAACGTTCTTTGTAATAACTGTGCCATCTTCGAAAGTGATGGAACGACGAACCTTAATCTTTGCATGAAGGGTGATAACACCGTTTTCATATGCAAGAAGTGCTTCGTTAACGCTCTTGAAGATCTTACCTTCGCCAAGGTCACCGGGTTTCTCAAGTGTCAGGTAGTAAATACCGAGAACCATATCCTGTG
>JAZQNE010000141.1:0-6929 GCA_045627185.1 Lachnospiraceae bacterium
TCATTGGCGGCGGCACAACCATGATCGGTGACCCTTCGGGCCGCAGTGATATGCGTAAAATGCTCACCCGTGAAGACATTGAGCACAATGCAGCATGCTTCAAGCGTCAGATGGAGCGTTTCATTGACTTTTCAGAAGGCAAAGCCCTTATGGTTAACAACGCAGACTGGCTGATGAACCTCAATTACATTGACCTTCTCCGTGAAGTAGGCCCCTGCTTCTCCGTAAACAACATGCTTCGTGCTGAATGCTACAAGCAGCGTATGGAGAAAGGCCTGAGTTTCCTTGAGTTCAACTATATGATTATGCAGTCTTACGACTTCTATTACATGTTCCAGAAATACAACTGCAACATGGAGTTCGGTGGAGATGACCAGTGGAGCAATATGCTTGGCGGTACGGAACTTATCCGCAAGAAGCTTGGTAAAGACGCTCACGCAATGACAATTACCCTTCTTACCGATTCACAGGGCAAGAAGATGGGCAAGACAGCAGGCAACGCTGTATGGCTTGATCCCAACAAGACTTCACCTTTCGAGTTCTACCAGTACTGGCGTAATGTTGGCGATGCTGACGTTCTCAAGTGCATCCGCATGCTTACCTTCCTGCCGATTGAAGAAATCGACAAGATGAATGACTGGGAAGGCGAGCAGCTTAACAAAGCAAAGGATATCCTTGCATATGAGCTTACATCTCTTGTACACGGTCAGGAAGAAGCAGACAAGGCCCGTGAGGCTTCAAAGGCACTGTTTGCAGGTGGCGGAGATGATTCCAACATGCCTACAACCGTTCTTGATTCAGCTGTTCTTTCAGACGGCAGGATTGGCATTATGGACCTTCTTGTTGCATGTGAGCTTGCTCCTACAAAGAGCGAAGCAAGACGTCTTGTTCAGCAGGGCGGTATCACCGTTAACGAAGCAAAGGTTGACAGCATTGATTTTGCAGTTACCGAAGCAGACCTTAAAGAAGGCGTAAAAATCCGCAAAGGCAAGAAAGTATTCCACAAAGCAACACTGTAAAATGCACAAAACCGCCTCGGGGAATTTCCTGAGGCGGTCTTTTTATTTTGTAACCTTTTATCTTGTACCCTCACCAATGTCCTTGGCAATTCTAATGATTCCGTATGTCAGAAGACCTAAGGGAAGGATGCACAACGGACCCGCCATTGAAGCAAAACCTGCTGTTACGGCAACGCCTATAATTATCCAGAATATCAAAAAGAAAATTTTGTATCCTATATTCTGTTCTAACGGATTTGCTTTAGAAATAATGTCTACTTTCCGTACGCTTGTGATTTCGCGCTGTAAACGCGACGTTTCTTTTTTCGGATTTGATGTATACTCATCAGCGTATTGAACAGTAAAATCCCGAAGAGGTTCGGTAGTATCAATTCTGATGTCTTCCGCATCAGTCATTTGCTTTTCGGAATCCTGAAAATCATAATCTGTTTTCCATGACGTATCTTCAAAAGCTTCCTTCGAGACTATGTTTCCGCAGAACGGGCAATACTTCACATTGCCTTCTACATCAGCACCGCATTTCGGACATTTTTCAGTTGTTTTGTTTGTAAAACGATAAGCCATCTTTTTCACCATTCATATTTGTAAAAAACACTTACAGTATCTGTGTCATTTCACAATCCAGTACTCACCCTGTCCTACAATTTTGACTCTGCTTCCGACCGGATATCTGTATTTTACCTGGTCACCTTCAACGTTGAGAAGGATCCGGGTTTCACGACCGTAAATATTTGTACGGACAGTCATCCGGCTTGTGGTTTTCACCTTACGCGAACCACGTGAATAATAGGAACTTGTCGAATCGGTATGACCGATAACAATAGCGTCATATTCGCGTCCGTACTTCACAAATGAATTTGTTTTTGAGTTCTGACGAACTTTTTTCGAAAGAAGCCAGATAATAATTCCGAATATCACCAGAGGAAACACATTGAGTCTTCCAACCGACAGATCCGTTACAAAAATCCCAAATCCTATAAATCCAAGGAAGATCATTAACACAATCATTCCAATGTTTGCATTTTGTATGGTAGGATCGGCCTTTGAAATAATCTCTGCAGCAACAGCATTTCCCGAACGGTTAACATTTTTCTGCCCGTTACCGGCAAGCGCCATGGATTGTGCGTAGCGGTCAGTTTTTTTCAAATCTTCTGCAGGCGCAACCGGCGGTGTGTTAAGAAACGCCGAGTTACTGTCAAGCACAGGTTTTTCAGGCTCTTCCGGCTCAGCAAAGGGTGCGGGCTCCTCCGTGATTTCACTTGACGCAAGTTCACTTCTGAATGAATAACCAAGGCTCACAGCCGGCTCCTCTTCTTTTTTTTCTTCCGTTTTTTCAGTTCTTAAAAGGGTTCCGCAGAAGGGACAGTATTTTGTACTTTTCCATGCATCCGCACCACAGTTCGGACATTTATCAAATAAAGCTGATGAAAACTCTGCCATAACAATCTCCCTCTTGTTATCTTAAAAAAATCATTCTTTGATCATCCAGTAATTCGAATAACCGCGGATAGTAACGGTACATCCCACAGGATACATTGCCGTAACATGACCGTCACCGGCCGAAATCAGAATGCATGTTTCCTGACCTGCAATATTGGCAAGAACTTTTACTTTTCCAACGGTGATAATCCTTCTTGAATCACCTTCAAGCAGCGTATCTTGTCCCTGCATCTGCTTCCGCTCCGCAATTTGGACATCTGTTATTACGATTATTGTCTGCCATGATTTTCTCCTTGTCTGTGAAAATATTAATGTCTGTATATTATAATAATTATCTGCACTTTTCAAGTATTCTTGCGCGAATGAAACAATTCATGTCCGGAATTGTTCATGGCTTCTGCTCGCCGGGAAAGCATTCTTTTTCCGACAGGCTGCATCAAAAAAGACTGTAAAATAACTCCGGACACAAAATAGTGCAACTTAAAGTTATTTTACAGTCTCTGTCTTCGTTTGTTTACAGTTATATCTCAATTTCCGTGATTTCGCAGTTCTTTACGGAAAGCTCCCAGAACTTCGAAACCGGAATTCCCCTGTAGGGATTAAAAATAGCACGGTTAATGGCTGCATGTGCAACAATCAGAACCGCATCGTATTTGTCCTTAAGAGGAACAAGAACATTATCAACAAAATCCTTTCCACGCGCATAAAGAGCTTCAAAACTCTCCATGGACGGATCTGCTGTAAACCTGTCTGGTGCCATAAAGAAATCATAAAGCGGACTTCCGGGACGTTCAAGCACACGCTCCTCTCCCGAATAAATACCAAGATTTATTTCTTTCAGGCGGTCATCCGGAATAATTTCAACATTTCTTCCGGCTGTAATGATTTCTGCAGTTTCCCGCGCCCTGACAAGCGGTGATGTAAAACAAACATCATATTTCAGGTCTTTGTAACGTTCTCGCGCTTCACGTGCCATTTTGCGGCCTTCTTCATTAAGGGGAATATCAGTCTGCCCCTGACACTTGAAAAGCGCATTCCAGTCCGTTTTACCGTGTCTCATGATATAAATTTTCATTGCTGTTGTTCCTTCATTTTATGTTTCAGTTCATACATACGTGCATCTGCTGCCGAAAATACAGCATGCACATTATCAAGGCCATTCTCCGTTGAATAGGCAATACCGTATGCGGTACTCATCTGCCAGTCTTCATTTCCGACATTGGACTGCTGAATCTTCTTGAGAAGAGTTTCGATTGATTTATCGGCATCCATCATGTCACGTCCCTTAAGAATTGCCGCAAACTCATCTCCGCCGGTTCTTGTCAGAATAACCTCCTTGGAAAACGATGCCTTAAGGAAGCCCGCGAAGGTTTTAAGATACTTGTCGCCCATCTCATGACCAAGATTATCGTTAACCTTCTTCAGACCGTTCAGGTCAAAGCTTATGATGGCATAATCCTCTTTTTCATGATCGATAACATCATATTTTTCCTGGAAACGTCTTCTGTTTGAAAGACCTGTTAACGAATCAACGTATGCAAGCTTTTCAAGTGTTGCGTTCTCAGCCATCTTGTAGAAATGAGCAAGCACCTTGTCGGAATAATCAATAATCATGGCAAGCATGAGAACAAACGCGCCTATGTAGACAGTGCTTGTAAAATGGCTGCTTGCAGAAATTGCGAAAAACTTTTTCAGATTATAACGGACAAGGTCGGTCATTGCAAACGTCAGTGCGATTATAAGACCTACAAAAATCAGGTAGTTATCAGCTCTGTGCTTCTTTGCATCCGTAATCAGAACAACAACAAGATATCCGCCCATCATCGCCATAAGAACATGTGCTATGGTAAGCACCTTGGGGAAATGAACGATGTTGAACACCTGAAGTATCGTTGTCACAGCAGCAAAAGACATAAGCAGGCCCCAGATACTGTGGAATCCGAATTTACGCAATTTCCCGCCATAATCAAGACATTCATCACGGAAATAAGTCATTATAAAACAGGGTGCAAAATATAACGAGCCAAACTCAAGAAATACCCTTAGCCTCAGGTTGTCCGTAAACACAGGAAGCAGGTCGGAGCTGCACAGTGCCCAGATTCCGATTAGTATAGAAAAGAGCGATACGCTTATCAGGTTTGTCTGTTTTGACTTGAAAAACATGATTACACCGACAAAGAAGAAGCATATTCCGAGCATTGGAAGCGAAAGAATAATCACAAGCGGTATCGAACGGATTCTGACAAAATTGCCAAAAGCATTTTTTCCGTTGCAGATGGTTGGAACTTCTATGTTGCCAAAAGCATTATCCTCACTGACGTACAGGGTTATGATAAACAGACGCCTTGCGAAATCGTCAGGCAGAGTAATGTAATGAAAGCCGCTGCCTACAACACGGTTGTTTTCATAATCGTCAAGGCCGTACTGATAAATTACTTCCCTGTGCTTGTCAATTCCACCGTCAAGGTCTTCAAGTTCAACCGAAATAGCTGCGTGGATGCAATAGAACTCAAGAATGGGGTTTTCTGTTTTAACATCAGGGAGCACGCAGGAAAGCGTAATGACATCACCATTCTGGGCAAGCGGGAATTTAAGGGTAGCAAGGTCTGAATAAGGATACTGAGGTCCGTCCTTAAACACAACCCTCCATCCCATTCCCATCCGGACATTATCGCTCGCATCGCGCCGTGTTCTGGACGCAGCAAGAGCAAGCGTCAGCAAAATGACGCCCGCAAGGACAAGAATTACAGTTTTAATTAATCTGTTCTTTTTCTTCATGCTACCCCCATAATGTTTTTACGTATATCGTCATAAAAACCCTCAATCATTAGTATTTTACCATAAAAAAAGAGGGTTGACAATTATTACGGTTAGTGATATATTACAGTAAACGATATATCGGTAAACGTACTAAGGAGGTCTTGATTTGAAGGATAACGTAAAGGGCGGAGCCCTTACAGAAGTTACATTTTACATCTTACTTTCACTCTATACGCCCAAACACGGTTATGCCATTATGCAGTTTGTAGAAGAAAGTACGGGCGGACGGCTTGTTCTTGGCGCCGGAACACTGTACGGGGCTTTAAGCACCCTGCAGGAAAAAGGGTGGATCAAACCTCACGGTGAGGAAGATAAACGAACAAAAGAATACATAATCACACAGGCCGGAAAAGAAATCACACGCACGGAATATAATCGGCTTGTCGAACTTACACGCACTGCAGCAGACATAATTGGTGTCTGAGAAAGGAAATCCGAAATGGTAAAAAAGAAATATTTCGCAATGTTTACAGGGCTTCAGCGCAAATGGCTGAATGATATGGCCGGGAAAGGATACCGTCTCATACGTACCGGAAAACTCGAGTATGAATTTGAAGAATGCGAGCCCGGCAAATACGTTTATGAAATCGAATATGTCGGTGACAAATCCTATGCTTACGAAAAGGATTATAAGGAATTTCTCGAAAGTCTCGGTTATACCGTCTTCTACAAAAACATTAACCTTGATTATTCCGTCGGAAAGGTCACATGGCGGCCGTTTGCGGAAAAAGGCGGACAAATTTCCACAACAGAAACGACCTACAACAAAGAGCTTTTGATTATCGAAAAAGAAAATGACGGAATGCCCTTTGAGCTTCATACAACCTTTGCTGATAAAATCAATTATTATAAGCGTCTTAGAAACCCCTGGCTGATTATAAGCGCACTGCTTCTGCTTTTGGGAGCTTTCCTGTTCAGTCCTCTGGTTCTTGCCATAGGTGTACTGTTCCTTCTTCCGGCACTCCGTTTTCAGTTCAGCATCCATAAATGCAAAAAAGAGTCCGAAGGTACTGACCGGGGCGGTACTGTCAAAAAATCCGTCCCAACGGCAATTTTCATGACATTATCGGCACTTGCAATTGCCGGTTTGCTCATTTTCAGAGTTGTATCGGGAGACCGGTTCCGTTTTTTGTCCGCAAATACAAAGTCGGGGACGTATCTGATGTATGTCGAAACAAATAGCAAAGGTACTACGAAAGTTTCCTACCATAAGGCAAACGGAAAAATAACCCGTACCATTTCACCCAAGAAAAATTCCAAAGAAATAAAAGTAACTCTCAGAACCGAATCCGGTTCAATGAGCTGTACCATAAAGACCGCCGGCGGGAAAGTCCTTTATGAACTGCCCGAATGCCGGATTAATGATACTCTGACCGTTCCAAACACGGGCGAAAAGATCATAGTATATATGACCTTTGACAACGCCGAGGGCGGTTTTGAATTCGAATACTGATGAGTCACCGGGGACGGTTCTTTCTGACTCACTGCGCAGCAGCGAGTCAGAAAGATCCGTCCCAATAACGTTAAGTTAAGGAGTTTGTGCAAATAAATTTGCCCAAGCTCTTTTCTTATTCCATCCTTTGCCAATGATTTTCCTGCAGAAAAAATTTCAGGTACAACAAAAAGACAGATTTACATCTGCCCAAAAGT
>JAZQNE010000142.1:0-7895 GCA_045627185.1 Lachnospiraceae bacterium
GGTTCCGCGGTGGAGTGCCTGGCTAAACGGCGAGTGTGGTGAAACGGTACAATTTATTGAGGGCTATAATTCTAAAACAAGTTGTTATCATACAGATTTGGTTTCTAATGAAAGGGTTTTGACCTATATTGAAAATAAAATCAGGGGGCTGAAATGAAGAAGAAAGTATGGCCAATTATTATTTGCTTAATTCCGGTATTGCTTATTCTTGGTGTAATATTAAAATTGCATATAAGTAGAATGCAATACAAGAAAAAACATACACCACCGCCGTTTTCTTATACGGAGGAGATTATTGTAAATCAAACAGAAAGTATTTCTTTCGATATTTCTATTGCTCTGCGTGCTCCGGAACCTAATAATCTGATTTTACCGATGTATAATTATTATGCTGTGCTTCATTTGTATATAAATGACAATGAATCTGCAGCATCACTTGGTGATAGACCTGACGGGTCAATTGCCATTGCGACAACCAGTGAGCATTCAACGCCAAGCCCTGATGAATTTAACAAAGAGGCAAACAGGGTATTGCAGGAATCACATTTGACAGATGACTTTTTTACAGAGTCAGATTTTGAGTATAGTGTACTGTGGAGTGAAGAAAAGAATGGCTATGTGGTTGCTTTGAAAAATGGTGAAAGCCGCGCCAATGGAAAAGACCACATAGGTATTCTGTTTGTTTACGAGAAAGAAACAGAGGAAATAATATTTCTTGCAAAAATAAAAATGAGCGATGATTTCTGCTTTGATAAATTGCATACAAAATATAATGAACTTCACGGCATAGAAATTATCAGGTAAATTTCAGAATAAGCTATCGCTTCAATAGCTTACCTTCAACAATTTATATTAAAACCGCCGCATAAATGTTTTTCTGATATTGTCAGCTGAATGTACATTTATGTGGCGGTTTGCTTTCATCGAAATCGTTGAAGAATAATGATAAATAACAAGATAAATAATTTGTAATTTTACTTTCGTATAGCTCTCCGTTGTGGTATAGTATTCTTTGGCTGTTTTCGAATCATTCGATTTGGCTGTACTAATTTTTCGGGGTGTTATATGAAAAATAAAATTGTCAGAAGTATCATTTTAATCTTAATCTCAGCTTTTATTGCATTTACTGCCATTGTCGGTTTTGGAGAAAAAGGAAGCGGCAGCTATAAGAATATCAGGCTTGGCCTTGATCTTGCAGGCGGAGTCAGCATTACTTATCAGGCTGTCAAAGACAATCCGACTGAAACAGAGATGGAAGATGCCCGCTATAAACTTATGAAACGTGCTGAAAATAAGAGTACGGAATCTATGGTTTATATTGAGGGTGAAAATAGAATTAACGTTGATATTCCAAATGTAACCAACGCAGAACAGGTTCTTGAAGAAATGGGCAAGGCCGGTACTGTTTATTTCCTGCTTGCTCAGGGAGATGACGGAATCGAAAATTTCGCGTATGATCCCGAAACCAAAACATATTCCAAGTTTACCAGAAGCATAGAAGAAATTATTGCTGCCGGGAATCTTGTAATTGACGGTTCACATATTAAAGAGGCTAAAGCTTTTACCAATAACAATTCATACACGCCGGAATATCTTGTTGACCTTACATTCAATGATGAAGGCAAGGATAGATTTGCGGCTGCAACAGCCAAAGCTTCTCTCTACAGTGACCTTCGAAATGTAATAGCGATTGTTTATGACGGTGAAGTTGTATGCTTCCCGTCCGTAAGCTCAGCCATTACGAACGGAAGCGCTGTAATTCAGGGCCAGAACAGCTTTGAAGAAGCTGAAGAACTGGCATCCACAATCAGAATCGGAGCCCTCCCTATCGAATTAAAGGAAATCAGATCTCAGGTTGTAGGCGCAAGACTTGGCTCAGAAGCCCTCAGAACAAGCCTTATTGCCGGACTCATCGGTTTTATTGTTCTTGGAATTTATATGATAATCAGATACCGTGTTCCGGGCGTTGCCGCTTTTCTTGCTCTTTGCCTGTATGTAATGATGGTTATTACTGCCATCAATATCTGTGAGGTAACACTTACACTTCCGGGTATTGCGGGTATCATATTGTCAATCGGTATGGCTGTTGATGCAAATGTTATTATCTTTACGCGTATCCGTGAGGAAATAGCCGGAGGTAAAACCGTACGTTCAGCAGTTCACAGTGGTTTCAAAAAAGCACGTTCTGCAATCATTGACGGAAACGTGACAACCCTTATTGCAGCAATTGTTCTTTATCTTCGCGGCTCGGGTACCGTTAAGGGCTTTGCAATCACCCTTGGAATAGGTATTGTTCTGTCCATGGTTTCCGCAATGCTTCTTACCAAATTTATTCTTTTGCTTTTTGTTGACCTTGGTGCTAATTCCGAAAAGGCAATTGGTAATGTCGAAAAACGGATTTCGTATGACTTTGTCGGAAAACTGAAAAAGACGCTGTTGATTCCGGCTGCGGTTGTGGCGGTTGGTGTGGTATTTATTGTTCTCAACTGCGGAAAATACGGAAGCCTGTTTAATTTCAGCCTTGATTTTGTGGGCGGAACATCAACCGAAGTGCGTTTCAACTCGGAAATTCCCGAAAATGTTCAGAAGGAAATGGAAGAACTCACAAAGAAAACAATCGGCAAAAATGCAGAGGTTTCAATTGTTAAAGACAGCAATGCAGTCATTATTAAGACAACAGACCAAAATAATGAAGAACGTCTTGCAATGCTGAATGCACTTGCTGAAAAATACGGTGTCGATTCGGAACAGGTTGAGGCAGAAACAATCAGTTCAATGATAAGCGGCGAAATGCGAAATGATGCTATCTGGGCAACGGTTATCGCTGTAATCTGCATGCTTGTTTATATTCTTATCCGTTTCAGAAATATCAATTTTGCCATCAGTTCGGTTCTTGCACTTCTTCATGACGTGCTGATGGTTGCACTTGTATATGTATTTGCTGCCCGCTTTATTACCGTTGGCAGTACATTCATTGCCTGCATTCTGACTATTCTCGGTTATTCAATTAACGATACAATCGTAATTTTTGACCGAATCCGTGAAGAAATGAAGGAAAGCGATGGGAACACAACACTTGCACAGATTGTGAATTCCTGCATTTCCGAGACATTGTCAAGAAGTGTTGATACATCCGTAACTACACTGTTCATGGTAATTGCACTTTCAATTCTTGGCGTGGCGTCTATCAGAGAATTCTCAATTCCGCTTATTGTCGGTATTGTAGCGGGTTGTTTCTCATCTGTAATGATTGCCGGTCCTGTTTGGCATACATTTGAGTCCGCAAGACAGAAGAGAAGGGCTTCGATGCCTCCTGAGGAAGATCTTCCGTAATAATTGAATTCTGACAAATTCCGAATCAGTCGGCTTCTTAATATGTGGAAATGCCGTATTTGATGGCTCAAAAAAGTTACGGAGAACTTTATGGACAGATGGGTAATAAAAAATAAAAAAGGTGATTTCGAAGCAATTGCCGGCAAGTGTTCACTACTTCCTGTTACGGGAAAACTATTGTGTAACAGGGGAATTGCTGACCCCGAGGAAGTCAATTCGTTTCTGCATCCGCAATATGGTGACCTTTTTTCGCCATTCCTGATGGCCGGCATGGATAAGGCCTGCGCTACAATCAGAAAATCCATATCTGACGGTGAAAAAATTAGGATTATCGGCGATTATGATGTAGATGGTGTAACTTCAACATACATTCTTCTGGATGGGTTAAAAAACATTGGAGCAAATGTTGATTTCAGAATTCCGGACCGTGTTAAGGACGGTTACGGCATAAATCCGGATATTGTTAAGGAAGCAGCGAATGACGGCATCGGCCTGATTGTCACATGCGATAATGGCATCCGCGCAGTAGATGAAATAGCACTTGCATACAGTCTGGGTATGAAGGTTGTTCTTACGGACCACCATGATATCCCCGAAAAAATTCCGGAAGCTGAGGCAATATTAAATCCGAAATATGCAGGATGTCGCTATCCGTACACTGAACTCTGCGGAGCATCGGTTTCATTAAAGCTGATTGAGGCCCTGAACTGTTCAGACGGAGAGAGGCATAACTTTGACATTGTAAAAAAATATATCGAACTGGATGCAATAGCAACAGTGTGCGATGTGGTTGAACTGTGCGAGGAAAATCGTACCATTGTTAAGCTTGGTCTTGAAAAATTGAATGATCCCCAAAACAGTGACTGCCGGATGGAACGGCCCGAAGAACCCGGTACCGGTTGTGGGTCTTTTCAAGGGGGCATCAATATGGGTCTTCAGGCTCTGATTAACTGCAGTGGTTCCGGCGAAAAGGAAATTACGGCATACCAGATGGGGTTTGTTATAGGACCGTGTATTAATGCAAGCGGAAGACTTGATACTGCCGTAAGGGGATTGAATCTTTTGTGTTCAACCGATGCTTCTCAGGCTGCTAAACTTGCGGGTGAACTGATTCAACTTAATGAAGAACGCAAAGAAATGACAAAGCAGGCGGTTGAAGAAGCAGAAAGGGCCATAACTTCGGGACCTGAGATAAATGACAGAGTTCTTGTTCTTCTTCTCGAAAACTGCCATGAAAGTATTGCGGGAATAGTTGCGGGCCGTCTGCGCGAGCGATATGACAGACCTGTCATTGTACTGACTTACGGTATGGACTTTATAAAGGGGTCGGCACGTTCGATTGAGGCATACAACATTACGGAGGAACTTGAAAAATGCAGTGACCTTCTTATTCATTTCGGAGGTCATGCCATGGCAGCCGGAATGTCCCTTTATGAATCGGACCTTAGCGAACTTCGGAAACGCCTTAATGATAACTGTACTCTGACTCCCGAGCAGATGGTAAATAAGATTTCAATCGATGTTGTGATGCCAAATGAATATGCTTCCGAACGTCTTTGCCGTGAAATAAAGCTTCTGGAGCCCTTTGGAACAGGCAATCCGACACCGCTTTTTGCTGAAAAAAATGTTGAAATTCTTGGCGCAACACCAATCGGAAAAGACAGACAGTATCTGCGTCTGCGCCTGCGTAATGAATCCGGAACAATCAGGGACTTCGTATTTTTTGGTGATAAAGAAGCTTTTGAAAGGGATGTGGAATACTGTTACGGAGCAGATGCTCTTTCCGCAATGTATAAACATATAACATCGGGAATCAGATTATCCATAACATATTTCCCTGAAATCAATGAATTCCGGGGCAATGTGGAAGTGAACTGTAAGCTCAAAAATTATAAAATCTGATTTTTTGTAACTCACCGGGGCTGCAAAATCTGATTTTTTCGGAACTTTGCCCTGATTAACAAAGTTCTTGCCATAAAGAATGCTTTGTGCTAAACTGAATTCCAAAGAGAATATGTGTTTCTTAATGCATATTTTAATGGGGAGAATGTATGAATAAGTTTGGAATTAAAATTAAAGCGGTTGTAAAAAACAATGATAAATATCTTATTGTGAAGAGATGGTATGATGACCGTATCGCTTCACCTTATCAGTGGGAATTCCTTGACGGTGAGCTTGGATTTGGCGAAAGCCCTGAAGCTGCTGCCGAGAGAATTGTCCGTGAGCAGACACAGCTTGAAGTGTCTGACGGTACAACTCTTTATACATGGTCATATGTTATGGGAGATACCTGTTATGTCGGGATCTGCATCGGGTTCAATTCAGCAAACAGTGATGTATTCATTTCTGAGGAACTTCAGGAATATGCCTGGGTTCTGAAGGAGGAGCTGAATTCTTCCGAGCGTCCTATGAACGCCCGCGTTGTTAAGGACGTATTAAAAGCATAAAACAGGTAGGAAATCGTACAATACTTTTTTGAAAGGAGTTCGTTGAAATGCGGACACTTATTAAAAACGGTTATGTAATAGATCCTGCAACCAATACAGAGGGCATTCGCGATATTCTTATCGAGAATGCTCATATTTTAAAAGTCGGGGAACGGCTGGAACTGTCTGCTGATAATGTAATTAATGCAGCAGGGTGCCATGTGTACCCCGGTTTTGTTGATATGCATGTACATTTGCGTGAACCGGGCTTTGAGTACAAGGAAACGGTTGCAACGGGAACTGCATCAGCAATTGCAGGCGGTTTTACCACAATATGTGCAATGCCGAACACAAAACCGTCTATTGATTCACCGGAGCATGTTCAGCAGCTTCTTGAAATTATCGAAAAGGATGCCGCTTCAAAGGTTCTTCCCATCGGAGCAGTAACCATTGGCCAGGCAGGCAGTGAACTGACTGACATTGCGGGAATGAAACGCGCAGGAATCTGCGGAATCAGCGAAGACGGAAAATCCGTTATGGACATTTCACTGTATCGAAAAGCCATGGAAACAGCTGCGGAGAACGATGTTCTTGTTATGGCCCACTGCGAGGATAAAAATCTTCTGGACGGTGGCGTAATTAACGCAGGCCGTGTTGCAAAACGTTTCGGACTTCCGGGCATTACAAACTCTGTTGAAGATCATATTACCATCAGGGATATTCTGCTTGCCGGAGAAATCGGAACAAGGCTTCACATCTGCCATGTTTCTACCGAACTCAGTGTTGAGTTTGTAAGGATGGCAAAAAGAAAAGGCTTTAACGTTACTGCTGAAGCCTGCCCGCATCATTTCAGCCTTTCAGATGAGGACATCCCTTCAGACGATGCCAACTTCAAAATGAATCCGCCCCTTCGTTCCGCGCGTGATGTAGAAGCTGTAATAAACGGCTTATGCGATGGAACAATCGATGTTATTTCGACTGATCATGCACCGCATGCCGAAGATGAAAAAGAAAAAGGGTTTGAACTTGCACCTTTTGGTATAATCGGACTTGAAACAGCATATGCGCTTGGTGTAAGCAAACTTGTGAAGACCGGAAGGCTGTCATTTTCGGACCTGATTCGCAGAATGAGCTTTAATCCCGCAAGAATTCTTGGCCTGACAAAACTTGACGGACGTGGCACACTGAGAGAAGGCGCCGTTGCGGATATTGTCATAACAAATCCGGATGAAAAATGGATTGTTGATTCTTCAAAAATGAAATCAAAAGCAAAAAACACACCATTTGACGGTGAATTCCTGCGGGGCAGAGTGAAAATGACCATGGTTGACGGAGAAGTCAGAACAAGGTGAGAATGTTTTAATTCAGTATTTAACGGAAACTTGTGAAAATAATCAAAGGAGATTAATCGAAATGGTTCAGAAATTAATTGAGAAGATTAAGAAAACATCGGCACCCGTTGTAATGGGCCTGGATCCTACGCTGCAGCTTATCCCTGAGCATATTCGGAAGCAGGCTTTCTCTGAATTCGGAGAGACACTTGAGGGTGCTGCCGAAGCGGTTTTCCGTTTTAATAAAGAGCTGGTGGATGCGTGTTATGACCTGATTCCGGCTGTCAAGCCGCAGATTGCCATGTACGAACAGTTCGGAATTCCGGGAATGATTGCTTTTAAGAAAACCGTGGACTATTGCAAGGCGCATGACCTGATTGTGCTCGGAGATGTTAAGCGCGGTGATATCGGTTCAACATCGGCTGCATATGCAGTTGCCCACCTTGGGAAAATAACGGTCGGAAATACACAGCTTGCTCCTTTTGATGAAGACTTTGCGACAGTCAATCCGTACCTTGGTTCGGACGGAATTGAGCCTTTTCTCAAGGTTTGCCGTGAGGAAAACAAGGGTATTTTTGTACTTGTAAAGACATCAAATCCTTCAAGCGGAGAATTTCAGGACCGCCTGATTGATGGTATTCCGCTTTACAGACATGTTGCGGAAAAGGTAGCAGCATGGGCTGAAACCTGCATGGACGGCGAATACAGCAACGTTGGCGCAGTTGTAGGTGCAACCTACCCTGAAGTTGGAAAAGCACTCAGGGATGTTATGCCAAACAGCTTCATTCTGGTGCCCGGGTACGGT
>JAZQNE010000143.1:0-6043 GCA_045627185.1 Lachnospiraceae bacterium
GCCTCCGACTTGCCATCTTAAGTACAACATTGTTCATTGCAGCAATGGAAGCTCCCGCAGTAACAATCGGAAGGCAGCACAGAACCGTAAGAAGATTCAGTACAACAATATCTTTAATAAAATCAACAGCCTCCGCAAGCGGGCCGTCAATGTCAAACATTTTGCCGGACATTTCATTTCCTCTGAAAATAAGTGTTTTATTTAGAATTATCATCTTTTGCTGAAAGTGTCAACTTATTTTTTGTCCTTTAACTTCTTTTCATTACTAAAATTAAATGATATACTTTTATCAATCTGATTAGGAAGGTGGACAATTATGTTCTACGAAAACTACAAACCAATAATGATTTCTTATCCCGATGAAGCAACCGGCTGGCAGAACGGTGTTTATTATGAGCGTGTTGCAAAACATGATGACCTTGAACTTACCGATTACATTGTAAAAGGTGATGTTTCAGGTATGAAAATCCCGAACATCTTCTGGGTCGAAACCGAAAGCACCGGCTTTGGCATTTATCCTTATGCCGAAGGCCCCGCATTCCTTATTCCTACAGGTCTTAAGGATGTTTCCATTACAATTTCCGTATTCAATCCTTCAGACCTTGAACTTCCCGTCAGCTGCTTTGCAAACGGAATTCTGAAAATAAACGGTGAGGTCATTCCCGCAAACAGCTCGAAAGACCTTAATTTTGAACTCTGCTCGGTTGAAGAAGAAACTGTTCTCCAGCTTTTTGTACCTACAAAGGAAACCGTAAAGGAAAACTGCAGCACTGCTTCATTTATTGTCAGTGACATCTCCTTTGAGGTTCTTCCGCTCAAGCAGAAAAAAGACAAGCCCACCCTTTTCCTTGCATCTGATTCAACAGTCCAGTCATATGACAAATTCCATTATCCGCAGGCCGGCTGGGGCCAGGTATTCTACCGTTTCTTTAATGACGGAAATCTTACTGAGGAGCAGATGTCACCTGACCTTATGTATCCTCAGAACCATATCTACGAAACACCTCATGTGAACATTGAAAACCGTTCAATCGGTGCAAGAAGTTCACGCTCATTCATAAATGAAGGCAAATGGGACAGACTCCTTGCGCGTACCGCTCCCGGAGACTTTGTTTTCATTCAGTGGGGTCATAACGATGCTACCGCAGTCCGTCCGAACCGTTATGTAGCACCTGCTGACTTTGCATGGTGGCTGAAAAAATATATTCACTCCTGCCGTGCAAGACAGGTTGTGCCCGTTCTTGTCACCCCCATTGCCCGCAGAAACTGTGATGGCAGAAACGGCGTATTTGTTGCTTCTTTTGGAAAATATGCTGATGTTATGAATGCCCTTGCAGCAGAAGAAAACTGCCCGGTTGTAGACCTTTGCAAGCTTTCGGTTGATTACCTGAATGAAATCGGTCCCGAAGAATCAAAGCTCATTTACCTTTTTGCAGCTCCGGATGCTTATCCCGACAGCGCTTACGCAAACGGTGTTTCAGACAACACACACCTTCAGGAATACGGTGCTACAATCTATGCAGGCCTTGTTGCAAAGGATGTAAAGAATTCCGAAAACAAAGAATTTGACGTTATCCGTGATTTCATCAATACGGAATTTGAAATTGAGAAGCCCAGACTCTGTGCAGATCCTGTCGCAGCCGATTCCACATCGCCCACAGGCTTTGCAATGCAGGAGCTTCACGTTGAAAACAATGTTGCAAACTTCCTTCTCATCTTCGATGATGTAAAGGATGCAGTAAAATACCGCGTTTACAGGAAAGGTTCCGTTGACTTCCAGTTCTTCCCGTTAAGAGAAGTTTCAGCTCAGGAAAAAGCAGAATCACCTGTAATGCCCTTCACCATTCCCGCAAGCGATGTTTACGAAATGTATGTCGCTGCAGTATTTGAAGACGGCAGTGAAGGCGCACCCAGCCGCACAATAGAGTTCAGGGCTTAAACGCCTGAATCTTTGGGTTTACACAGAATATTACGGAGTTGGAGCATTACAAAATGGGAGAAAAACTAATTTATGAAAATCCCCTTTCCTGCGCGGAAGATGTAAAAGATTTCACGCTTGAGGGGCAGGCAAACATCTCTTTCGAGAACGGCAAAATGCGCCTTGAGAACGCCATCAGCGCAGAAGCCGGTCAAAAAGCAAATTACGTATTCTGGTGCGATAAAACTTTTCCGGACAACATTAAAATCACCTGGAACTTTAAGCCCATTAAGGAACCCGGGCTTGCAATCCTTTTCTTCGCCGCAAAAGGCATCAACGGCAAGGACATCTTTGATGAATCCATTGCAAAAAGAACCGGCGAATACCCTCTTTATCATCACGGGGACATAAATGCCTTCCATGTTTCCTATTTCAGGCGTAAAGAGCCCGACGAGCGTGCATTTCACACCTGCAACCTCAGAAAAAGCTACGGTTTCTATCTTGTAACGCAGGGCGCAGACCCTATTCCGGATGTTCCGGACTGCACCTCTGATTACCGGCTTACCGTTATCAAAACCACAGACAAGGTTGAGTTTTACGTAAATGACCTTCTTTCCTTCACCTTCACCGATGACGGACAGACCTACGGTGATTACTTAAGAGACGGCCGTATCGGTTTCCGCCAGCTTGCTCCAATGATTGGCGAATATTCCGATTTGAAGGTTTACTCACTTGAAGATGAATGAAAACCGAAAATATAATCGGTTAAAAAAGACTGAAGTGCAAAAAGCGAAATCAAAACAGGTCAGAAAAAATGACTGAAGCGTTAAAAAAAGAGAAATCATACGAAATGGGGATAATTATGAAAAACAAAAAAATAATCGCTGTTCTTACAGCTGTAACAATACTTCTCTCCGGCTGTTCCTTTGATAAAAAGCAGCCTACGGCTGTTCCTACCGTTCCGGTTACACCCACAGTCATTCCGGATCCAACCGAAACTCCTACCCCCACCCCTTCACCAAAGCCGGTTTACACAGGCAAGCTTAATGATGCCACCTACACAACCGTATACGATGTTCCAAAGGGCACCGCATGTGAACCCGAAACGCTTACGACACGTGCATTCATTGCAGTTAACGCAGAGCCGGGCATTCTTTTGAGCTGGAGAAGCTTCGGTGACACCTCCGAAACCTTCACCGTAAAGAAGGGTGAAAATGTTATCTACACAGGTAGTAATACCAATTTTCTTGATGAGACAGGTGTAGCAAACGATGTTTACACGCTGACCTATACAGAAAACGGTGAAACGCATACAGAAACCGCAAATGCCTGGGCTGGTGGTTATCAGGAATTTACCCTGAGTCTTCCTCCGGACACTCCTCTTCCCAACAATCACATGTCAAAGCATTATTCAAACGATATGTCCGTTGGTGACCTTGACGGCGACGGTGAACTTGAACTCATCGTAAAATGGCAGACCGAGGATGCTCAGGATAACGCAGCAAGCGGCTGGACCGGCTGTACCATCATTGACGGATACGATCTTGACATCAACACCGGAAAAGCAACTCTTATGTGGCGCATTGACCTTGGAATCAACATCAGAGCAGGCGCCCATTATACCCAGTATCAGGTTTGGGATTATGACGGAGACGGAATTGCCGAGCTTATGGTAAGAACAAGCGACGGCACAACCGCCTACAATAGCAAGCTTGAAGAAATTGGTCATGTCGGAAATGCCAGCATGTCCACTCTTGATTCCAAACTGACAAGGAAAAAACAGGATTATGATTATCGCGAGACCGCTGACGGCTTCGGCCGTGTTCTCTCCGGCCCCGAATATCTTACGGTATTCAAGGGAAGCACCGGTGAAATCATTGATTCTGTTGATTATATCCCCGAAAGAGGCCCTGAAGACTCCAAGGGCAAAACCGATATGAACTCCTGGGGCGACAATTACGGAAACCGTGTTGACCGCTTCCTTGCTGCCACTGCTTACATAGATGACGGCAGCCCCGCAGCAATTTTCTGCCGCGGTTATTATAGCAGAACAGCAATCACCGCCTGGAAACTGATTGACGGAAAGCTTACTCTCGCATGGTACTTTGACTGCCCGGGCGGTTCTCCTTACGCAGGCCAGGGCAATCACAACCTTTCCGTTAACGATGTTGACGGCGACGGCTATGACGAAATCATTTACGGTTCCCTCTGTATTGATAATGATGGCGACGTTCTCTATACCACCCGTCTTGGACACGGTGATGCAATGCACGTAAGCGACTGGAATGGCGACGGAAAGCTTGAAGTACTTCAGGTACATGAAGATACATCCGTTCCTTACCTCATTGAGCTTCATGACGCTGAAACCGGCGAACTCATCTGGGGTGTAAAGAACTATAAAGACACCGGTCGCGGAATGGCTGCCGATATCGATCCCAGATACCCCGGTGCTGAAATGTGGGGCGCTGCAAACAACAACACTTATGACTGCAACGGTAATGTAATATATACAGAAAACAAGCCTTCCGTTAATTTCTCAATTTTCTGGGACGGCGACCTTCTGATGGAACTGTTCGATTACAACAATCAGACCGAATACACCCCCGAAGTCCAGAAATGGGATTACAAGAATGAAAAGACTGATGTTCTCCTTTCCATGAAGGGTGCAACAGTAAACAACGGTACAAAGGGTAATGCAGGCCTTGTTGCCGACATTTACGGTGACTGGCGTGAAGAAGTAATTGTCCGCGATGCAAATGATGCCTCAAAGATCCGCATTTACTCCACCACAATTCCTACCGAATACACCATTCCCTGCCTGCTTACAGACCGCGCTTACCGTGAAGGCGTTGCATGGCAGAACACAGCTTACAACCAGCCCGCAAACCTGACAACACTGCTCAGCAAGGATGTAACCGCAGAATAAAGAGTTGTTGAGTCAACCTGTGAACCACCGTGAACAAGTTTTTCAAGTTCCTTTGCAATTCGGGCTACAGGCATTCAAGAAATAATTAAACGAAAAATTATTAAGCGGAAAACGTGGATATTACGTTTTCCGCTTATTATTTTCCTCTTATTATTTTCCGCCGGCTGTTTTCTGCTTATTATTTTCCGCCGGTTGTTTTCTGCACAACCGCTGATTTTGGACCTTAGAAGGAATTACAAAAAGCATCACTGTATAGATGTGATTTTCTTATCAATCAGTTCTTTTATCTGCGCTGTTTTTTCATCTCGCACACCATTTTCACCGGCATAATCGGAAAATCTTGAAACAGCGGAATGTACCTGTTCGACAATATTCTTAATCTTTGGAGCCTTCAGGCCCATCTTCTTTCCGCAGGCAATGTAATCCTCCATACCGACATTTATATATTTTCCGTTGATCAGCATCTGGTGCGTGTTTGTCCAGCGGCCGTTCGGGTCATGGGCAAATGTCACATCGTACGCAGGTGCAAGCGACCAGCGGCCGGTTTTATCCATCAGGAAAGAAATATTCTTCACATGGTCGTCAAAATTATAAGTCACATCGTTGAAAACCATACGGCGGAAAAGCCGCTCTGTTTCAGCAACGCCCAGCCCAAGGCGGTAAATGATTTCTGCAACTTGCTCATAACCGTAAACATGCGTATGCTCAAAATCAAGATGCGCAATTCCGCACAGCGACTGCATGTGCAGCTTCTTGCCATCATCGGTTCTGTCAAAACGCTTGGTCAAGAAATGAGCACAGCCGTCTTCTCTAAGAAGCCTTGACTCAGTCATTTCGATGCCTGCAGCCTTTGCCATCAGATAGTAAGCGTATTCGATGCGGGTTGCATCTATATCATCCGGCACGGTTTCACGGTCGAAATTTGCCGACATCCGGTCAAATTTCAGCAGATAATACCCAAACCCTTCGCCGGCGTCAATCTGTCCCGAGCGGATTTCTCCCGTCTTTTCGTTAATTGCGATAAGCGCTTTTGCCCTTGCTCCACCCGCGGACGATCCAACCTGAAGCAGCTGTTTGACAGCATTTTCGTTAGGTTCATCGCCAAATCCCGATTCATTTTCATTGCTGTTTTTCTGCGCCTGATTTTCAGAATTTGAGAGAAACTCTCTTTTGTTCCGGGTTTTATTCACGGTATTTAT
>JAZQNE010000144.1:0-27011 GCA_045627185.1 Lachnospiraceae bacterium
CCAACCACCTGCAGAAGTTCATCTGCCTTGTACATTTTCCAGTCATCGTATTGGGGACGTAACCATATCGGTGAAAGGTCATCCCACATATCGCGTACTCCCAAGCGGTTGATCACATCTATCGCTTCGTCCGGATTATCATATTCTGATTCCGATACATAGTCCTTTACAAAGCTGTCACGTATACCGCCATGGCAGAAAACAACATTATCAATCTTTTGAATATACTTCAGAGGATTGTCTTCGGGTAACGCAGCCTTCAGGTCTATCAGTTTCTTCTGAACGGTTATTGATGCCAGCCCGCTGTAACCTGATTCAGGCTGTTGCCACACATAGCTCAGATCATGATTTCCCATACACCAGAGTGTATCCGGAAACTCTTTCGCAAAGGTTATGGCTGCATCGAAGGTCTCTTCATACAGTGCAATGTTATATTGCTGGTCCCAGTCATCCGGAATATCCATAAGGCACACAGCCCTGTCCGCAATGCCCTGACGCATAAGTTCACCGGCTCTTCGGAACATATTCGGTTTTAAGTGTACATCAGGTATTACAAGAACCTTCATCAATGAATTCCTCCGTTTTCTTTATTTGCTATTATAACTTTTCCGCTTTTTGAAGTCACTTTTTATTTTTCTTTTTTGCTTCAATGACTTCAATACCATCCAGGGTAGTTGTCGGAATCCGCAGGTGCTTTGCCAGAGCGATATCTTCAAGCACTATATCTGAATCTGTATTTCCGCATACAATCAAAATGCGGGAACGTCTCAAGAGTTCATTGGCCATATCACGGCCATCCTTAAGTTCCACTGCCTTATTCTTTTTACGGAGGCTGCGTGCCGGCATGCACACCTCTTGTTTACATATGCTATTCTACGGAATCTGACGGAATAAATCGTTACCCAAACATTGGACTTTCGGAGGAAGAAGTACAATGGGGTTGGAGTTTGGAAAAAAAACAAAAAACGGTGACAAATAACGGGTATCCAAAGTTTAGTGGGGGCTTGCTTTAATGGGGTCTTTCCGTGGGGTCTGAAAATTTTATATTTTACTATGAAAAAAGGGAAGGATAACCGACGTTGTCCTTCCCTGCCTCTTTTTGTAGAATTAAGTTTATGCTGCACGTAGCTGCCCTATTCTTGATGCAACCGGCAATGATGACCAGGTCCAGTATTATGAAGATGATGACGAATAAAACATCAGCCCCCACGGACTGCCCCCATTAAACTTTTGGCAACCCCACTAAACTTTGGTTATCCTAAACCCACTGACTCATATTTTTCATAAAATTTTCTTCAAATCAATATTGCGAAATGTAAATACAATCACAGCCGCAATTATTTCAAGAATATAACCAACTGCAACCACATCAGAACCGTAAGCCAAGCTGATTATCCATAGTATCATCATAAAAATCAGCATGTTTTTCAAGTGATTACATGCACAATTTTTTGTTTCTACAAAATCAGAAACAAATGATTTATCATTGATACCTAAAATCTCCTCACTATTAAGCACAGCGTTTGCTTTAATAATGGCTGCACCTCCAATATAAGCTGAAATCAAAAGACTAATAAACCAAAAAGCCAATCCCAGTCTAAATCCTAATAATTCCACTCCATCCCCGTTATTAAGGTTTAATCCTATATCAATTGCAGAACCACAATGGCTTATAATCATAAATAAAATAATTTTTTTCTTTAATTCCGTCCGACAATTAGAAATCATCGCTTTAATCTGTTTATCCGCTTTTGTTTTCTTCAGTAATTCACTACCTGAATCATCACCGTTTCTTTCTCCCTTCAGCAGTTCATCGCACGTAACCCCGAACATCTCTGCAAGAGCCGGAATAAGTGTAATATCCGGAAGCGCTTCATCACGCTCCCAGCGACTTACGGCTCTGTTTGTTACGCCTAATCTGTCTGCAACATCCTGCTGAGTCATTCCATTTGTTTTTCGAAGGGCAGACAAAAAAGAACCCATCGTCTTTTTTTCCATTATTGTTTCCCCATAAATTATTACAGTTTCTTTTTATTGGTCTTTTTTTCAAGTAATATATATATTAAAAAATAAGCAACCACTTCAATTATTATTGCAAAAAACCCTATAGGAGAATAATTTACTACAACTAATTCATTAGCAGAAGGGGTGGTATTTTGTGCTATTGCAGATGTAATACTCATCACAAGCAGTATACATACCGGAAAAGAAACTATAGCAGAGATGGTACTTATGATCTTGTTTTTTTCCTTATTGATTTTAGAAAGAATATTCTCGTTATATAATTCAGTAACATCTTCCCTATCTGCAAGACCCTTTACTGTTGAAAAGGCCTTAATGCTAATAAACTCAGCAACAAATAACATAATAACATAAACCAGTATTCCTAAAGAAATTTCTTCTTCCCAATTCAACTTACTAAAACTACTTAATACTATTCCAACTATAAGTCCTGCTATTATCCCAATATGTGCCAGCAAAAATGATGTGTGTCGTTTATTTTTGATTTTTTGAAGCGTATTTTCCACCATAAGTTTGGTCTTTTTTTCTGTATTTGCAGAAACATGTGCTTCATTCGCAGCCTCTTCACTCGCCCTTTCACCTCTCAAGAGTTCATCGCACGTAACCCCGAACATCTCTGCAAGAGCCGGAATAAGTGTGATATCCGGAAGTGCTTCATCACGCTCCCAGCGACTTACAGCTCTGTTTGTTACGCCTAATCTGTCTGCAACATCCTGCTGAGTCATTCCATTTGCTTTTCGAAGGGCAGACAAAAAAGAACCCATCGTCTTTTTTTCCATTTTTAATCCTCTTTATTTAAGTTCTGTTTAGTACAAACTCCTGAAGCGTATTTCAGGATTTGATCTGAAGTTTGTCAGCTGATACTTAAAATCTACCACGCCGTGACATTTTTCGCAATGTTTTCTACCGTGATTTTGTCACGCAAAGAGAGATTAAAGAAAAACGAGCCGGTTTCACAGCTCTATTTTGTACTTGAAACCCAAAATAAGCGCTCGCCACCAAATTGCCGATTTTCGCTTATTCAATTTCACTACACTTAAGCAAAATCTCGGAAATCAGAAAATTTCGCTTAATCGGTTACCGGGAATTAAGCGTTGCAAATGAAATCCGCGACACACTGTGCCGCGGATTAAATAACAATTTATTTATTTCACAACTTCCTTAACGGCTGCAACTACATTTTCTACGGTGAAACCGTACTTAGGGAAGAGCTTTGCATAAGGTGCTGATGCTCCAAAACCGTTCATGCAGAGCATCTTGCCGTCAAGACCAATGTAACGCTCCCAGCCAAAGCCGATAAGTGCTTCAATACCAACTCTTGCACGTACTGCGTTAGGAAGAATGCTCTCTTTGTATTCCTTGCTCTGTGCATCAAAAATTTCCATGCAGGGAAGGCTGACAACACGAACGTCAATTCCTTCTGCAGCAAGCTGTTCCTGAGCGGAAACACCAAGGTTAACTTCTGAACCGGTTGCAATGATGATAGCATCCGGAGTAGCCTTCTTGGAATCGGATACAATGTAACCACCCTTTAAGGCTTCCTTTGATGAGCCGGCAAGCTGAGGCAGATTCTGGCGTGTAAGAACAATTGCGGTAGGCGTCTCGGTTGAGGTTACTGCTGAGTACCATGCAGCAATTGTTTCTGTTGCATCAGCGGGACGGAATACGTTGAAGTTAGGCATAGCACGGAGCATAGCAAGCTGCTCAATAGGCTCATGTGTAGGGCCATCCTCGCCAACACCGATGCTGTCATGTGAAAGCACGTACGTTGTAGGGATTCTCATAATAGATGAGAGACGTGCCATAGGTTTTACATAATCACTGAATACGAAGAAGGTTGAGCAGAATCCGCGAAGTCCGTGAAGTGTGATACCGTTTGCAATTGCTGTCATGGCAATTTCACGTACACCGTAATGAATGTTGCGGCCGGTTCTGTCTTCCTTTGAGAAGTCTCCGACTTCCTTCATGTATGTCTTTGTTGAAGGATGAAGGTCTGCAGCACCACCAAAAAGTGCGGGAACCTTATTCTTCAGACGGTTGATAACTGTACCGGAAAGATTACGTGTTGCTGCGGGAGCATCGTCATATGCCCAGAACTCATCATCATCAATAAGAGGCTTAGCGATATCCATGTTAAATTCGTCATCCCATTCCTTCTTAAGTTCAGGGAACTTAGCAGCCCACTCGGCAAACAGCTTGTTCCACTCATCCTCAGCAGCAGCCTTGGAATCAGCAATTGCTTTGTAGTTAGCGTAAACTTCATCAGGAACAAAGAAAGGCTCTGTTGAAGGCCAGCCAAGGTTTTCCTTCATTGCAAGAATGTTCTCATCACCAAGAGGCTCGCCGTGAGCACTTGATTTGCCCTGCTTTGCGGGACATCCGTAGCCAATCTGGGTTTTCATCATAATCATTGAAGGACGTGTCTTATCAGCCTTTGCTTCACGGATTGCAGCCTGAACAGCATCCATATCGTTACCGTTTTCAACAACGATTGTCTGGAAACCGTAAGCATCGAAACGTGCCTTTACATCTTCGGTAAAAGCAAGGTCTGTGCTGCCTTCGATTGTAATTTTATTGCTATCATAAAGAATAATAAGCTTTGAAAGACCAAGTGTGCCTGCAAGTGAGAAAGCCTCATGTGAGATACCTTCCATCATACAGCCGTCGCCGCCCAGAGCGAATGTGTAATGGTCAACAACCGGGTAGCCTTCGCGATTGAATTTAGCTGCAAGGTGCTCTTCTGCCATTGCCATACCAACTGCCATTGCCATACCTGCGCCAAGAGGGCCGGTTGTAGCTTCAACGCCCTTTGTATGGCGATACTCGGGATGACCGGGAGTAAGGGAATCAAGCTGACGGAACTGCATAAGGTCTTCCTTTGTAAGGCCGTAGCCAAACAGATGAAGAAGTGAATACAGAAGCATTGAACCGTGTCCGCCTGAAAGAATGAAGCGGTCTCTGTTGAACCAGTCAGGATCTGCAGGATTGTGCTTCAGCTCCTTTGCCCAGAGTGCATATGCTGCATCTGCTGTACCAAGGGGAAGTCCGGGATGTCCCGATTTTGCCTTCTGGATTGCGTCTGCTGCAAGAACGCGAAGAGCGTTGGCAGACATTTGGTCGATTTTATTCATGATTTATCCTCCGTTTTTCCCTGTTACCTGCCCGGATATCAGGGATTTATTTTATTTCACTAAGGGAACCGAACCGGTATCCCTGACTTTCAAGGTAAGTCAGAACCGCATCAAGTGCATTTATATTCGCCTGCGATACGGGATGCATTGATATAATGGCACCGTTATGATGCCTTTCTTCAAAGATTTTCAGGATGTATTCAACCGTGTGTGAAGCCTGAATATCCTTATTCAGATTCCAGTCATTTGCTATACGCAGACTGTTGAAGAATGTCCTGTATCCCATGTCATGCATTACATGAAGCGCATGCATGGAGTAATCACCGCCCGGCGGGCTAACATACAAGTCAAGGTCATAACCTGTTTTTGACTTGAACAGGGTTGCAACCTCATTAAGCTCGGAACGTATCTGCTTATCGGAAATTGTACCCATGTTTGGATGATTTGCCGAATGGTTGCCCGCAATATGGCCTTCTTCCTTAATGCGTTTAAGCGTCGAAGCCGAAACCTGGTTAATAAAGCCCCTCATCATGAAAAAAGCACCGTAAGCATTGTGTTTTTTCAATATATCAAGGATGTCCGCAACCTTTCCTGTGGTTGATAATTCGTATCCACAGTAAAAAGTAAAATAAACAACTTTATCTTCATCTGTAGCATTTTTATCCACATAATGAACATCAAGCTCATCAAAATGATATTTCTCGTCAAGGTTGTATCTTGGCTGCTGATGGTTTTTAACAGTCATTTCGGGCCAGCCTTTGGCAGACCTGTCATCGTTCGTATAATCCCCATAAACGATGGGCTTCGACAAATCCGGCGTTACCGTAGGCTTTAGTGTAGGTGTGGGCGTATTGGTAGGCTTTGGTGTATTTGTAGGTGTAGGTGACGGTGTGGGCGTAAATGTTGGTATCGGTGTAAAGGTAGGTGTAGGCGTATTTGTAGGGGTAGGAGTATTTGTCGGAGTAGGTGTATTTGTAGGAGTTGGTGTAGGCGTAGGCGTAGGTGTACTTGTAGGTGTTGGGGTATTCGTAGGAGTTGGCGTAAACGTAGGCGTGGGGGTATCGGTAGGAATATTCTTTCCCCTGCCAATTCCGGTCCAATCATGCCCAACAAGCACAACAATTAAAATCCCTACAACAACAACCAGGTCTGCGTAGGCCCATATATTCAGTTTGCGTCTTCGCTTTCCCTGTTTGTTTTCCATCTGCTCAATAAAGCTTTATCCCTTTACGCAATTATCCGTAGGTTATATCAATATTTTAATAGTAAAGTTCATCAAGTGTTCCGAAACGATATCCCTGCTCCTCAAGGAATGTCAGAACATCATCAAGTGCAGCCACATTTTCCTTTGAAACCGCATGAATCAAAGCTATACATCCGCTATGATGACGGTCTTTGAAAACACTTTTTACAAAGTCAGTGGTGTGGTACTGTTTATTGCTGTCATTTCTGGTCATGTTCCAATCATCATAAATGGACAGGCTCCAGAAAATTGTCTTATATCCAAGATCATGAGTAACATGAAGCGAACGGATTGAGAAATCACCCTGCGGAGGACGCATATAGGGGTCCATGTCGTAGCCGGTCTTTTTCTTGAAATAAGCGGCTGTATCGTTTAATTCACTTTGAATCTTCTCAACAGAGCATTTTGAAAGATCAGGATGGTTTTTCGTATGATTTCCGACAATATGTCCTTCTTCTTTCATACGCTTTGCAGATGATGTTGCCTGGTCAATAAATCCGGTTGTTACAAAGAAAGCCGCCTTCGCATTGTGCTTTTTGAGGATGTCCAGGATATCCGCCGTTTTTGCGGTATAATCTTCCTCATACCCACAATCGAAGGTCAGGTAAAAAACCTTGTCATCATCCGTTGCATTTTTATCTACATAGAAGGCACCAAGCTCAGCAAAACGATTCTTGATATCCATGTCATTGGGAGCTGCCATTTTTTTATGACCGCTGCTTTTTATCTCATACCACTCATTAAAAGCTGTGCTGTCATTAGCATAATTTCCTGCTACAAGCGGTGTTGAAGGAGCTGTGGTAGGGGCCTTTGTAGGCGTAATGGCAATATTCGAACTGTCAGTTATCTTAATGTAAGGTACATAAACATAGCCTTCATATACCTTGCCGTTAAGTTTGAACTTAACCTGTGCCCAGTCTCCGTTCTTGCTGATTACTTCGAGTTCATCAGGCTCATGAAGCTGAACTTCCTTACCGTCAATCTTAAGCTGGTCATAACTCTTGCCAAATCCGGTACGGACATTAAGATTGCCGACAGAAACCTTGGCATTGGGCTTAAATGCTACTTCAGGAGTGGGGGTAGGTGTGTCTGTGGGAATCGGTGTAGGAGTTTCGGTAGGCTCGGGAGTAGGTGTCTCCGTAGGCGGTGCCGTTGGCTCATCGGTAGGCTTTTCGGTTGGTTTATTAACCGGTTCGGTAGGTGACTGGGTAGGGAGACTCGTATTTCCGTTGCTCGGAGCCTTTGTTTTTGCTATAACCAATGCAAAAATGCCGACAATTGCAAGCAGCAGCAGAGAATCTATTACTATCCAGATTTTCAGACTGTTCTTTTCTTTTTCCATTATTATTGTTCCTCCTCAACGTATTCCTCAAAATACGCAAAATTCTTTTGGAATCTCACCATTCTATCATGATTATTCGTAGCTTGCAATACCTGCAACGTTTTCTACAGGCAATGAAAACAGAATTGTGTGGGCATCGCTCGAAACACCGGCACCCTGCTTAATTGCATCCATTATCTTATCACGTTCAAAGTTCTTTGTGACAATAAGAATAATCTCTTTTTCATCCGAAAGAGTGATTCCGAAGAATTTTTCCGTGTACTGACTGGCCGTTCCCTTTGCGTGAATAACGGTACCACCGCCGGCGCCGGCCTTTCTTGCAGCCTGCATAACTTCTTCTGTATAGCCCTGGTTTGCAACTGCAATAATCAGGTCATATCGGAACGATGCCTGCTTCTTCTCATCAGTTTTAATTTCTTTTGTAGGTTTTTTATCCTGTGCGCCCATCATATACTCCATTACTGTTTTTCCGCTTACACTGCTGAGCGGTATTACAAAGGCAATACCGCTGCCTCGCTGCTCGTAATGCACAGCGCGCCTGAATTCCGTTATCAGGGATGCGCTCTCTTTTTCATCCACCGGGATAAACTGTACCAGCTTCTCACTGGTTTCAAGGCTCAGATAGTCAAACAGCTTGCTGTTCGCAGTACCATGGCCAAGTGTACTTAAAATCACCTGATGTCCCCTGTCACGATAAAGTTTTTCGCACTTTTCGCTGAATTTTTCAGTTGTGATACTGATAAAAATATTTAAGGTTGCCATTTATTCTCCAATTGTTGATATTACTTTTCCCATTCCTTATTTTACAGAACAAAGCTGATTGTCTCTTCTGCATCAACCGAAGTCAGGTCGATAGCGGAAATTTCCGCTGCAGAACGGGCCTTCCATGAATATACAAGACCCATTATCTGAACTGCGATAAGAGGTGTCATTGCAACAAGAGCAACTACGCCGAATGCATCTGTAATGGTTGTGCCGCCGGCCGCTTCGCATGCACCCATTGCAAACGGAAGCAGGAAGGTTGCCGTCATGGGACCGGATGCTACACCGCCGGAGTCGAATGCAATAGCGGTGAACATATCAGGAACCACAAATGAAAGTCCAATAGCAATAAGATAACCCGGAACAACAATCCAAAGAATTGAAATACCGGTAATCGCACGCAGCATTGCAAGTCCGACCGAAACTGCCATACCAAGCGAAAGCGTTGTAAACATCATGTTTTCGGTAATTGCGCCAAGTGTAAGTTCATTAACCTGCTTAACCATGACATGAACGGCAGGCTCGGCTTTCAGAATATAGAAACCGATTAACATTGCAACCGGGATACATATCCAGTTGTTTTCCATACCTGCAAGTGTTGTTCCAAGGAACCTTCCGGCGGGCATAAATCCTACATTAACGCCTGTCAGGAAAAATACAAGGCCCGCATATGTAAACACAAGACCGATGATAATTTTCAAAAGATTACGCCTATTCATTTTGAAGCGGAAAAGCTGGAAAATGAAGAAGAAAATGACTATCGGAAGAAGGGATCTGCCCATCTCATGCATATATGCGGGAAGCACTTTTATGAATTCCCACAGCGTTTCTGATGTGTTTGATGCTGTTGAAGCGCCAAGTGTAGCATCGTAATTTCCGTCAGGTGTATAAATCAGACCAAGAATCATAACAGCAATAATAGGTCCAACCGATGAAAGCGCAACAAGGCCGAATGAATCGCTCCGGTTGTCATCGCTTCGAATTGATGAAACACCGACACCAAGTGCCAGAATAAACGGAACGGTCATGGGACCTGTTGTAACGCCACCCGAATCAAATGCGATTGAGAGAAAGCTTTTCGGGATGAAAAATGAAAGAGCAAAAACTATGATGTAGCTGATAATCAGCATCCACTTAAGTTTGATTCTGAAAATAATTCGAATAAGGGCCAGCACAAGAAAAATTCCCACACCGATTCCCACAGCGCCAATCAGTACAAACGACGGAACGGATGGAACCTGGTCTGCAAGCACCACAAGGTCCGGCTCGGAAATTGTTACAATTACACCAAGAATAAATGCTACAAGTATTACGAACCACAGTTTTCTTGTCTTTACTATATCCGCACCCACACGCTCGCCGATGCTTGTCATGGAGCTGTCTGCGCCCAGCGTAAACAGGCCCATTCCGATGATCAGCAGCACGTTACCTATCAGAAACGAAACAAACATATTGTTGTTCATGGGCGTTACCGTGAAGCTCAGAACGAGCATGATAATTGTAACCGGCAGCACGGATGTAAAGGCTTCCTGTATTTTAGTTTTTATAAGGATTTTTCTTCCCATTTTTTCAACTTTCTCTGGATATACATAATCAAAGTAATTATAGCAGATTTGCGTATTTGTGGCTATATGGAAAAACAAAAAACATAAAGATTATTCTGCTATGTTAAACTTCTTAACTACAAGTTTAGTGGTTGCAAAAACGTAATCATCCGTACTAATTCCATCCAGGAAAACAATCTTTTTTGTATCTTTTCTGTAAAAATAAATAAAAGCAGTGTCTCCCATGCTTTCAAGGTCGGTAATGGCGATAATGTAATCACCTTCCTCAGCCGTTTTTGTCTGCCCCAGTTTGAAACCTTCGGGTTTGTCCTGAAGATACCAATCAATCAAATGTGATTCCAAAAGAACCTGTTGTGCTTCTTTTTCTTTTTCTTCATCTTCCGGAACGCGACCTTTTGCATTCAGCATCTCTGTTTTTACCGTAGGAAAACCATCTGAAAGGATAATCAGTGTGGATATAAATTCCGGCTTTCCATGCTTTGTTTCTTCAGAAACTACCTCTGTTGCAATTTCCCAATCTGCTACGGTCAGTTCATTTAAGAGGTATCTCCGCGAACAGTTTATTCTCCCGTCTAAATAACCGGGGGCTTTTTTTCTGAATATATTGTAAAACTCCACTCCAATATAGGTCAGAATAATAACTGCAATTATAACTGCAATTATATTAATTATAATTTTGATAATTTTTTTCTTCTTTGTTTCTTCGTCCATAATCTGTTTCCTATTTTGTTGATTCTTCACTTTTAATTTGTTGTGGTTTTGAGCTGACAATTCACTTTTTCATCCCATTTTATTATACTCAATAGAATAAAAGAGAGCAAACCAATTTACCGGTTTGCTCCCTGATTTTTTACATTATCTCATCACATTATTTCATTTTTCAGTCTTTCGGTTGCCATACGGATTTCATCCACATCGGAATCCGTCATTTTCTCGGGTTTTTCGCGATACAGAAGCTTCTTTAAGTCAGAAATCGCATCCTTGATTTCACGCTTCTTATCCTTTGAAATTTCTTTTTTCTCAGCCTTCAGATAACTTTCTGCCTCAGCAATGGTTCTGTTTGCCTCATTATTAGCGTCCAGCAGATGGCGTCTTGTACCGTCCTGGGCCGCATACTGGGCAGCATCGCGTATAGCACGCTCAATTTCTTCATCTGACATACGCTCATTATCTGTGATGGTGATAGACTGCTCTCTGCCGGTATCAAGGTCCTTAGCGGAAACACGCAGGATGCCGTTCGCATCAATATCAAAGGTTACTTCAATCTGCGGAACACCTGCGGGAGCTGCCTTTATGCCGTTCAGCCTGAACTTGCCGATGGTCTTGTTATCGGCAGCCATTGGCCGCTCGCCCTGAAGAACATGGATTTCAACATTTCGCTGATAAGGAGCAGCAGTTGTGAAAATCTGCGAATAATGAACGGGAAGCGTTGTGTTACGCTCAACAAGACGTGTTGCAACGCCGCCAACCGTTTCAATTGAAAGACTTAACGGGGTAACATCCAAAAGCAGCAGGCTGTTTCCGCCGTAGAGTACCATGGCGTTTTCAGAAAGAGTATCGCCCTGTGCTGCAGCACCCTGCGCAACACACTCATCGGGGTTAATATTCTTTGACGGAACCATTCCGGTTAGTTTCTGAACCTTTTCCTGTACGGCAGGGATTCGTGTTGAACCGCCGACAAGAATTACCTTTCCAAGCTCAGATGCCGCAATTCCCGCATCCGTAAGAGCGTTTCGGACAGGAATTGCCGTACGCTCCACAAGATCCGCCGTCAGTTCATTAAACTTATTTCTTGTAAGTGTATATTCAAAGTTAATCGGGGTATTTCCCGACATTGTAAGATATGGCAGTGTTATGTAGCTTGTTTCTGAGGAAGAAAGCTCCTTCTTCGCATTTTCGGCAGCTTCTTTAACTCTCTGAAGAGCAGCAAAATCACGGTTGATGTCAACATGGTACTGAGCCTTGATAATCTCTGAAAGATGCTTCGATACACGTTCATCGAAATCATCGCCGCCAAGATGGTTGTCACCGTTTGTAGCAAGAACCTCTATTACACCGTCTCCGATTTCGATTATGGAAACATCAAAGGTTCCGCCGCCAAGGTCATAAACCATGATTTTCTGAGGCGCACTGTTATCAAGTCCGTATGCAAGAGCTGCACTTGTAGGCTCATTTATGATTCGTTTTACATTCAGCCCCGCAATACGTCCGGCGTCCTTTGTAGCCTGGCGCTGGATATCGTTAAAATACGCTGGAACCGTGATAACCGCATCATTTACGGGCTCTCCCAGATAATTTTCCGCATCTTTTTTCAGGCGGCGCAGAATCATTGCACTGATTTCCTGCGGTGAATAGTCTTTTCCGTCAATGTTATAGCGCTTTGATGTTCCCATACTGCGCTTTACGGAACAGATTGTACGCTCGCTGTTTACAACAGCCTGACGCACCGCTGCCGCGCCTACAAGGCGTTCGCCTTCTTTTGTAAAAGCAACAACACTCGGTGTTGTACGGCTTCCTTTATCGTTTGGAATGATTACAGGCTTTCCGCCCTCAACTACGGAAACACAACTGTTTGTTGTTCCCAAGTCGATCCCTATAGTTTTTCCCATTTCTTCTCCCTGTTACACATTACTGATATTTAAGGTTATTGAATACTGACTTTGAAGCGTCGGGCCTCACTGATTTTACATTATGGTGGTGGCAGATAAGCTCCTCCGCCACCCATAAGGAAATAAATCAACAGCTTAAGGAGTTCAAATATCAGAAAATACAGTCCTATCTTAAGCAGACAGGAAGTCGGCCTGATATTTTGCACTGAATAATCACTGCTTCGCTCCGTTTGCATTTTCTGGCGGTAGGTCTGCCAAAGCTGCCTGTAAACACGATTCTGCGAGTTCATCTGAACGGCACGCTGAATCAGGTCTTCTGCACGTGTAGTGTCTCCTGCACCGTTATAAGCAACTGCACATACATAATACCAGCGGTCGTTTCTGTAAGTACTTGTCATTCCTGAAAGAATATTTACAGCTTCATCATAACGCCTGCTGTTTACGGCATTTATTGCCCTTACAAGGTCCGATGAATCGCCCGGTTCCGGGTGTGGTGTTGTATCAACCATCTGCTCGCCAAAGCCGAACAAATCCCCAAACCAGAAGCTTCCGAAGTCGCTTGACCAGCCGTTTGAACCGCGATATCCGTAGTTCTGCTGTCCATACCCTGAATTACGGCTGTCATAGCCCGAACCGGAATTACCATAACCATTCTGTGAACCGTAACCTGAGCTGCCGTAACCGGAGCCATATCCGCTCCGCGAACTGCCGGTATTACCGTATCCTGAACCACCGTAAGCGGATCCTCCGTAACCGAACGGATTCCCGTAGGGATTTCGTCTTGCTTCCTCCTGAGCCCGTTTTGCCGCATATTTCTCAGGGTTCTGAATCATATCATATGCTTCATTAATCTCATTCATTTTCTCCGCGGCACGCGGGTCATTAGGATGCAGATCCGGATGGTATTCCTTCGCTTTTTTTCTATATGCTTTTTTTATCTCTTCCGGAGTGGCGTCCCGTGAAATACCAAGAACGCTGTACGGATCGTTAACCATACCGTTCCAACCTCATATTGTTACTTGTCCGCCGCAAAAAGCGGGAATTTGTTTGCAGAAGTCTTATTTTGCCGGATTTCCTGACGATATCAGGTCTTCACAACGAATTTCTTCCCGCACTTTTTGCAGCTTACTTCAATATTTTTTCCATGCTCAAGCTTTGGAATTCTAACATAAACCTTACAGCCCGGACATTTATAATATCTGTGTGTTTTTCTGTCGCGGAACATATTTTTGTAGAGTGTGAATCTTCCTGTAATTGCACTCTTTATGCCAATATATTTCTCATTCTCACGCCCGCGTTTTGCAAGATTTTTTGAATAACATCTGAATATAGTCCAGACAAGCAGAACAAAAGCTATCAGTGCCATGAAACTCAACGGCTTTATCCACGATAAAACCATAAACACAAGAGCCGCAATCGTCAGAAAGCGGGAGAATTCATCGTTTCCGTTTCTGCCCTGCATGAAAACACTATATTTATATGCCATTCTTTGAAGCCAGTTTCTCATTTCTGTTACCTGTTACTATCAGGGGTGGAAGCCGCCCCCGAAAAACTTTCTAAAATTGTTCTGATACGTAAAATAGGTGCATAACCGTGCCCTGAACACTTTACACAATTATTCGGTGCGAAGTGCAACAACAGGGTCTTTCTTAGCGGCACTTCTTGAAGGAATGATGCCTGCAATAAGTGTAAGCAGCGTGCTGATTGCAACAAGAATCAAAGCTACCGGAAGCGGCAGAACCGCACTAAGGGTATTTATCTTTGTCAGCTTATGAAGAATAAGGTTAATCGGTATGCAAAGCAGATATGTAATGATTACACCTATAAGTCCGGATGTAAAACCTATTATCATTGTCTCTGCGTTAAACATGCTTGATACATTGCTCTTGGAAGCACCGATTGCACGCAGGATACCGATTTCCTTTGTTCTTTCCTGTACAGAAATCAGCGTAATAACGCCAATCATGATAGATGAAACCACAAGCGATACTGCAACAAATGCGATAAGAACGTATGTAATAGCGTTGATGATTGTGGTTACTGATGACATAATCAGGCCTACATAGTCAGTGTAGCGGATTTCGCGAAGGTCATCTACGGAATCATTGTATTCCTTGATTGCTTCTTCAACGCTGTCTTTTGCTTCGAAGGTTGTTGTGTAAATGCTGATTGATGAAGGAATATCAATATCCAGGCAGCCAAGCTTAACAAGGTTGTCTTCATATGTGGAATCAGAGAAATCAAGGATGCTGTCGTAATATCCGGCGCACTGCTCTTCTGTATAACCCTCAAGAGCCATTTTAAGTGCCATTGATAACTGGTCGGTTGTCATGGCTTTTGTCTTCTCAATTACACCTTCAGCGTATTTTGCTCTGTACTGTTCAGCAACAGCCTTACGGAAATATCCTGCAATATCTTCATCACTCATCTGAGCAATGTAGCTTCGCATTTCAGCCTCACCCATGCCTGTCTGTGCAGCCATTGCTTGGAGCATCGCGTTTTCCATATCTTCACGGGTCATGTTGCCAACCTGGGCCTCAACAACCTTGTTAACCTCTTCTTCAGAAGGGATGCTGAGAATCTTTACATAAACCGCTGCTTTGCCGATTGCATCAAGTGATTCGACATAATCCTTGAATTCCTTGGCTTTCTGGGCATTTGTCATATCCTTTTCCGAAGGTTTGAAAGGAAGGCCCGTAAAAATATCCATTGTGCTGTCAGCCTTCTGCGCCTTAACCACCTCAGAATCATGTGCAGCATTAATAAGATACTCGGTAAGTTTTGAGGTGTAGCCTATTGCTCCCTGAATTCCTGCACCCACTGCATCTTCATCAGGTCTTACAATACCTACAACATGAAGCTTCATACCGTTATCGTAGAGATACTTAAGTCCGGTTTCTGTCTCGCGGAGATCTGTGTAGGTCTCAGTTGCTTCATCATAAACGTAGCAGTCAGGCGAAAGCACGGTACGGAAATCCATTGCACAAATTTCCTCATAGCTCCATTTGTGTGACTCATATGTAATCTGTTCTTTGTTGAGTGAGGCCTCCATTGCTTTGCCTATTTCTTCTTCACTCTTTAAGCCGAGTGCGTAAAGAGTCATATCGTCAAGTTCATTGTGGCTGTCAACAAAAAGCACTATTTCATCGTATCTTGAAGGCCAGCTGCCATAAACCAGTTCATACTGCTTCTCAATTACATCACTGACAAGTTTGCCGTCTTTTCCCGGCAAAAGCTCGCGCCAAAGGTCACTTGAGGATGTCATAAGCGATGCCATTGAGTTGCCGGCGTACTGATCACGCATTGTTACCAGTGATGACATATTGACGCCCATGTATTTCTCCATGATTTTCAGCGTCAGCTTTTCATTGTCGGAAACAATGATTTCATCATCAACATTCTTTGTGTAGATTAACAGATTCAGATCGTACGAATATTTAACGGTTGAAACAGCCTTGCTGAGCTTGCTGTCTTCAATCGCACGCTGATCATCAAGGTATTTCTTGAAGGACTCAAGGTCATTCTTCTGTGCCTCAATTGAATTGAACGCGTTCACCATTTCATAGACCATTGCTTTTTGATAAATAGCATCATTATCATGCTTCTCAATGGATTCAGCCTTGCCCGCAAATGCATTCAGAAGCGTTGAAATATCCATATGCTGAGCCTGAATGGTGATAGGATAAGACGAAAGCGTCTCCTCCTGAACCTGATCTATATAATTCGTAGTTCCCTGTGAAACCGCATAAATCAAGGCAATTCCTATAATACCGATGGAACCTGCAAACGCCGTAAGCGTTGTTCTGCCTTTCTTTGTGAAAAGGTTTTTGAGTGAAAGTCCAAACGATGTGAAGAAGGACATGGACGGGCGTTTTTTCTTGTAAACCTTGTCTTCCTTTGCCTTAAGTGCTTCAAGCTGCTGAACTGCTTCTTCATCGGAAATTGGCTGTGAATCGGAAAGAACACGGCCATCCAGCATCTTTACTATACGTGTGGAGTATTTCTCCGCAAGCTCAGGGTTATGCGTAACCATGATAACCAGACGGTCTTTCGCAATTTCCTTGAGGATTTCCATTACCTGTACGCTTGTCTCGGTATCAAGTGCACCGGTGGGCTCATCGGCAAGAATAATATCAGGGTTATTTACGATTGCACGTGCAATGGCAACACGCTGCATCTGGCCGCCTGACATCTCACTCGGTCGCTTCTTAAGCTGGTCTCCCAGTCCTACTCTTTCGAGTGCTTCCTTCGCGCGCTTTCTGCGTTCTGCCTTGCCAACACCCGAAAGCGTCAGTGCAAGTTCAACGTTCTGAAGTACGCTCTGGTGCGGGATCAGGTTGTAGGTCTGGAATACAAAACCGATTGAATGGTTTCTGTATGTATCCCAGTCGCGGTCATTGTATTTCTTTGTCGAAATATCGTTAATCACAAGATCTCCGCTTGTGTACTTGTCCAGTCCGCCAATGATGTTCAGCATGGTTGTTTTTCCGCAGCCCGACGGTCCAAGGATAGAAACAAACTCACTTTCACGGAACCTGAGGTCAATTCCCTTTAATGCATCAACCGTTTCGCCCGCAGTTACATACTGTTTTGTAATGTTTTTGAGCTCAAGCATACTATATTTATCCCTTCATTTGAGATTATGTTCATCTTACTTTTTCGGATTATACGTCGGAAAACTAAACTGAAGATAAATAAAAAGAGTCACCTCACGGAGTGACTCTTTTTATGGCTTTGTTAAATACATATATACTGTATTTATTCGTATGTGGTTTTTAGATTTTTTTTCATTGCTATCCTATAACCAATATAAAACAGCACCGAAACTACAATAATTCCAATTATTTTAATACTAAGAACAAATGCCGCTTGATGCTTAACATCTAAATACGATCTGTCGTATACATTAACCAACGAGATCCTCAATGCATCTAATATTTTACTTCTTTTTTCGGTATAAGCGGTAACCATTTCAAAACGGATATATAAAAATGAAATTGCTGCACTTGTCCCGATCATCACAATAATATTCTTGATGAAATATGCTAAACTAAAAAAGATACAATAGAAAACAAAGGTTTTAACAAAATGGTAAACTGCAAACCCGATAAAAGTAATTATTTCAGGAACAACTTTTATATTGCCATGGTTATAATAGAGCAGATATTCCGTGTAGTTTGGAAATTCCAAGCGTACCAAGAAAATAAAAATAAACTGAATTAATTCAATTACTGCCAATATAATAAGGCCTGAACCAAATTGTTCCCAAAAAACCTTCTTTCGTCCCCTGGTAAGTGTTTCTATAAGGAAAGCACCGTTTTGACGTCCTATACAAACAACAAGGCATATAATTAATAATGCAAAAACCAAATCAAGCTTCCAAATTGCATCATATGTAAACAACATAAAAATGTAACGAGATCTGAGCATTCCGGAAACTTCACTTCCATCAACTATCTGATCGTATGTATAATTGTTTTTAGATAAAAAGCGTAGAATATCTTCACTTTCTTTTTGCCACTGCATTTCCATTATCACCATAGTCGCTTTAGGTGATAACCCATTTTCGTTGTTAACATCTAAATTATAGATATCTAACTCATCTGCATATGCACATTCTTCATAAAGGATTTTAAGATTTTCCTGTTTGTTTTTTTCTATTTCACCAAGTTGAACATCAATGCTTCTGTCAGTATTAGTGTAATCATCAATTGGGTTTCTCCATCTGGAAGCCGTATTATCCGTGTTTCTATATATGTTGTATGCATAATAAACAATAAATGCAAACATTACTACCAAAACTATAGGAAGCAGAAAACTTCTAGAAAGACGGTAAAAAATACTTTTCATTTCTTTTCAGCCTCCATATAGATTTCTTTAAGCGTTTTTTTGCGCTTATTTACACTTTCTATCCCATATTTGCATACTTTTTCAACAACACGTCCAACCGAATCAAAAACCGGAACAACAACAAGCTTTCGAGAAGACCAACTGATTATTTCATTTGACTTAAAACAATTTCGTGCTCTTTCTGCACCATCCTCCGTTTCAAAAACCAGTTCTATGGATTCTGAAGTTTCATCCTCAAAAGATGTATCCCATTTTCGTAATATACCGTCTTTTAGCAAATAAACAGAATTGCAATAGCTATTTAACTCATACAGAATGTGTGTTATTAAAATAACGATACGACCTTGTTTTACATATTCCGATGCAAGTTTGAAAAACAGATCAATGCTTTCCTGATCTAACGAATTTGTTGGCTCATCAAACAGAAGTATATCTGCTTCAGTCATAAATGAAATAATCAAAGCAAGTTTTTGCCTCATGCCTAACGAATAATTGCCCACTTTTTCATCTGCATACTCTTTTAACTTAAACTCCTCAAAAAAATAATCTGCTTTTGAAACAGAATAAGTATTTCTTGAATAGTAAACCAGGTTTTCTCTTCCGGTCATATTATTCCACATTCTTGGCGCTTCAAAAAAACCCGAAAACAAAGGTTTATCTTTATTTATTCTGTCTGACACTTCAACAGTTCCTTTTGTAGGGATAAGAAATCCACCAAGAGTTTTTAGTAAGGTTGTTTTTCCGCTTCCGTTATTTCCAACAATTCCGATAATATCTCCAGTTTTACCTGAAAAGCTTAACTTGTTTATTATCGGTGATTTACGGTAAGCAAATGTAAGATCTGTAACTTCAATCTTCATCAATTTTTTTTCCCAGCGCATATACTTTAAAAGCGATTCCTTCATCTTTTGCTGTTATTTGCAGTCTCCATTTGGTATCCATTTTAACATTGTTGTAATCAACCTGATAAATATTAACAGTAACACTCTTTTGCAAGTCATTGCAACTGTATCCTTTTTTATCAGTTTGTTCATAATACGCAACCAAATCTTCATATGATTGAAGTCCGGCAGTCTCTTGCCATTTACAAAAATCCTCTGTCCCAGTTTCCAAGATATGCGCGCGTCCTTCATATGCTATTGGGGAAATATAATATCCTGAGACATTTTCATTCCCATTGCTATAATCCATTTCTCCCACTAATTCAGTAATAGAGTATTTTTTTTCTTCTTCCCCATTCTCATGACTTACCAAAAAATAATGCCCTCTTTTCATAAACAAATAACATTCAAACTCTTTCACAATATTTACGTCTTCAATAGTATACTCAAAACGGGATGTAAATGATTTTTGATAACCATCTGTCTCAGTTATTTTTTTTACCCCTTCTGTCAAATCTACAATCGAAAATGTCAAATAATTGTATGAGTAAAACGTATTTCTGTTAGGTTCAAGCGAAGCTATTTCCTTAAGTGTTAAAGTTGCTTCTTGATCATATGAATTAAAAGAAACATCATGATACTTCGTTTTTGTCTTGGAAAAAATCAAAAGTGCCACTACCGCAAGGATTATAACACATATGGTTGCTATGATGCTTTTTTTCATGATTGCTCCTTAGTCTATTACTGTGAGTTCAAACAACCAATCGTGTGCTTTTTCAAGCGCTGAAGGATTTTCGTTAATTTTGGTTGCAGGATAATATGAATACTGTCGATAATTACTCCAAGTATCATTTACTATTACGAAATTATGGGTTACAACAATTTGTGGAACTGCTGGTCCTGCTGCAACTTTATATGTTACAGTCCATGATGTATACCCACAGCCACACATTGCATGATTTGGAGTTCCAAATAAAGTAACGTCATTTTCGTTAATCTCTTTTACAAGTTTGTTGTAAATATTATTTTTATAATTAGTACATGTCTTTCCACTAATCCCGAATTTATTAAACGTGTGCGCAAGAACATCATCATTATAAAATGTCCATAATCCACCAGCACAGTTGTCAAAACAAACATAATGATTATAACGTGCATCATCAATTGCAGAACGATAAAAATCGGTATATCTATATAAGCTATTTTTGTTATAATACTCTACAATTGAACTTACTGCAGTTGCCCAACAGGTTCCATCTGCAGACAAGTCTTGGGTTGAACCACGATTGGCCGTTGTTTTATAGTATTCAAAACAACTGTCTTGGGAATGATTTTTTGAATTAAGTTTTACCTCTGTGTTCTGTCTAAATGAAATGGAAGTTGCCGAAGGATATAAGTTTTTAAGATAATCTTCAACTTTGCTTTTGCTTGTAAATACATATTGACTATAGTCTGTAAGCGATTGTATTTTATTTGTGCTTACATTACTTTGGGTAGCTGCTTTGCACGGAATACTAGCAGTTGCCGATGCCCAGATTACAAATGCCATAAAACCCGAAATTAAAACTCTCAAAAATCTTTTTTTCATCTCATGCTCCTTATAATATGTTTTTTATTCTTGTCTGTGTCCATTTTTATCCCCGTTCATTTTATTCTCGTTTTATTTTGGTAATAAGCGACATTGTCCCAAACATAGAACATAGAACATAGAACATAGAACATAGAACATAGAACATAGAACATAGAACATAGAACATAGAACATAGAACATAGAACATAGAACATAGAACATAGAACATCGTAACTTTTTTACGTTTTAATGTCAACACATACGCAATGTTTTTATTGTCTTTTCTCTTTTTTTTCAAAAAAACAATTGATTTATAGGTATATTTAAGTTTATCTATAAATCAATTGCCTTTTCACTTCGGCAGCACCACGGTAAATACAGTCTTGCCGCTGCCGCTTGATGCTACAACCTTTCCTTTGTGCAGCTCCACAACAGCTTTTACGATTGAAAGACCTATACCGTTTCCAAGTGCGGCATGGGATTCATCCGCCTGATAAAACTTATTGAATATACGGTCCAGCTTGTCCCTTGGAATTTCAGAACCGGTATTGGATACGGAAATAATCATATCGGTCGGTGTTTCAGTAATCTGGACAGCAAGCGTTCCGCCGGGGTTTACGTATTTTATGGCATTGTCCAGCAGATTGACCCACACAAGTTTCATCTGTTCTTCATTGCCGTTTATGTAATATTCGTTAAAATCAACCTCAAGATCGACATTTTTCTCAGTCCATTTGCGTTCCAGCAACAAGAGAGCAGCCCTTATCTGCTCGGAAATATTGAAATTAGTGACGTCCGTCAAAATCGTCTGATTTTCAATTTTGGTGAGATTCAGTACGTTTGTTGCCATATCGGACAGACGCATTGATTCCTCAGCAATGATGTTTATGTACTCCCTGCGCTGGGCTTCAGTGATATCTCCCTCGCGCAGCAGTTTGGCAAAACCTGCAATTGACACGATAGGAGTCTTGAATTCATGCGAAAAATTGTTGATGAAATCACCTCGGAGCATCTCAGTCTCTTCCAGCTCTTCAGCCATGTGGTTAAAGCTTGCCTCAACCTCCTGTGCGGTCGACATTTTTGCTTCAAGGCCCGTAAAATGCATACGTGTCTTAAAATCACCGCCCGCAAGGCGGTTCATGGCATCGATAATTGAATTGACGGGCTTTAACGGGAATCGTCCTACAAAAAAGCTGAGGATTGCACCAAGAACCACGCTGAACAGGGCAACCGTCAGAAGAAAACGTTCGGGCCGCTGCAGGGCTGTATCCGGAATCAGAATATTATTTTTTACAAGGACAAGCACCACTGCGCCTGCAATTGCAACTGACAGGAGCATATAAACAAATATGATGATTGAAAACCAAAGGGTGAGTCCCCACCTGCTTCTGCTTTCATTGTTCTTTTTCATACCTTTTTCACCGCCTTATAGCCAAGTCCTCGAACTGACTGTATTTCGAATTCATCCCAATTCTCGAAGCGCTTTCTGAGTCTTCCTATATGCACCGTTACTGTTTCCCATCCGGTTTCACTTTCGCTGCCCCAGATTTCATCCATCAGCTGGATACGTGTGAAAATCTTTCCGGGGTATGTTAAAAGCTTATAAAGCAGCAGAAATTCCTTTTGTGGCAGCTCTATGGTTTCGCCTCTTCGCGATACGGTTAGGCTGTCGTAATCGAGCACAACATCACCAAACTCTATTTTACGCTCGCTTGCGATTTTTGCACGCCTGAGCAACGCCTTTATTCGAAGCAGCATTTCTTCTTCATCAATGGGCTTTGTGATATAATCATCCGTTCCGGCAAGGAAGCCTTTGTGTCTGTCGCTTGGAAGCTGCTTTGCAGAAACCATAAGAATTGGCATTTCACTTCCGCTTTCACGCAGAGTTTCCGTAAACTCGTAGCCATCCATTTTAGGCATCATTATATCAAGCACAATAAGGTCAATATGCTCACGGTCAAGCACGTCAAGCGCCTCTTCACCGTTTTCGGCCAGCGATACAGTGTATTTTTCGCGTTCAAGCACTGCCTGGAGCAGCCTGCGTGTATTTTTATCATCATCAACTACAAGAATGTGAAACATTTTTCCTTCAACCTCGCATTTTGTTTTCTGATTCATTCGCGCCATAACAACTGTTTTAAGGCATTTTGGCGCGTCTTCATTCTTATATTATCACAACATCCATAAAGTGAAAAGAAACTGCCGCTGATTTTGCTTTCCTATTTCGGGTATACACCTGAAATCAATACGGGATTCTTACTGTTTACTGCATTCTTCCTTATTTTTTTTGCGTTTTTTGGTGAAATATTCTATAATAAAAAAGAAGGAGGGGGCATAAACTTTTTGTTTTGCCGTTAAGGGGAATCGCATATCTGATTATCAAACATGACGATAAACGCCTTCAAACCAATTCCATTTTTTCAAGCGAAACTGCATCGGATTATGTCGGATTCACCGTCTCATACGTTATTTACCGGGATACGGTGTTCTTACTGGAAATCTTAAAAGATGCAGATGGTAATGAAATCAGCGACCGGATTATATAAGGAGGATATTAATGATGTTCACAGGTTCGTGCTCTTTCAGCCCCTCACAACGCGTTATTTTACGTGTTGTCGATCCTAAAATACTTATAGACCTTGATATTTCCGCAACAGTGAAGGGCAATATTTCATATAACGTCACTGACCCGGATATGTTGAAAAAAGCTTTCGGTTTTGATGTAAACGATGCTTCGTCAAGAACCCGACTTGAAGCCGGTATCTGTGATACAGTTCTAAATGTTCTTCATTCTCAGGCAGCAAAGCTCAGCCTTGATGGCATTTCACCCGAAGCTCTTAAATCAAAAAACTTTGGTCTTTCTGAGGGCATCCGGAATACATTTGCAGATTTATTCGTCAGTTCCTGCGGAGCTGAAATTACCGGCTTTGAGCTTACAGACATCACCTATGACGAAGACGATATGAATATGCTTGATTCCTGCATTTATCGTTATAACAGCATGGTTGATGCCAACAACATAATAAAAAGAATGAAAGAAGAAAACACAATGGCTGCCAAAGAGAAAGCCCTTGACGATGTCCTTGCACAAACGCAGGAAATACTGAAATTCTTCTCAAATAAGAAAATATAAAATATATGAATAATTACAGTTTTGAAAAACCATTTAAGAAAAGTATAAAAAGGCTGCTGGGCGTCTTTTTAATCGCCATATTTATAATAGCTTTTTTCCTGTTCTGCATTTATGCTTCCGAAGAAAAAAATGAGTATGAGTTACCGCCTGAAGCAATAGGTGCAATTTTGCTGGGTTGTGTAACCCTACCTTTTCTTATTATTATCATTTATCGTTTGAAGCAGATTAAAGGTATCAGAAAGCTCATCCTGACCGATGAAATCAGAACCGGAAAAGTCGAAAGATTTCAGGGGCTTACTGAAAACAACTTATCTTTGGAACGGTATCCGCTTACAATTCACGTCAATCATGACAAGTTTACTACTTACTGTTTATATTCATCTGAAGAGGCGAAAAAATTAATGAGCCATCAGGTGGATTTTGTCATGTATCATGAGCATGCAGTAATTGTTGAAACTAACAACACCCGAAATGCTGTAAATATGATTAAAAAAGACAAAACTCAAAGAAAGAATAAAAAATTCCGGGATGTTATTGAAAGCCGTGAAGAAGCTGAAGAAAACATTGATTCAGTGAATTCGGATTTTCTTGAATTCGTAGATGGTTACAACGAAAAGCACAAAGATGAGATTAAAAAGATGTATACGGATGATGAAGTCTATTCTGAACGCGATACATCTCCTGCTACATTTTTTGAAAAAATTTGTGATACGGTATCATCCGGAAATGAGTCGGAACATAATAACCTATTTTCCGGAATATTATCTGCTAATGATTCGGAACAGAATAGTCTTTTTACCAGAATAACCTCTTCAAATTCCGACACTATGGAACAGCTTGATGATATTGATGAAGATTTTCTTGACTTTGTTGATGATTTCAATGATACTCTGGACAAGGACGATGTTGATTTATAAACGGCATTAATGGTAAGGAGACTGTTGCTTATGAATCGGAGTGCCATGATCTTTCTTGAAGATAAAATCCTTGATTATGTGAAAAACACCCTTTGTTTCGAAATAAAACAGGTTAAGTTTGTTTCAAGAAGCAGAAGCAATTATGCGGTTAAGTATAACGAAAGCTTCAAAGCAGTCCCTTATTGCTGCCTTTTTATGCACGAGTCTTCTTATCGCAAAATAACGATTCCTCCATCTGTTGCACCCGGTCTTATTAATAAAGATTATTCGCAGCAAATAACAGATTATCTTGGAAAAGTGTCGCAGGAAACAGACCTTGATATTTCCGAATACTATGATAAAGAAATGTACATCGGAGCATGTTCCTTCGAAAGGTCATGCTATATGGATTTTGCCTATTCGCAGAAAGCGGCCGTAAAGAAACTTGTCAAAAAAGTCTCACTGAGTACACCCAAGGATGTTTTGGCTTCCTCTTACCCCGGTTTAAATATTATTTTCGATACTGAGGAATATAAAAAAGGGCAAATATCTCTTTTTGAACGTAAAATAATTGAAGAAATAAAGCATTTGGCAAAAAAATATGTATTAGAAAAATATGATTGCTCTTGCAAAACGATTTTACGCGTAAAAATCTGGACTCCCGACATGAAAGGTTATAATGCGTATAGTCTTTATCGTGAAGATTAGAATAAAGGAAACAGCATGAAGAAACGCTTGATTTATGGTTTATTAACAATATTTCTTATTTCAATTGAGGTCCTGATAGCACTGTTTGTCCATGATTCCTTTGTAAGACCGTATCTTGGCGATGTTATAGTTGTTATTGTTATTTACTGCTTTATCAGGATTTTTATTCCCGATAAATGCCGGCTGCTTCCCCTGTTTGTTTTTCTGTTTGCAGCCTGCGTTGAAATAATCCAGCTGTTCAATCCCGCAGAACTTCTGGGACTTGGAAACATCAGATTTTTCCGTGTTCTGCTCGGGTCCGTATTTGATTTCAAGGATATTATCTGTTATGCAGTTGGTTGTATAATACTGGCCGGCTTCGAACTGATTAAAATGAAAAAGAAGGAGGGTCCTATAACTCCACAATGACATAAACAGGGCAAAACTTTTAAAAGAAAAAAAGACTGTATTTCAACAGTCTTTTTTTTTAATGAGACATCCGGGATTCGAACCCGGGACAACTTGATTAAAAGTCAAGTGCTCTACCGACTGAGCTAATATCCCATCGCGCTTATCAATAGATAAACGAAAATGCCCAGAACCGGAATCGAACCAGTGACACGAGGATTTTCAGTCCTCTGCTCTACCATCTGAGCTATCTGGGCATAATGGTTATAAAAATACGAGTTGCGGGGGAGGGATTTGAACCCACGACCTCCGGGTTATGAGCCCGACGAGCTTCCAGACTGCTCTACCCCGCGAAATAAATATAGTGGATGGGGAAGGATTCGAACCTTCGAAAGCGTCGCTAACAGATTTACAGTCTGCCCCCTTTGGCCACTCGGGAACCCATCCATATTACAAAAGCCGATGATCGGATTCGAACCGATAACCTGCTGATTACAAATCAGCTGCTCTGCCGTTGAGCCACATCGGCACTTGATTGTTATTCCGATATCGAAGTAACTATCAAAGAATGGGACCTACAGGGCTCGAACCTGTGACCCTCTGCTTGTAAGGCAGATGCTCTCCCAGCTGAGCTAAGATCCCATTTCAGCATATAAACTGACGACCCAGACGAGACTCGAACTCGTGACCTCCGCCGTGACAGGGCGGCGCTCTAACCAACTGAGCCACTGGGCCAATAACATATTCACATTGAATCCAAACCAAACCAGTATCAGGTCAAGCCCTCGACCTATTAGTAGCAGTCAGCTGCGTGCATTACTGCACTTCCACCTCTGCCCTATCAACCTCGTCGTCTTCAAGGGGTCTTACTTGTATCAAGTACAATGGGATATCTTATCTTGAGGGGGGCTT
>JAZQNE010000145.1:0-8167 GCA_045627185.1 Lachnospiraceae bacterium
TAATCGATAACTTCTTCAGCAACGTCACAGATTGAACCCATTGCTACGATTACACGGTCAGCGTCCGGAGCACCGTAGTAGTTAAAGAGGTCATAATTTGTGCCGAGTTTTTCGTTAATCTTGCCCATGTATTTCTCAACAACAGCGGGAAGTGCCTCATAAACTGAGTTGCAGGCCTCACGATGCTGGAAGAATACATCGCCGTTTTCATGAGAACCACGCATAGCGGGCTTCTCAGGATTAAGAGCATGCTCACGGAATGCCTTTACAGCGTCCATGTTGCACATTTCTTTGAGATCTGCATAATCCCATTTTTCAATCTTCTGGATTTCGTGTGATGTACGGAAACCATCGAAGAAGTTAAGGAAAGGAACTTTACCTTCAATAGCAGAAAGATGAGCTACGGGAGAAAGGTCCATAACTTCCTGTGGATTAGTCTCAGCGAGCATAGCAAAACCTGTCTGACGGCAAGCGTAAACGTCACTGTGGTCACCGAAAATGTTAAGTGACTGTGTAGCAACGGTACGTGCGGATACGTCGAATACACAAGGAAGCTGCTCACCTGCTATCTTGTACATGTTAGGGATCATAAGAAGAAGTCCCTGTGATGCGGTGAATGTGGTTGTGATGGCACCTGCTGCAAGTGAACCGTGAACGGTACCTGCCGCACCTGCCTCAGACTGCATTTCAACAACCTTTACCTGGTTGCCGAAAATGTTCTTCTGTCCTGCAGCTGACCACTGGTCAACAGAGTCTGCCATAGGGCTGGAAGGAGTGATGGGGTAAATAGCAGCTACGTCTGTAAACGCATAAGCCACATGAGCGGCAGCTGGGTTACCATCCATTGATTGTTTCTTTCTGGACATTGTTTATCCTCCTTAAATTTTTAGGTATCTGCCTCGAAAATGCCGAAAAAAGCGTTGGGAATTCGAAGAAAAAAGCCAGGCTTTGTCTGATACCCATAATCAGATAAAGTCTAGCACAAAATCATTTTTTTGTAAAGAACGAGAGAATCAATTTTTTAGAACCTTAAAATGAAATATGAGCAATCCCGTTTCCGGTACTTTTTATTTGGTAAATGTTTCTTTTCCTTTGCAAAATAATAGGTCTTCTGCGATTTAATTAATTATCTCAGAAGACCCATTACTTAATTTATATAAAAACTTTCACACACCCGTCAAGTATGTGATTGTCCGAATTGTTCCGGCTGTTTTGGGAAGCCGGAACAAAATTAACGGTGGCAACTGTATCCGCACTTCGGGCAGATTCCCTCTTCGTTAAGTGCCACTCCGCAAAGCGGACAGCGGTCCCTTGTCTTTGTTACGTCATATTCGGCGCAGGCCTCGTTGTCCCCGCTTGTAAATGTTATTTTCGCAATATTCAGCTTATCCTTGAGCAGTTCGTAAACTATTTTAATCATGCCCTCGACGGTCATGGATTCCTTTGTAACCACAAGTCTGCACTCGGGGTAAGCTGTAGCCAGTGCAGTGCAAAATTCCGGTCCCTTCATCGTATTCTGCGGTGCACCATTTAGAATTCCCTGTTCCTCATAAACCTTAAGAACAGCCGGAAGCAATGGGTCATCCTCGCGTAAAATCAGCGCGTGATCGAAATTCTTTAATACTTTCCACGCTGTCTTTTTTATTTCATTACATGGAAAAACCATATTGACGCCCGTATTCACCGAATCTTCAACTTCAATTGTCAATGTTCCCGTATGTCCGTGCAGATACTGTGCTTCTCCGCAAAAACCAAGGAAACGGTGTGCGTATTGTAAATGCAGTGTTGTAATACTTCTCATATAACTCCTTTCATGGCCGGTTCAGTAATTATGCTTTATCTGATAGCCATAAGATATGTCGCCAGATTCAGATAAGCCGCAAACGTTGTCCAGAGCGTCAGTACGCACATCATGATGCCCGCGGGTCTGTTAATCTTAAAGAAACGGACTGTGCAGATAATCAGGATAACCCACATTGCAAGCAGCCAAATCAGCGCAAGCAGGTATCTTGAATAAGTAAAGAACAGCGTTGCCCAGAAAAAGTTCATCGCAAGCTGGACAACATACAGCGTCAAGGATTTTCTTTTCCTTTTCTCATCCGCATCCGAAGCTGCAACAAGATATGCTGCGATTCCCATCATGATATAAAGAATCGTCCACACGATAGGGAACAGCCACCAGGGCGGAGCAAGCGCCGGCTTTGACATGGTATCGTAAAGCTTCATGTCGTCGGCTGTTAAAAACGCAGAGAAACCGCCGGCAAGAAGGGGAATCAGCACTGAACATATCATCTTCATAAAGCAGAATTTTTGTTTGCAAATCATCCCGGTTTCAGACACGTTCGTGTTTCCAGATTCGTTATTTTCTGCGTAAATCATTTAATTTCCCTCCGGACCCTCTTTTTCTGTCCGCCTATGCAGCCCGTGGTATCATCATTCATGTTTCCCGACATTTCGTCATCATTGTCCCCGCAGCAGGGAAGGCAGTAGCAGGAATGTTCCTTTCCGCATACCTTTTTTACAATAACGGTAATCAATCCACCCAAAAGAAGCGCGCCGGCAATTCCTGACGCAATACAGATTGTTTTGTTAAATTTCATTTATTTATCCTCCGTAGTATCTAATAATTCTTGCGGAACAGTTTATCCCGTGATATATTATAAGCGGTGGTACGGTTTTTGTTTTGTCATATCAATATTCGAACCGTATCCCGGTTGCGGTACTCCTTTGTTCCGCCATTTACATTATCACCTTATCCGATAAGTACAATACACAGTAACGAATTGCAGCCTCTTCGGATATGCGTGAGAAAGGATTTCAGTTAATGCAGAAACGAATTGATAATGATTATCTTCCGCAGGTTATGAGTCTTAACCCGACAGAACTTATCAACTGGTGCAGAAACAGAAAGCATTTTCTCGGACTTTCAAACCAGCGCATTGCCGAGCAGTCAGGCGTTCCGGTAGGTACGGTTGACAGAATCATGGCAGGCAGATATACGGAGTTCAGATACAGTTCCATTCAGCCCGTTGTTGCCCTGCTAATCGGAATCCGCGAGGATACTCCAAAGCCCGAAAATGCCGATGCGCAGCAGGTTCAGGACTATTATGATACAATTGAGGGTTATAAGCTGATTGTAGAAAATAAAAACCATGTCATCGATGAATTAAAGGCTACGTGCGGAAAGCTCGGTTCCGAAATCGAATATCTCAAAACCGAGAACGAACGTAAACATCAGGCCATTGAAAAGCAACAGGAACACGTGAAATGGCTTGAAGGAATCATAGATGATTTCCGTAAGCGCCAAAATTAAAAAAATGCCGCATTCCCGTCTCCGGGGCTGCGGCATTTTGATTTATGTCTTTATTTTTTTCTTAGCACGAACATACCGGCGCCGGCGCCTATTAAGCCGCCGATAATGTGTGTCAGGTTTGATACGTTGTCCTTTACAAAAATTCCGTCAACAACCTGCTGTCCAAGGTAAAGGACGGCAACAAGAATAAGTGTGAGCGGTATTTCCCCGCGTCGAATCTGCGTTACCGACGCCAGAAGAATAAATGCGAATACAATTCCGCTTGCACCCAGAAGTGATGAATTCGGGAAGAATACAAAATGCACCAGACCTGTTACAAACGCAGTTACTGCCATAACAAGAACAAGCGGCTTTCCGCCGTACTTTTCCTCAAGCAGAGGCCCTACAACAAGCAGCATGGTCATGTTCCCGATCAGATGGCTCCAGTTTGCATGTCCGAATACATGTCCGAAAAAGCGCACATAAGTAAACGGGTCGGCAAGCGATGACCGGTAAACGCAGAAAAGCAGTGAAGTTGAAACATCATTAGTAAAAAGTCCGGCCAAAAAAGCCACAAGACAGATAATCGTGAACCATAAAACAACAGGTGAATTAAACGTTATTTTTATATGTTTTTTTGATGCCATTTGATAACCTCATTTCTTATCGGTTTTTACCGAGAGATAATAAAACAGAATCGCGGAAAGCTGCGTCCGAACCGGCCATCGGCTGTGCTTTCCCGGTTGCGGCTGATAAAATAAAGAATTACCGGTCCGAGAAATGCACCAAGCTGGTCCAGAAATTCCATCTCATTATTACAGCCCGGTCCTTTCATTTCGCTCCCTGATTCTCTGAGCAATCAGCTGCATTCTGTCTTCATCGACCTTCACAACTTCTCTGTCGTACGTAAGAAGGCCGTTTGTTTCATCTTCGACATCGCTAAGCTGCGTATAAACAGTTGCACAGATACCGTCTTTAATGGAATGGATAATTTCATTTTCATAGAGGCTGTCAATTGCCTTTGTAAGTTCTTCCTCCGATGCAATGTCGCGATATCCGTAATTCTTTTCGCTGAACAGATGGCCCGCCTCACGGAGCGAATAACCGCCAAACTCCGAAATTACTATGGGGCGTTTGGAAGGAGTTACCTTTACAGGCTTAAAATATACGTGAAGGCTCTCTACGTCCGACTTTTTCTGTGCAAACCACCCTGATGTCGAATCTATGATGCGTGTCTTGTCGAAAGATTTTGCAAGGTCATACATTTCATCGCTGCAGAACTGGCCCCAGCCCTCATTAAAAAGAGTGTAGTAGCAGATGCAGGGATGATTGTAAAGCTGGCGGATTGTGCCCTCCATGGACTTCTTGTATTCCTCGCGTGTTATACGGTTTGTATGGAGATACCTGTCATTCAGGTGCTTCAGGCCAACCGTAGGCAGTGCCGTATCGCGCAAAAACGAATAATCTCCGTTGTTGACCATATCCTGGAAAACAACCATTCCAAGGCGGTCGCATGCCTCATAGAAGCATTCCGGTTCAACCTTGATATGCTTCCGAAGCATGTTGAAACCGAGTTTCTTCATTACCAGAATGTCTTTTTCATAAGCTTCGGGCGTTTTGGGCGTATAAATTCCGTCCTCAAAATACCCCTGGTCAAGCACGCCGTGGAAAAAGTACGGTTTCCCGTTCAGAAGAATTCGCGAAACGCCGTCAACATCACCTATTGTGACTGTCCTGAGCGCAAAATAGCTTTTTACTTCATCAATATGATTCCGTACGGTTATGTCATAAAGTCTGGGATTTTCGGGCGTCCAGTACTCTCCGTCCGGAATATTTATATATATTTCGGTTCCGTCTGTGTGCTCAGCAATTCCCAACTCGGGAATCAGAACATCAAAGCCGTAGGAATCGGTTTTCTCAAGTATTCTTTCAACGCGGATGCCATCAAGATTGGGTGTAATGCGGATTTCCCTGATTCTTTCCTCTGTTTCGGTATCCTTTGGAACAACCTCAAGCCAAACCTCCTTCCAGATGCCCGAAATGGGCGTATACCACATACCACCGCGCTTTTTGCGCTGCTTTCCGTAAGGATAAACATGCGACAGATCATCGGTAACTTCTACTCTCAGACTGTGTGAGCGTGTACTTTTCGAAATGAAATACTGCTCCGTTTCTTCAACTTCAAAAGCGAGATATCCGCCATTATGCTCTGTTTCGGTTTGCTTTTCACCATCCCCGGTGTCATTTCCCGTTTGAATTTTACATGCGCTTCGCAAAACAGCCGGTTTTCCGTCTATAAAAACCTGTGTTTTACGGTCAACCGCCCCAAAATGAAGTATCAGTGATTCTCCGTCAGACAACGCCGGGGCTTCAAATTCGCGCTCATAAACAAGGCTTTCGGAAATTTCACCCTCAAACCCGGAAAGTTTTGATTCGGGCGGATAAGGTACCGTTATTTTCCCGGTATGGCCTGCGGTTGTAAGCGTCCAGTTTCCGTTCAGACTAAGCGTTTTCTTTCTGCGCAACATTGGTGCAGGATGCATTAAATGCGACTCTCTCATTTATCCTCCAAAATAGCCGGCCCCGTAAGAGGGCCGGCTTTGTTTATCAGGCTTTCGCGGCTTTCTTGCGTTCTTCAAGCGTAGCCACAAGTTCATCGTATTTCTTCTCATCAATCTTATATTTTTTACGAATGATGATATAGGAAATTGTAATTGCAATAACAGGAATCAGAACCATTCCAAGACGAAGAATGAACCGCTGGCTGTCACTAACGGTTGCCAGAAGGTCATCGCCCGCTTTCTGAGCTGCTTCCGTAAGCATTTCACCACGATTAACCTGAATTTCAAGGTCACTGATCTGATTTGTGATTGAGAAAATACCGCTCAGAATCAGAAGTGCTGTGGAAATACCCTGATTCAGGCCGCCCGCAAGCTTAACGCTGAAGGAACGTGTTGCGGAAATAACACTGTCATGACGTTCGTTGAAACGGACCTCATCGTACTCAATTGTATTGTTAATCATAACGATGATTACAAGGTTGAACAGGCCCTGGAAGAAGAAAATCATAAGGCCGATTGCATAAAGCAGAATATCGTTCTTAGGCAGAACGTAGCCGAAGCCGAGAAGCATTGCATAACCCGTTACAACAGCAATAATTGAAATTGTGAGCAGTCTGACACGCGTTACAAACTTGCTGATGGTTGAGAACAGAGCCTGTGAAACAAGCATTCCCACGCCATACATAACGGTGAACAGGAATACATGGTCTCCACTCTTTGAATAACCGTATTCAACGTAGAAGAAGTTTACACCGAAAATGATGAGCAGGTTGTTTGTGATGTTGTAAAGCAGGCAGGCGATGCCGGCATGCACAAGCTGATCGTTTCTGATGAAGATTTTGAACATTGACTTAAGTGAAAGCTTGTCAGGGTTGTCAGCACGCTCCGGCTCTTTAACGCCAAACGTAACAAGAACCTGGCATGCAAGGAATACAAGCGCAACAACAAGTGCAATAATTCTGTAGGCATTTACGGCATTTCCGGCAACAACAATCGGAACAACGCCTGCAACAGAGAACTGACCGATGCAGATGAAAATACTCATTACGGTAACAAGCGTGTTACGTGTCTTGGGATCCGAGCTGAGTGCCGGAAGCAGGCCCCAGTAGGAAATATCGTTCATTGTATAAGTCATGCCCCACATCAGATACCCGATAGCATAGAATGCAACAAATCCCCAGCCTGTGGGACGCAGTGTGAACAGACAGATGATTACGATAGCATTGGTAACGGCGCCGATTAAAATCCACGGCTTGAATTTACCGAATTTCATATGGGTGTTTTCAATGATGATTCCCATAAGAAGATCGTTAACGGCATCCCAGACCATGCAGACTACCATGCTTGCGCTGATAACAGCAAACTGAGCTGTTGTGAGTTTCATTGTGTACTGTACGTAGAGCATGAGAAACATGCTGACAAGCGCATAAGCGGCATCACGGCCGGTTGCTCCCACACAGTATGACCATTTTGTTCTTTTATCCATAATTACCCTCTCCTTTTGAGCTGAATCTCTCAGGTTCAGCTCTTAATACTATTTTTATTTGCCTCAGCAACGGCACTCTCAACAAATTTCGGGCTGAGGAATCCACGGCTCATGCAGACCATTGTATCAACCGGACCGTCGAATATTGTTTCGGAAACCATACGTACTTCCGGATCAAGTTTGTTTCTGCCAAGGAACATAAAGAAAACAGCAAGCTTGAAAATGACTTTCAGTATTTTCCCCCTGAAGGAATATTTTGAAAGCTGCATAATTGAATTGCTCATGTCAAACCGGCCGGGAGTTGTTTCCGAAAAGTTGCTGAGCGGCTTTCCGTAAGCCATTACAAACTCGACGTCAGTCATGATATGCGGTTCGGTTATGGTCCCGTCGCAAACGATTGCCCCGTTAAATACAGGTTTAATTTTGCATTCAAGTCTTATATCTTCAAGTGAAGCACCCACCTGTATGCCATATATACCTACAACCGGTTTGAACTCATGGCTTTTAACGTCATATACGGAAAAAGGTCTGCTGTCGAGTTCAAATTCAACCTGCTTTGTTTCACCCGGATTCAGTTCAACCTTCTTAAAGGCTCTCAGTTCGCGGGCCGGACGCATCAGGCCGCCCTCAGGATTCTTTACGTAAACCTGTACTGTTTCTTTGCCGAAAACGTTTCCAATGTTGCTTAAATTAAATTTGATTTTAACTTTAGTACCGTTTTCGACAATTTCCGGGCGAAGCTCCGAATATCTGAAAGTTGTATATGACAGACCGTATCCGAACGGATATCTGACTTTTTTCTTAAAGCTGTCATAATATCTGTATCCG
>JAZQNE010000146.1:0-8622 GCA_045627185.1 Lachnospiraceae bacterium
TTGGATGAGAGAAAAAAGCTGGCAAAGGATTACATAGAAAGTCTTATGGTTCTAACTGCTGAGGAGCAGGAATATCTAGATAAATTCGAACAGAAAGAGTATATGCCAGAGCTGCTTTTTGAAGATGCAGAGATAGTTGAAAGGGTGAGGAATCATCCAATGGCACTGTGGAAATGTAAAGGATAGGTGAATAATTGAGGAGAAGACTTTTATGGTAATGAATATTACGAATATAAAAAGTGACTTAGCGATTAGGCAATTAAGCGACCTTGCAATTTATTATCATTGATTAATTTAAGCAAGATGGATAAATTCAAAATATAAGAGTAGTAAGGGGAAGGTGTTAAGTAAGAGCACCTTCTTTTTTATTGCTTTAATTTGATCATACGGCTCTTTAATTTGATCATTTCAGAGAAAATGATCAAATTAAAATATTTCGAGAAATCGAAAAATATCTTGAGAATGCTTTCACAAGCAACTGACGAAGAGATGACGAAGAACTGACGAACACATGACGAAGGACTGTAGATGGTCCTTCTTTTCTTTTTCTGATAATCTTATAGTGCTAACTCTGTTGGATTTGAAAAATCCTGTATAGTCCCGAAAATGAATTTGTCGATAATTGATAAGGTTTGCGTAAAGCTATTGTGTGGGGCAGACTCAGAAACGGGCCTGCTCTATTTTGGTCCCCGACTTGGACAACGAGTCCATGTTTATTCGTCAGCATTCACCGTAACATATCACTTGTAAACGTTACGAAAGAAACCGGAGAAGCATAAAGGGCATTAACTTAATTAATTCTTAATCCGTTTCCCACTATTATTTTCGGGGAAAAGCGGCTATAATTACTATATAGTGGTTTGAGGTAAAGGGATTTACTGTACAATCCGTTTGCTCTTGTCCGCGTATCCCATGTTTTTTACGGAGGTTTCCAATGCCTAACATCCTTATTTGTGATGATGAAAAAGATATTGTGAATGCACTTAAGATTTACCTTTCAAACCCGGATTATACTTTTTTTGAAGCATACAACGGGCAGGAAGCGGTAAAGATTGTGGAAAAAGAGGACATCCAGCTTGTTCTGATGGATGTTATGATGCCCGTGCTCGACGGTATAAGGGCACTGGCAAAAATACGCGAAATAAGTGCTGTACCGGTAATACTTCTGACAGCCAAAAGCGAGGATGCGGACAAGATTCTGGGACTCAATGTCGGAGCGGACGATTACATTACAAAACCGTTCAATCCGCTTGAGGTTTCGGCAAGAGTTCATTCACAGCTCAGACGTTACCTTAAATTCGGAAGCAGTGCCGTGACCGCTGAAACTTTTGCGATTGGCGGGCTGGAGCTGAATGACAAGACGAAGGAAGTTACCGTGGACGGGGACCCTGTTACGCTTACGCCCAAGGAATATGAGATATTAAAGCTTTTTATGGCTAACCCTGACAGGGTATTTTCTCCGAAGGAAATTTACAAAACGGTCTGGAAGGAGAAACCTTTCGGCACGGATAATACTGTTGCGGTTCACATTCGCCATCTGCGTGAAAAAATTGAAATTAACCCTACGGAACCGCGCTACATCAAGGTGATTTTCGGCCAGGGCTACAAGCTGGAAAGGGGACATGAGGCATGAAGCGTTTTTTCAAGACAATTCCCGGAAAGATTACCCTGTTCTTTTCCTGCGCCATTACGCTGACAATAGCGGCAGTTGCAATCATTGCTGTCTGCCTTATGATAGGCTTCGGCTTTTATACAAAGTCGCAGGCCGGTATTTTCTCCGATCTGGCGAATGACAGGTTCATGATTATCGGGCGTGACTCGCTTTCAACCATGGGTGCTTTTGAAGGCAGAAAGCCGTTTATGAATATTGTTGAAGAAAATGGGAATGCGATTGTAAAGATTGTTGATCGCGATGGAAATCCTGTTGTTAAGAGTACGTTGGCAGATACGGTTGAAAAGTGGGATGCGTGTGCTATTTACAGGCAGTATTCCGATGAATTCGGTGATGCTATCGAATGTAATGTGGTTTCGAACCCGCCTGTGGACCTGGAAATAAACGATGATGACGGCAAGTGGCTTTTTGTGGCTTATTTCAAGCTGAAGGAAGGCCTGCCCGAGAAGGATTATTTTTCGACACTGAATGCATGGGTCAGCACGGCATACACCATGCGTCACTGGTCATATGTCATCGCTGTTGTATCCTTTGTGACATTTGCCGTTCTTTACGTGATGCTGATGTGCGTTGCGGGACGCAGGCCTGATAAGGACGAGCCTGTTCCCGGTGCGCTGAATGCCATTCCTTATGACCTGCTTCTTGTGGTTGTAGTGGTCGCATTTCTTATAGTGATTTTCAATTCCTTTAGTTCTTCCTTCAGCAGTGCGGTGCTGATTCCCCTGGCGTTCTGTCTTGGAGAGGCTGCAATATGGGCCTTCCTTGGTTTCAGCATGGAAGCTGCTTCAAGAGTCAAACGTAAAAGATTTGTTAAATCAACGCTGCTTTATCTGGTTTTCAGGCTTCTTGTTAAAGGCTTCAAGATGCTGTTTAAGGCGCTTGGAAAGCTGTTTGAGGCTATCGGCACGGTTATTGGCGCAATTCCCATGGCCTGGAGAACAATTGCGGTATGGACCGGCGTGCTGCTTCTGGACCTTCTTATGGTCTATATTTTCCTGTCGACAAGTGAAGATGTGGCAACAGTGATGTTTATTATAATCAAGGTGCTCGAGCTTAGTACGGTTCTTTATCTTACAAGCGGCCTGAGACGCCTTGACAAGGCAAGCCGGGCCCTTGCTGCGGGCGACCTTGAATATAAAACGAATCTGTCCGGCATGACCGGAGATATCAGACAGTGTGGCGAAAACCTAAACAGTATTTCCGATGCAATGTCGGAGGCAATTGAGGAGAAGCTTAAGAGTGAACGAATGAAAACTGTGCTGATTACGAATGTATCGCACGATATCAAAACGCCGCTCACATCCATCATCAATTACACCGGGCTTATCAGCCAGGAACAGTGCGATAACCCGAAGATTGCCGAATATTCAGAGGTTCTTGGCCGTCAGTCAGAGCGCCTGAAGCGCCTGATTGAGGACCTTGTGGAGGCATCGAAGGCTTCTACCGGCAACCTTGAGGTCAACCTTGTACCGTGCGATGCGGGCGTGTTTGTTGAGCAGGCGGGCGGCGAATATGAGGACAAGCTTGCGAAGGCACAGCTTCAGCTTGTTGTAAAGCAGCCTCAGGATGAAATCAGAATTATGGCTGACGGTCGCCGTATGTGGCGTATTTTCGACAACCTGATGAATAACATCTGCAAGTATGCGCTTGAAGGCACACGTGTTTTCCTGTCACTTGAGCGTGCTGGAAACAATGCTGTGTTTACTTTCAAGAATACGTCCCGTGCGCCTCTTGATATGTCTGAGGATGAGCTGATGGAGCGCTTCACCCGCGGAGACAGCTCCCGTAACACGGAGGGCAACGGCCTTGGCCTTTCAATTGCGAAAAGCATGGCTGAACTTCAGAAAGGATCGCTGCATCTTGATATAGACGGTGACTTCTTCAAGGCAATCCTTTCCTTCCCGATGATAATTGAGTGATTTGATTCTATGGTAAAAAAACAAACAGATGGCAGAAGCCATCTGAAGTAGAACTGTGAAAGAAAAACAGCGTTTCCCTGCGGCGCATTCGACAAGGGGAAAGTGTATTTAACGGGTGAACCTGCCGGATGCACCGCACGGGAGCACCAGGCCGTTTTCTTTAACGGGAAGCCCGATTTCGGAAGCTTCAACCCTGCCGCCGAACCTTGAAACGAGTTCGAGATTCATCATGTAGGAAAGTACAGCGGGCTGAAGGCCGGTTGTGTAAGAGTTGATAAGGAAGAACAGGGGCGTATCGGAAAGAAGCTGTGCTGCTTCCTTTACGAAGGGATGAAGCGATTCTTCTATCTTCCAGATTTCGCCCTTCGGGCCACGTCCGTAAGAAGGCGGGTCCATGATGATACCATCATATTTATTGCCACGGCGGATTTCTCTTTCGACAAACTTACCGCAGTCATCAACAAGATAACGGATAGGAGCAGCGCCAAGGCCTGAAGCCTCGGCGTTTTCCTTTGCCCATGTAACCATGCCTTTTGAAGCATCGACATGCACAACCTCAGCGCCGGCAGCGGCTGCAGCAAGCGTTGCACCGCCTGTGTAGGCGAACAGATTCAGGACGCGGACGGGCTTTTCGGGATTCTCAGCCTTTCTTTTTCGGATGAGTTCAGAAAACCAGTCCCAGTTAACAGCTTGCTCCGGGAAAAGACCGGTGTGCTTGAAGCTGAAGGGCTGCAGACGGAACTTAAGGTCCCCGTAACCGATTTCCCAAACGTTTGGCAGATCAAAGAATTCCCATTCACCGCCACCCTTTGCGCTTCTGTGATAATGGGCGTTCAGCTTTTTCCATTCGGGAAGTTTTTTTTCCGTACTCCAGATAACCTGAGGGTCAGGTCTTAACAATATATATTTGCCCCATCGTTCAAGTTTTTCACCGTCACTTGTCGAAAGGACTTCGTAATCTTTCCAGTTGTCAGCAATCCACATAATAACCTCCGATTGTTGTATCAGCATTGCTTTTAAAATGTTTCCTTATATAAAAAGGAAAGTAAAAACTATTTATCTAATTATATCAGCAGAAAACGGGATGTCAAGGGCGATGGGTGCTTGAAGTCAAGCGGAAAAGCCTCCTGTCAATCCCAATTTGTTAAGAAAGTGTTACAAAAACGGAAATTTCTTGTGTTCCCGAAATCGAGGTGTTACAGTGGTATCAGATGAACAAAACAAGTTGCTGCAGACACTGATTCGGAAACAGAAAAGGATGGTACCGTAACAAGACACTATCAATCTCAAATTACAGATATGGCGGAATTCTGGAATCCTTAGAAAAATTAGGGTCTGCTTACCTAAATCCGTTTGACCTTTATGGAATAATTTCAGATCACGGGAGACAGACGAATATGGCAGATATTTTATTATTGATTGATCTATGATCTCTGACGAAATGAATTCCTTCGTCGGAACAGTGTCATTCGGAAATCTTCTGTCTAAAGATCACATTTTAATCGGCTGATTATCTCTCAATAAATATACTTTTCCAAACCAAAGGCGGCTCTCTGAGTGAGGGCCGCCTTTGGTTTTGGGGTGAGTCAAAAAGAACCGTCCCCATGACTCAAAAGATATATACTTTAAATTTTCCGTAAAATGTGTTATAATAATGTAACTATTTGAGCAGATATCTTCGAAATATAATTTGAGGACAAAGGAAAGGAATTTCATATGAAGAGAAAAATCTTCCGTATAATCTGCATACTGATTGTTATTGCATGCCTTGTGTATCTTGGAATATCCCTGTACAAAACATATAAAGCTCAGGAGGATTATGAGGAGTTAAGGAAGATTAAGGAACAGGCAACAATTCTTACACCTACTCTCACCATGACGCCCACGCCCACTTCGACACCTGAGCCTACTCCTTCTGCAACACCAAGCGCATCACCGACACCGACCAATTCGCCTACGCCTACTGAGCCGGTTATGTATCCTGAATATGAAACCCTTTATAATATAAACAAGGACTTTATCGGCTGGATCAGGTATGATGATACGGTTATGGATTATCCTGTAATGCATGTTCCGAACGAAGGCACCGATTTCTTTTATCTGAGACGTGACTTCAATAAGAAGAGCAGTACTGCCGGTTGTATTTTTGTTGACGGGCGCTGCAACCCTATTGAGAACAGGTCGCAGAACGTTATTATTTACGGTCACAATATGCGTGCCGGTACGATGTTTGCGCCGCTTCATAAGCTCGAAGACAAATCATTTTATGAAACCCATAAGACTATTGAGTTTGATACGCTCTATTCGAAGGATATTTACGAAATTGTGGGCGTATTCAATACGAAGGTTTATCAGTCAACGGATAAGGTTTTCAAGATTTATAATTTCATTAATGCCAAAAACAAAGAAGAATATGATGAGTTTGCGAAATATGTTAAGGAAAGCTCCATGTATGATACGGGCGTTTCACTGCAGTATGGTGACGAAACCGTCACTCTTATGACCTGTGTAAGAGGTCAGGATGAAAAACGTTTTGTTGTTGTGGCAAAGAAAATCCGACCTGTTAATCCGGATTTGAGCGCGCAATAATTAAATAAGAAGAAATATTTTTTTCAGCCCAAGTGTTTTTTTGGACCTAATAATATTCATTTTTGAAAAAAATATTCATTTAAAGAAAAAAAACCTTGCATTTTGTGAAAATGCGGTATATAATGGCTTACGTTGTGACGTTGATAGCGTAGAAGCGTGAGGTTGCTTCCGAGTAATCGGAAGGTTTTCCGTGGAGCGAATGTCAAGTTATGAAACTGGCGACAAGTCACTGTATACCGCATCTGCAGGGGGCCATCCCCGCGGATCACATTCTGCCAAGGGCAGATAAACCGTGTACAAATCCGGCTTTTTTCCTTGAAAGCCATGACGCCAAGAATTGAACATTCTTGGTTTTTATTTCGGGGAGGTTGGAAACACACGGGTAAGTGTACAGTCACCACTGTCGTACTGCAACTAAGTGCGAAAAGGAGGCGGCTTTTTTTATGGCAAACCAAGTAATGAGAATCACCCTTAAGGCTTACGATCATCAGTTAGTAGATGCATCAGCAAGCAAAATCGTTGAGACTGTGAAGAAGACAGGATCACAGGTAAGCGGACCCGTTCCGTTGCCTACCAAGAAGGAGGTAGTTACCATCCTTCGTGCTGTTCACAAGTACAAAGATTCTCGCGAGCAGTTCGAGCAGAGAACTCATAAGAGACTGATCGATATCATTGCTCCCACCCAGAAGACGGTAGACGCATTAACAAGACTCGATATGCCTGCCGGTGTTTACATTGACATTAAGATGAAGAACAAATAATTGTTCGCAATGTAAACGAAACAAAATTATGCAATCCTACGGTTTATTATATAGACCATCTAGGATGACCGCAGAAAGCTTCATTCCTGTGTATGAATTAGCAAGTATGTGGTCCGCTGTAGATTAACAGGAGGAAAAAAGAAATGAAAAAGGCTATTTTAGCTACGAAAATCGGTATGACTCAGATTTTCGATGATAACGGCGCTTTAGTGCCCGTTACCGTACTGCAGGCCGGCCCTTGTACAGTAGTTCAGGTTAAGACTGCTGAGAACGACGGCTACAGTGCAATCCAGGTAGGCTTCGGTGAGATCCGTGAGAACCTCGTTAACAAGCCCCTGAAGGGACACTTTGCAAAAGCAGGTGTTGAGAACAAGAGATTTCTCAAAGAGTTTAGATTCGACAACGCAGAAGAGTACACCGTTGGTCAGGAAATCAAAGCTGATATCTTCGCTGCAGGCGACAGAGTAGACGCTATTGGTACTTCCAAAGGTAAGGGCTTCCAGGGCGCTATCAAGCGTTTTGGTCTGCACCGTGGACCTATGAAGCATGGTTCCAAGTATCACAGACATGCCGGTTCAAACGGTCCCGCAACAAGCCCCGGACGTGTATTCCCCGGCAAGCACATGCCCGGACAGATGGGTAACGTTCGCGTAACAGTACAGAATCTTGATGTTGTACGTGTTGACGCTGACCAGAACTTAATCCTTGTAAAAGGTGCAGTTCCCGGACCCAAGCAGTCCCTCGTTATGTTGAAGAATACAACTAAGGCAAACTAAACCTTTGAGAAAGGAGGAACGAAACAATGGCAACAGTTAAAGTTTATAACATAGAAGGCAAAGAAGTTGGTTCAATGGAACTCAACGATGCAATCTTTGGTGTAGAAATTAATGAAAACCTGATGCATTCAGCAGCTGTTCAGCAGCTTGCAAACAAGCGTCAGGGAACACAGAGCGCTCTTACACGTGCCGAAGTAAGCGGTGGCGGAAGAAAGCCCTGGAAGCAGAAGGGTACCGGTCATGCACGTCAGGGCTCAACAAGAGCACCTCAGTGGACAGGCGGCGGCGTAGTATTTGCTCCGAAGCCTCGCGAGTACTCATTCAAGATGAACAAGAAGGAAAAAGCACTGGCTATGAAGTCAGCTCTTACCTCCAGAGTTCAGGAAAATAAGTTCTTCGTTCTTGAAGGTCTCACATTTGACGAGATTAAGACAAAGAACATGAAGGCTGTTCTTGATGGCCTTAAGGTTGAAAAAGCATTGGTAGTTCTTGACAAGAAGGATGACACAGTAATCCTTTCCGCAAGAAACCTGCCCCGCGTAAGAACTGCTCAGTCAAACGCAATCAGCGTTTACGACATTCTTAAATATGATTCAATGGTAATCACAAAAGACGCGGTAGCACAGATTGAGGAGGTGTATGCATAATGGCAGACCTTAAATACTATGATGTAATCCTTAAACCGGTGCTCACCGAGAAGAGCATGAATACAATGGAAACCAAGAAGTACAGCTTTTTGGTAAACCCTGAAGCAACCAAGTCTCAGATCAAGGAAGCTGTTGAAAAAATGTTTGCCGGCACAAAGGTTGAGAGTGTTAACACAATGAACCTTGATGGCAAGAACCGCAGACGTGGAAACGTTGTTGGTAAAACAGCTAAGACCAAGAAGGCAATTGTTCAGCTTA
>JAZQNE010000147.1:0-23378 GCA_045627185.1 Lachnospiraceae bacterium
ACCTTTTTTGTAAAAAAAATAGGATTAGTTTTTTCCTAATCCTATTTAAATTCAATGTTTACCTAGTCTGAAGCTTAACTTAACGTTATTGGAACCGTCCCCATTGACGTATGCAGTTCACTTATCAATATATTGTTTCACCACTTCAGCGGCTTCCGGGCTGTTTGTGCAGTCCAGGCGCAGAAAGTTTATGTATGGAGCAAAGTTAGAAATTGTATTAAGGTTCTGCTCGACATCAGTGCGTTCAAAGCTGGTTGAAAGCGTTCTTGCAAGCAGGGAAGTTATTCCTTCAAGAGAGGACAATTGCCTGATCCGGTTGGTTTCGGACCGATACAGGAAAATCACGCCTCCGAGCGGTATACGTTTATTACTGTATTTTTCGGAAGTTCCGCACCACGGCAATCCGTACGCAACCATTTCGCCATCTTCCAAAGCGAGCATTGCAACATCGCCGTTTAAGATTTCCACACCGTATTTTTCAACCCAGAAATTTGTGTGAGTTGTTTTTCCCGTTCCCGACGGAGCTGAGAAAAGGTAGGCTTTATCGTTGTAAATGACAGACGATGAATGCACCGGCACACGGCCTTCCCTAAGGGCGAACAGGAAGAAAACATCGCGGACAGCGAAGAAGATGTCGCTTTTAAGAGCTTCGACAACCTCCGGCAAATCTGTGGAGCAGCCATGCTTTGGCGTAATCACAGCCTCGCGTGCTTTGACATTTACATCACACCCGGAAAGAGTGGATTCGGCGGAATAGGTGAAACGGTAGCCGGAAGGGGTTGGTTCAACGTGCATGTAGTCGGCCTGAGAAGGGAGGAGAGAATTCCTTGCCGGATCTTCATCAAGCAGAATGTGAACAGAGGAGCAAAAGCTGAATGCTGTCCCGTCAGCTGAAGGAATATGTGCGGATTCAAAATCCTCCAATGCTTCCGAAAGAAGTTTCCCGGGTATGTCGATGTTCAATTGTAAGTTTGCAATTGAGTAATAGGCCATCAGGTACCTCGAATTTATAAAATATGTTTATTCGCTTTCAGCGGGCTGTGAGGCCTGCTCTTTTTCTTTGGCTCGTTCTACAGCGAGACGTGAACCGGTGAGACAGGTCTGAGCCTGTAATAAAGACTCTAACGTGTCTAAAATTCCAATGTTAACATCTTTTTCGGAATCTGCGGGTCGACCGCTTGCAGCCCATGCCTTGATTTTATCTGCTGACAGAATGTTTTCCCAAACTGCGGTGTCAAATTCTGCGACAGTGTCATTTCGCATTTTGTCGAAATAAGGAAACCAGTCAAAATCTTCATTAACAGATTCGGATTTGTGGCTGCTTTCTTCTTTTGGCGTGTTTCGGTACAACTTTTCAGGCAGAATATCCTTAAAAGCCTCTTTATAGACATAGCGGCTCCTTCCTTTGTTAAGGTAACAATAACGGGGAATGGAAAGCGCATAGTCCATAACACGATAATCCAAAAAAGGAAAAATGTACTGAACACCTGCATAGGCACCAAAAACAGCAGCACATTCCGGACGCAGGGTCATGTGTCCCTGCCGGATGTATTTCAGCGGATCATACTTAAAGTAGAGCGGGGACATATAATAATCCTTACTTTTATTTTGTAAATCGGCAGAAATAAAATCCTCTGCAGAATTGTGGTAAACAAAAGGCTGAAGAAGGTCATTTCGCGCATCCGCCAGGTTGTTTTTAATTCTCTTGATTGTTCCTTTTATCCTGTTTTTTTGCCCATGAGTTTTTGCAAAATGAAAACGTAGATAGTGATAGTAATCGTGATGATAAAGTAACTCATAGGAATGGCTCCGATGACTGACGCCTTCATCACCGCCGTGCCCGCTGAATACAACATTGGAACCGGAAGCTTTGATGACATTTCCGGTGATAAAAAGAGGCAATGTGTTTAGGTAAGGAGGAAATGAAAAATTGGAATCGGAGTCATCGTACAAACCAAGACTTTTTGACTTTTCCGAAAAAACATTAAGCCATTCTCCTGAATGCAGGTCATTGTACTGAACCCGGATTTTTTCCCTTTCACAAATACTGTTTATAATTATGCGCTCATCATCTGAATAGACGATGGGCTTTTTCTCAGGAGAACGGGACCAGGAATAATAGACACCATCTCTGTTGAAACGGTTAATCAGCACTGAAATAACGCTTGAATCAAGACCTCCGGATAATTCCGAACCGATTTTGCCGGGAATTGCATCAAGACGCATTTTTATGGAGTTTTCTATGAGCTGACGCATTCTGATCCGGTATTTTTTTTGCGATAGGAAACGTATTTTTTTAGAAGCGGGTGCCCAGTATGTTTTTTCTGATGCAGCAAACCCGTTGCTTTCCATGTTTATTGTAATATATGTGGATGGTTTAACTCGAAAAACGTTATTATACTCAGTTGAAGATGCATCTGTAAGGAAATTTCCCACTAAAGTTTTATATGCCCACTCGCCGTTTATGGTTATACAAAGATTTTTTACGGATAGAATTCCACGTACGTCGGTAGAAAAGACAAGAGAGTTCTTATCAAGATAATAGAATAGTGGTCGAACTCCAAAATGATCACGGAAAAGTGTGACTGAACGGGTTGATTTGTTGCAGATTGCACCTGCAAAATCTCCGTTTACGTGACTCAGAGCGTCAGCCCCTTTTTCTATGATTAACTGAAAAATAAGCATTTCATCACTTAAAGCAGAAGAAGCCCCCAACTCCCGGATTATTTCATCACGATTATAGATGATTGCATCCGCAATACCCACAAAATCACCGGAGGAAAGAATAAAATCGGCTTGAACCGGGTGTGATGTGATAAAAGACTGACATCCGCCGACATATCCGATGTTATCAATTTCTTTTGTGCTTCCGGTTGTTCCATAAACCTTGTTCCAAATGGAGAGATCCGTGCCGGTATAACTTTTATCAGATGAAAAATATCCCCAAATTGAGCTCATGTCAATTAGTCTCCCGTGTTATTTATTGCGTGAACCATTCGCATATTGAATATGCAGAACTTTCTGCCTGCTATCTTAAATTATATTCGATTTTAGGGTTTTGGCTATATTTTTTTATAAAAAAAACTTCTCTTGAAAAAATCAAGAGAAGTTTTGAAGTTCCATATTGAATAATTACAGACCTGAGGTCTTGTCTTCTGTTTCTTCCTTGTCTCCTTCATCAGGAATAACAGGATCAGAAGGGTCAGAAGGCTGACAAGGCTGATGATGTTTGCCATTATGAATGGGCCATACTTCAACATGTGATCTGAAAAAACCACTTGCTGTCTCATTAATATTAAGTTCTACCATAACAGGTGTTTCGAATTTCTTCATTTTTGTATCCTCCAAATTATTATTTTATTCCCTCATCGGTTACATGCATATAATAGCATGAAAAAATGAATATGCAAGAAATCTTACAAAAGTGTAATTTTCAAAAAAAATAAACGAAATGTGATTTTTTAACAAGAAAAAATTCACGATGCAAATTTTTCGATTAAAACTCGTTAAAAAGAAAAGTTTTTGGCTTAAATAAGGCATTTTTATGACCCAAGCAAATACTTGTATCATTATTGTTCATTTAGAAATGGTTGCACTTTGTTTATGTGGGAATGATAATGATTTGTTTATGTTATTACAAAGCTGTCGGCTACCAAACGAGAATTGGTTAATGACGTCTGAGCGGGGAGGATACCGTCCAAAGTGTCGAGGGCAAAAATGTTTTTCATTATATCATCATCCGAAGGACGCCCGCTTTCTTCCCAAGCCTTGAGCTTTTCAAAATCAAGTATGCCGGCGAACATTTCCCGATTAAAAAGCTTCAATGTTGCGGACCGATTTTCGGCAAACGGCGGATACCAGTCGCTTTCTGTGCTATCGTCGCCTTTTTTGCTACTGTCTTCTTTTGGAGTAAAACGATAAAGCTTTTCGGGGATAACATCCTTATAAGCTTCCTTGAAGACAAATCTGGTCCTTCCCTTGTATAAAAAGCAATGTCGCGGAATGGAAAGCGCAAAATCTATAACCCTGTAATCCAGATAAGGAAAAACATACTGGACCCCTGCATAAGAACCCAGGAGTGCAGCGCATTCCGGACGAAGGGTTGTGCAGCCTTCCAAAATATACTTGATGGGCTGAAAATTAAAGTAAAGTGGTGAAAAATTGTAGTTTCTGCTTTCCTTCATCAAATCCTCTGCAATGAAATCTTTGGCAGTCCTGCCGGAGTTAAATGGCTTCAACAGCTCGTTCTTTGACTCGACCTGATTGGTTCTGATTCTCTGCAGGGTCTTTTTAATCCTGTGTTTTTCACCATGCGTTTTCGCAAAATGAAAACGAAGATAATGGTAGTATTCGTGATTATAGTACAATTCAAAAGAATTACTGCGGTGGCTGATCCCTTCATCACCACCATGCCCGCTGAAAACCACGGATGAACCATTTGATTTTACGACATTACCGGTTATGAAGAGAGAAAAGGTATTTGCATATGCAGGAAGTGCATAGAGACAATCGTTATATTCAAAAGGATCGGTAAGCTGTCCGCTTGATTTGAGGATGGAATCAAACAGTTTGTGCCATTCGTCATAAGGAGTATCGTTGTAATGACATTCGATTTTTTCTTTTTCACATATGCTTTGGATAATGATACGCTCGTCATCGTGAGCCTTGATAGGATGTATTTTGGGGGATTTTGACCAGGAAAAATATACACCTTCACGACCAAAGCGGTTTATCATAGCTGAGATAACGCTCGAATCAAGACCTCCTGATAATTCTGAACCGATTTTGCCGGGAAAGGAATTGATGCGAAGCCTTATGGAATCGTCTACCAGACGGCGAAGTGTGTCTGCATATTTTTTTAGTGAGAGAAAACGAATTTTTTTTGTAGCAGGTTTCCAATAGGCTTTTGCAGGATCCAGAATACACCCCTGGTCTGACAGATGTACACATATGTAAGATGCAGGAGACACACGATAAACATTGACTAACTCAGTCTTGCTTTCGCTGGCCGGAATGTAACCTGCCAAAGTTTTGTAGGCCCATTCTCTGTTTATGGAAATATTTAATTCTGAAATGGAGGTTATTCCGCGGATGTCGGTTGAAAAAACAAAAGTCTGACCGTCAAAATAATAGAACAGTGGGCGAACACCAAGATGATCACGGAACAGGGTGAAGGTGTTTTGCTGTTTGTCAAAAACTGCACCTGCGAAATCGCCATTGACCGCTTTCAGAGCGGACGGGCCTTTTTGGATGAAAAGTTCGAAAAGACATTGCTCGTCACTCGAAGAAACGTCAATGCCCAAATCGTTTATTATTACATTGCGATTGTAGATTATGGCATCAATGGCAGCAATATATCTGTCATTGGAAAGAACCGGATCTGAAACTGTGGGATGAGAGGAAAACGATGAAATACAGCTCCCAACATGAACGCCGCTTTCGTAGACCATTTGAGGTTCCGAATTGCCGTAAAACTTGTTCCAGAGTGAAAGGCCGGATGCTTTTATTATATTGTTCGAGGTTGAATATCCAAAAATCGAGCTCATGGTTCCTCCTTCTTTTCAGTTATTATACACTATTATTCTGAATACTGGGAAGTGTTGATAAAAAAACTTCCTTTGGTTGCCCAAAGGAAGTTTTTATGCTTTTTTTTTTAATAATTAATTAATTGCCTGATGCGCTATTAACAACTTCTTCCTTCTTTTCTTCGTTTACATTGTCAGAAGGATCACTGGGCTGCTTGTTAGAGTGTGTAAAGATACAGAATTCAAAGCATGCACCAAAGAAACCATTAGCGGTTTCGTTAATATTAAGTTCAAGCATTTCGGGTTCTACAAAATTCTTCATAATCGTTCTCCTTTGTTTTTTTTATTACCGTGTCGGTTATGTTCATATAATACCACACGATTCTAAATTTGCAATAAATCTTTCAAAACTGTTATTTTCACGGAAATTTATATAACAAAACACAAAACATTCACATAAATGCAACATTCGAAAATGCTGACAAAACCGCAAGCCGACACGATATGAACAGTTGGACAATTTGGCAAAAAACAAGTTTTCAGAACGAAAGTTCTAACAAAACTGTAATTTGTTTTGGTTGTTTTTTATGATTGTTTTATTTATAATGAATAAGAGAAATGATTTTATACTGCTAAATTAAAAACAGAAAAGGAGACTTCCCGTGTTTAATTACCTGATTTACGGTTGGAAGGTTCAAACCGATTACGAATTAAAACAGCTTCCGCTGTGGAATAGAAAAGAAGATGAGCGGCCGGACCTGACACTTGCTGCGGGTGATATTGCTTCGGAATTTGTTGGACGGAAACAGTGCTTTTCGGACGTGAATGAGAAAAAAACTTTATTTTCAAATTATATGGTCCGAATGATTATTGAGGACGGTAATCTGATAACATATCAGATACTTGAAGGGGCAAATCCGAAATACGTTAATGCATATTTTATCGGCTGGGGAATGACTATTGTTGCTTTCCAGAAAGGACAAACCGCTATTCACTGCTCGGCTCTCGCAAATGAGAAGGGGGCACTTCTGATAAGCGGAAGAAGCGGGGCCGGAAAATCCACGCTTTGCACGCATTTCCTTGAAGAAGGTTTTTCCTTTATGGCGGATGACGTTGCTGTTGTGGAAGTAGGGAAGGACGGAAAGGCTGTTGCATATCCGACATTTCCTTATCAGAAGCTTTGCAGAAATGTTATTGATGAAAAAGGATATGACTATGACGATCTGATTTATGTTGATGAAGATAAGGATAAATTCCTTGTTCCGATTTTCGATCGTTTCAGAAATGAAGTAACGCCCGTCAGCTGCCTGATTTTCCTTGTGAAGAATGATGGAGATGAAGTTATTTGTGAGGAATTATCCGGAATTGAAAAATTCATCACTCTTAATAAGGCAACCTTTATTAATGCTCTTTTCGGACAGAACAACATGCCCCCCAAAGCCGGTGCACTCTGCCTTGACCTGGCGGGCGCAATTCGCGTTTTTACAATTTCGCGTCCTGACGGAAAAGATACCCAGGCTGAAGTAAACCGCCTGGCAGATGAAATTATTCAGAGCCTTTGAGCTTGATTTGTGATATGGTCTGCTAATAATTTCACGTTTTGTGTATTTATTCATTTGATACTTTATTTATTCAAACATAGATTTTTTAAGTGTTTTTAGCTTCATAAATGATTTAAATTCTATCATTTGTGTTAGAAATTAACCAACTCTTAAGTTTTTGTGTATAATCTGCTTAAGAATGTGTAGTCGGGGTATGCCCTTTTGTCATGAGACCAATTGTTAATGAGGGATAAACCTGATACGCATGGGGAGAATAGTATGAATCAAATGGAATTACTTAAACCGGAAAATGACATCACACTAGATGATGAAAAAAAGCTTGTTGACAGTTGGGAAAAGCTCATGCCTCCTTCTGTTGCCGAACTTTATGTTCCGGTTTCAAAAATCTCAGACAATCCTGAACGCAAAAGCTTTATGGCTGAAAACAGGCTTGATGAGTCACGTGTGGTTATCGTATGTTCGGAAGGTTCTCAGCGTGAGATTCTGCGCGCTGAATCGGATGTCATGGACATTCTTGTGCTTGGCTGCATTCCGCGAAAGACTGCCTTTTATGAAATGGCAGACAGAAGTATCCTCGTAAGAGAATATGTAAGTGGTGAAAGCCTCCAGGGTGCACTTAACAGAATCGGAACTTTTTCAGAACCCGAAGTGAGACTTCTTGGTGAAGACCTTTGTGTTCTTATTCAGGAACTTTATGAAAGAAACCTTTCGGTAGATGCTTCAAAAATTACTGCTCAGAATATCATCATCACTAATGAAGGCATGATGAAATTTGTTGAGCCGGAAGGCATTGAGTATTGCGAAAATTGTGAAGAAAACTGGGCTGAAACAGAAAAAGCCATCGGAAAACTTATGAATACAATCCTGACCGGCAACACAAAGTCCGGCAAGAGGCTTAAGACAAGCGGACCCATGGCGACTGTTATTGCACGCAGTATGGGCAAGAGAGGTTCGAATTACGGCAGTGTTTCAAAACTTCTTCGTGCACTTGAGGGCACTGCTCCCGGAATGACAAAGAGACGTCGCGGGGCAACAGCCGTTGCTCTTGCAGCAGCTTCGCTGCTTGCGGTTATTGCGGTTTTCCCGCTTTTGAAGAACTTAACCAAGCCTTCGGAACCGGACCCGGGTTCAAAAATAATTGGTGAGGTTATACCTACGGATGTTATTCCCGTTGCTGACCCGGATGACCCTGATGTCAGCCCGACACCTTCCCCTGATCCTGAAGAAAACAAATAAGCACAGGCTTATTGCGGCAGCTTCATAAACAGATAAAAAGCTGCGCGGACGAAGAAAGGGAATTTTTTATGAAAGCACTGAAAAGAGTAGTTATCATAACGTTTTGGATGACGTTGTGCATACTGCTCTTTTTTGTTATTGTTGCGGGAATGGGAAAGCAGTCGGACGAAATTGCATCATCTGCCGCCTCGCACGGACCGACGCCAACTCCCGGAACGCTTTCGGAGCCCCCACTGAAAGCGACAGAAATGATTTTTGTCACTAATGATGACGGCACGCTCAGCGCCTGCTATCTGTCAGAAATTGATTGTCAAAACGGAATGTGGCGTCTGAATGTTATCCCGACCGATACCCGAATTGAGATGTCCGCAGGCCTTTATAAAACGCTCAGCAGGGAAAATGTTGCTGTTCCTCAGATTGCAACCCTTTCCGAGCTTTACAGGGCCTTTCCCGGAAATACCGCTCCGGACAACTGCTTTGCGGCATTATCGGAGCTGATAAACTTTACGCCTGATTCAAGGCTTGTAATTTCCGCTTTGGAATTTGGAAGGATAATCAAAAACGGGCCGGAAAATTATCAATATGATTCGTTTCTTGCGGACGGGCTGCATGATGAAATCAGAGCAGCGGGCGGACTGATGCATTTTATTGAAAGTTTCCTTTCGGGAAAACAGACATCCCTTCCGATTCGGGCAAGACTGTTTTATCTTGAAACATTTGAAAACTTGACAAATCTGCGAATATCGTGCAGACTAATCCCCGGAGAACGTCACAACAACGGTTACCTGGTCAGAACCGATATCGGTGACTTTTTCGGAAAATAATTGTATTGGGTGTTTTTATGGATTTTTATAAGAAGAGTTCCAAACTCAGAGATTTTCTCTTTATCACGGTCGGAGCGGCATTAATGGCTGTTTCCATCAAAATGGTTTACGATCCGATGGGCCTTGTTACAGGCGGTGTTTCCGGTATCGGCATCATATTGAAGCATTATACCGGCTTTCCAATCTGGTTGACAAACCTTATTCTCAATGTGCCTATTTTTATTTTGGCATTTTTTATGCTTGGCAGAAAGTCAACCGTAAAAAGTCTGATTGCAAACGGTATGCTCACACTTTTCCTGGCTGTTTTGCCGGAAGTGGTTCTTTTTGGCGATGATATCCTGCTGTCGGCCGTTTTCGGCGGAATAATAGCGGGCGTAGGCATCGGCCTGATTTTCCTGACATCGGCTACAAGCGGCGGCACCGATTTGTTTACCGCAATCCTGCATAAAAAAATCAGACATTATTCCATCCCCCAGATGCTTCTTTTTGTGGACGGAAGTATCATCATTGCAGGTCTTTTTGTATTTGGCATTAAGGCATCCATGTATGCCCTTATTACCATTTTCATTTCGAACAAGCTGTCCGATTCAATGCTTGAAGGCTTCAAGTTTGCAAAGGTTGCTTTTATTGTGACGGATCACGGAAATGAAATCGCTCAGGAAATCCTTGTCAAGATGGATCGCGGAGTTACGGGGCTGGATGGTACCGGAATGTACTCCGGAAATCATAAAGATGTCCTCATGTGTGCCGTTTCCAAGAAGGAAATTGTCACTTTATTGGACATAGTGAACAAAACCGACCCCCTTGCTTTTGTGACAGTTAACGATGCAAGGGAGGTTTGTGGTGAAGGTTTCGTCGAAAACACTCATTCCGAGTGAAAAAAACCATAAATTTTCACAATGACCTTCAAAAAAAACACTTTGTTTATACAAAATATACAAAATGGCAAAAAGTTATTTGTGCAACACAAACATAGTTTTTTTGTGATAATTAGTGTATCATATACGCATGCTCTGATGGCATGGTGCCATCGTAAAACAACCTTCCCGTGGGGAGACGTAATGCTTAAGGGAAGGCCCATAAACAGGAGGAATTTTAATGGCAAGCTTAAAATTGAAGGGTATTTACAAAGTTTACCCGAACTCAGATGTTGCTGCAGTAAAGGACTTCAACCTTGATATCGAAGACAAAGAATTCATCATCTTCGTAGGCCCTCCAGGTTGCGGTAAATCAACCACACTTCGTATGATCGCAGGTCTTGAGGAAATCACCCAGGGTGAACTTTGGATCGGTGACAAACTTATGAATGATGTTGAGCCCAAGGACCGTGATATCGCAATGGTATTCCAGAACTACGCTCTGTATCCTCATATGTCAGTTTACGACAACATGGCTTTCGGTCTTAAGTTAAGAAAGACTCCGAAGGATCAGATTGACAAACTTGTAAACGAAGCAGCTAAGATTCTTGGTATTGAAAACCTGCTTGAGCGTAAACCGAAGGCTCTTTCAGGTGGTCAGCGCCAGCGTGTTGCCATGGGTCGTGCAATCGTTCGTAATCCTAAGGTATTCCTTATGGACGAGCCTCTGTCAAACCTTGATGCAAAGCTCCGTGTTCAGATGCGTATTGAAATCTCAAAGCTTCATCAGAGACTTGAAACAACCATCATCTACGTTACACATGACCAGACCGAGGCTATGACACTTGGTACCCGTATCGTAGTTATGAAGGACGGCGTTATCCAGCAGGTTGATACACCTCAGAACCTTTATGACAAGCCTCAGAACCTCTTCGTTGCAGGTTTCATGGGTTCACCTCAGATGAACTTCATTGAGAGCAAGGTTGTTAAAGAAGGCGACAACGTAATGCTTATGTTCGGTTCACACTCAATCAGAGTTCCTGAAGTTAAGGCTAAGAAGCTTATTGAGGGTGGTTATGAAGATAAGACAGTCATCCTTGGTATCCGTCCTGAGGACGTTAAAGATGAAGAAATGTTCATCAGCAACTCACCTGAGAGCACACTTGATGCAGTTGTTCGTGTATACGAGCTTCTTGGTGCAGAAGTATTCCTGTATGTACAGATTGACCAGTTTGATGTTACTGCACGTGTTAACCCTCGTACAACAGCTCGTCCCGGTGATGAAATTAAGGTTGCATTCGACCTTTCCAAGATGCACATCTTTGATAAGGAAACCGAAATTGTTATCTGCCATTAATTTATTTGAATATGATATTAACAGACAGGCGCGGACTTTCGTCCACGCCTGTTTTTTGCCTTAAAAGCATTATGAATTCCCGCTAAAGGGTGAAATTCCGGAAAAGATTTTCCTCTGCGAAAAGTTGACATTTGCGACTGTTTTATGCAGAATAGAAATGATAGCGTGCATTGTTTTTCCAAGGGAAAAACAAGCCGGTTTACAGGTGGGTGAATAACATGAAAGCAGAACGTAATAAAACAATAGACATTTCGGTTGAGGAAGGTGCGGAGTATCTGAAACGCTGCCTTTTTGCGGAAAAAATGCCCGAAAAGGTTCAGGCGGGAGATGTGCTTGACAGAACAATAGTCGGAGATATGACGGACGTAATGCGCAAACTGCCCGAAAAATCAGTGGACCTGCTGATTGTCGATCCGCCCTACAACTTAAACAAAAACTTTTCGGGGAAACATTTTGGAAAAACAACACTCCGGGCCTATGAAGAATATACCGAACGGTGGATTGATGCCGTTTGGCCGCTCTTAAAGCCCTCAGCATCAATTTATGTCTGCTGCGACTGGCAATCCGGCGTTGCAATTTTCAATGCCTTAAACAGCCGTTTTACTGTGCGTAACCGCATAACCTGGCAAAGAGAAAAAGGCCGCGGGGCATCGGCAAACTGGAAAAACGGAATGGAAGACATATGGTTTGCTACCGTTTCTGATGAATACACCTTTAATGTTGATGCCGTCAAACTGCGCAGGAAGGTTGTTGCACCTTATAAAACCGAAGGAAAGCCCAAGGACTGGGAGGAAACAGAAAACGGACGCTTCCGTGATACCTGCCCTTCGAATTTCTGGGACGATATTTCCATTCCCTACTGGTCAATGCCGGAAAACACCGCACATCCCACACAAAAGCCGGAAAAACTGCTGGCCAAGCTGATTCTTGCAAGCTCAAATGAAGGGGATGTTGTTCTTGATCCTTTCCTTGGTTCGGGCTCGACATCGGTTACCGCTAAAAAACTCGGACGTCATTACATTGGAATTGAGCAGAGCGAACAGTATTGCGTCTGGGCTGAAAAACGCCTTGAAGCTGCCGGCAGGGACAGAAATATTCAGGGCTTTGCGGATGGTGTCTTCTGGGAGCGGAACACGGCTGCCGAGCAGAAAAAATATATTTCTGCCGAAAAGAAATAATCCACTCCGGATAAGACTAAAATAAACCGTCCCGGGGCAGACCACTTCTTGTTATTTTTCGAAAAAACGTGTATAATAAAATGAATGTTTTGAAAAGCCGTTTGTGATTTGCGCTTTTCGAAAGAAAATAAAGATTTTACATTCTGAAAGGAGTACCTAATGGGCATTCTCATTAAAGACATTCTTTGCGCGGGTAACCTGAAGGGCACGCACAGTATCTACATTCACGGGAACAGAATAGCAGGAATTGATGAAGTTCCGGCCGGTTTTACACTGACGGACACTATTGACGGAAAAAACAAACTGCTGATTCCCGGCCTGATTAACTGCCATACACACACTTATATGTCGGTTTTCAGGAATGCTGCGGATGACCTTGCTTTTGAGGACTGGCTGTTCAAACACATTGACCCGCTCGAAGGGAAAATGGAAGCCGAGGATGCTTACTGGGGCACAATGCTTTCAGCTGTTGAAATGATAAAAAGCGGTACAACCTGTTTCCTGGATATGCATATGCATCCTGAACAGACTGTACGCGCTGTTGATGTTTCAGGCATACGTGCCGTGATTTCCAGAGGCCTTGTGGGCGCCGACCGTGTTGATGAAGGCGGAGAACGCCGAATTGCTGAAGCAAACAGCGAAATCGCAAACTGGAAAGATCATCCCAGAATGACATTTATGCTTGCTCCGCACGCAATTTACACATGCGGAGAGGAATTCCTCAAATATGTAAATGAAGAAGCTTCACGTCTTGGAATCGGAATCAACATTCATCTTTCGGAAAGCCGTAAGGAATTTGATGACTGCATGAAGCAGCATGGCTGCACACCTGTTACATATCTGGACGGTCTCGGACTTCTTAAAAACAGCACGGTTGCTGCTCACTGCGTATATCTTACCGACAGCGATATCAGAATACTTGCTGACCGCGGTGTGGGTGTTGCAATCAATCCCGCAAGCAACATGAAGCTTGGAAACGGTTTTGCACCTGTCCCGAAGATGCTTGCCAACAAGGTAAATGTCTGCATCGGAACAGACGGAGCAGCAAGCAACAACTCACTTAATCTCTTCCATGAGATGAATCTTGCCGCACTTGTTTATAAGGGAAATGAAAAAGATGCACAGGCTGTAACGTCGCAGAACGTACTTGATTTTGCAACAGTAAATGCAGCAAAGGCACTCGGCTTTGAGGGCGTTCTTGGTGAGATTTCCGTTGGCTGCAAGGCTGACCTTACCGTAATTGACATGAATAATGAGCGCTTTGCGCCCGCTAACAATCCCGTGGCTGCCATTGCTTATTCCGCAAACGGTTCGGAAGTTGAGACAGTCATTGTTGACGGAAAAATCCTTATGTACAAGAAGGAATTGAAGACAATAGATCAGGAACATGTTTACTACGCTGTAAACAGAATCGCAAAACGTCTCGGAATTCAGTAAAATCTTTTGAAAGACACCGTAAACGCGCACAAAAGAAAATTGGGAGGAACTTGTACATGGCAAGTGAAATACGTGATATTAATTTAGCCGAATCAGGCGAACATAAAATTGAGTGGGTCCGCAGAAACTGTCCGCTCCTTCGCACGCTTGAAAGCGAATTTTCAAAAACAAAACCCTTTGCGGGAAAGAAAATAGCGCTTTCGGTTCATCTTGAAGCAAAAACCGCATATCTCTGCCTTGTTCTGGCAGCAGGCGGTGCAGAAATGTATGTAACAGGCAGCAATCCGCTTTCAACACAGGACGATGTGGCTGCTGCACTTGTAAAAGCCGGCCTTGAGGTTCATGCATGGTACGGCTCGACACCTGAGGAATATGAGCATCATATTGACGGTGTAATCAGCCATGGCTGCAATATTATCATCGATGACGGCGGAGACCTTGTAAATGCGCTCCACACCCGCTTCCCTGAACTGATTAAGGAAGTTATAGGCGGATGTGAAGAGACAACAACCGGTATCCTCAGACTTAAGGCCATGGATAAGGCCGGAGAACTCAGATTCCCCATGGTTCTTGTTAACGATGCTGACTGCAAGCATCTGTTTGATAACCGCTACGGCACGGGTCAGTCTGTCTGGGACGGAATTAACCGTACAACCAATCTGATTGTTGCCGGAAAACGTGTTGTGGTTGCAGGCTACGGCTGGTGCGGCAAGGGCGTTGCAATGCGTGCAAAGGGCCTTGGAGCGAGAGTGATCGTTACTGAAGTTGATCCGGTTAAGGCTATTGAGGCCGTTATGGACGGCTTTGACGTAATGCCCATGAATGAAGCCGCCAAGGTTGGCGATTTCTTTGTAACCGTAACAGGCTGCAGCGGCGTTATTACCGAAAAAGATTTCCTTGTAATGAAGGAAGGCGCAATTCTCTGCAATGCAGGCCATTTTGATGTTGAAGTTGACATGGCAGGCCTTAGAAAACTGGCTGTTGAACAGCAGGAACAGCGTAAGAACATTATGGGTTACAAACTTCCGAACGGAAAATGGATTTATGTCCTTGCTGAGGGCAGACTTGTTAATCTTGCTGCCGGTGACGGTCACCCTGCGGAAATTATGGATATGAGCTTTGCAATCCAGGCACTCAGCGCAAAATATCTTGTTGAACACGGCAATGAACTTACAACAAAACTGATTGCGGTTCCTAAGGAAGTTGACAAAGATGTGGCAATGCGAAAACTTGAATTCCTTGGAAAGAAAATTGATACACTTACCGACGAACAGCGTGTTTATTTGTACGGTAATGCAGAATGAAGCGTATGCGGGGTATTGTGAGTTTTGAAACGCAGAATGAAATAACGCGGATAAACCCGTTTGTATAATATGTTTAGGGAGAAAAAGAAATGAAAAAAAGAACGATTGCACTGATGCTTGTTGTTCTGATGCTTGCAGGAATGCTTTCGCCGCTTAAGGCTAAGGCAGCCGAAGCACCAAAGTTCACCGGAAAACTTCAGAACTTTGTATGGAACAAAGGGAATACAGCTGTTTACAACGTCAAGGTTGATAATGCATCAGCATCCGATTTGCACTGGTACATTGAAGACTCATCAGAAATGATTGTTGACATGAACACACCTGAAGGTGTTGAGTGGCTTTCGAATATTGGATGCGGAGAGGCCTGTGGCCCTGTTCCGGGAGAAAAACGTTTTGTAATTGACAGCATTCCCATGGCACTTAACGGCTTCAAACTGTACTGCGTGGCATCAACAGCCGCAGGTACGGCTTACTGCTGCTGTACATTGCTTGTGGAAGACGGCCCCGGAATTTGCGGACCGAATGAAAAATGGGTAAATGACCCCGCAAGCTTTATTCCTTCGGAAATAATTATCAATTGTGCAAAAAATGCTGCCGGCAAGAAGGAAACTATTTCTGCCGGAGCTTCAATCTGGTCGGAAACCGATGAAAACGTTACATACACCTGGGGATATGCTGAAAATGCTGATGATATCGATACAGGTGTCATATCGCCACTCGCTTCTTTTAACCAGGGAAATGGCTGGCAGACACTTCGTTTTGACTGGGACGGAAGTGACCCGACAGACGCTCTGAGCATGACCGGATGGGATATTCGCTTCATGGCCTGCAGAGTTGAGGAAATAAGAGTTGTTGACGGTAAAACCCTGCATAATACAAGCTGCTCGTCAATCGTACCCGTATTATATTACAAAGATGCAGGTACGGTTCTTGATGTGTATTCAAGCATGGAATTTGCTACCGAACCGACCAAGACAAAATATGTGGTAGGTGAAAAGGTTGATCTTGCAGGCTTTGAAATGAATATGCACAAGGATGCAACCTCGCATAAATCATCGGATGCAAGCGAATTTAAGACACTTCCTTCAAGAGTTGACTCAAAGTCAACCTCCAAGATATTCGTCATTTGTCCCGAGCCTGAAAAAGGGTCAAAACAGGGATATGGTCTTATTGCGGGCTACAATATTACTGTTGCAACGCCTACACCTACGCCTACAACTATTCCCGAACCCAGATTTACCGGAAAACTTCAGAACTTTGTCTGGGTGACAAACAGCAAAGCTGTTTATAACGTTTCCGTTGACAATGCATCTGCATCGGAACTTTACTGGTATGTAGAAGATGACAAGGGCGTTATACATGACCTGAATACAAAAGAAGGCTGTGAATGGTTCCGAAGCCTGGGTTGCGGCAATTCATCAGGACCTGTTGCCGGTAAGAAGCAGTTTGTTATTGAAAAAATGGTAGTTGCAATTGACCGTTTCAAACTGTATTGCGTGGCTTCAAACAAGAACGGTACCGATTACTGCGCATGTATATTGAGAACCGAACCCTGGGTTGAAGCAAATCCCAATCAGAAATGGGTTGACAACCCTGCTGACTTTATTCCTGCGAAGCTGGTTATTGATTATCATGAAAACATGAGCACTGACCCGCTGAAGCAGGAAACACTTTCTGCCGGAGAACACATTTGGGAATCTACTGCAGACGGCGTAATTTACAGATGGTTCTATGTAAAAAATACAGACGATATCTTCACAGGTGATGGAAGCGGACTTGAAGATTTCAACACAGATCCCGGTTCACAGACAATCTGGTTTGACTGGACCTGCAATAATCCGAGCGATCCTTTCTACATGGAATTCTGGGATTATCGCTTCATGGCCTGTCTTGTTCAGGAACCTGTAGGAACAAAAACCGACGGGTCAACCATTTATAATTACAACCATACTTCCGTAGTTCCTGTTTTGTATTATTGCTATCATAATAACGGACTCGCCGTATTTGACACAATGTACTTTAACAGTGAGCCAAACAAGAAAACTTATAAAATAGGCGAATTTGTTGATCTTGAAGGTTTCAACATGGAATTCATTTCCGACAGAATCAGCTACAATACATCTGACGGAACTCAGTTTATTTCGCTTCCGAGCAAGATTGAATCTTCATCCACGAAAAAAGTATTTTTGATCAATACAACAGCAGACAGTACCGGAAAAGCTACCGGCTACAGCCTTGTTGCAGGCTATGATATCACTGTAAAGAGTGATGACCCTACACCTACTCCTACAGAAGAGCCTACACCAACTCCTACGGCGGAGCCTGAGGCTACACCTACAAGTACACCTACTGCAACAAATACACCTACTCCGGAACCTACAAAGGCTGAAGATCCTATTGACACACCCGTGCCTACAACAGATCCCAATCCTACTCAGGCTGAAACCACTCCTGAGCCTACCGAAACACCGCATGAGCCTACAAAGGCTGAAACAACACCAAATCCTACTCAGCCATCGGGCGGAAATAATGACGGAAAGGGTACAAAGAAAGCGGAAACTACCAAGACATCAATCATCGTGATACTGGTAATACTGATTGCGCTGCTTTCTGCCGGAACCGGAATTCTTTCAACCATTATCTTTATGAAACGTAAGAATATGCTTGCTGCAGGCGAAAAGAAGGACGAAACGGATGAAGAGGCCGGTGACAACACCGGCAAGTCTGCTGACTCCGAAAAAGGTGATGCACCTGCTGATGATCTTCCGATAGAAGATCTTGATGATTTCCGTGTTGACCTTGACGATGACATCGAAACCGAAATCAATTCCGAAACAAAGAAAGACTAAACTGTGTAATACGGAGCAATTATGAACACATCGGAAATATCAGAAATTAAGAAGCGCTTTACCAAAACTAAAATATCAGCATCCAAAATTGTGGGCTGTTATGTAACCGGCGCTGAGCGTGAAATTAAAACTTATATTGATGAACTGTTCCTCAACCTTGCGGACGAGGAACAGTTCAAGTACCTTGAAATAATGCGCAAGTCCCTCTCCGGGACGCTTGGAAAGAACATCCTGAACCTTCCTTTCGAAACGGAACAGGAACTTGAAGGCGGCATGCAGCGCAGCCTCCTGGCTCTTCGGGACAGTGAGCTCAAGTCAAAGGAAATGCTTGACGCTTTCTACTCAAAGGTAATTGAAAGCTATGATTATGCCGGAAATTATCTTATTCTCCTCTTTTATGATGCCTACGATGTCCCTGTAAAGACTGAAGATGGCATCAAAAATGACGAGTCTGATGAGGTTTTCAAATACATCCTTTGCGCACTTTGTCCGGTTGAACTTTCAAAGCCGGGCCTGAGCTATCATGAGGATGAGAACAAAATCGCAAACCGTACCCGCGACTGGGTTGTAGAAAGCCCTGAGAATGCATTTATGTTCCCTGCTTTTAATGACCGTAGCACGGATATTCACAATCTTCTCTATTATGTGAAGGATACGGATGAAATGCATCCCGAACTGATTGATGCTGTTCTGGGGTGTACAAAAAAGGTGCCCGCTGACAAGCAGCGCGACACCTTCCGTGAAATAGTTTCTGCTGTTGTGAATGAGATTCCTGAGTACGAAACTTTTGAACTTGTAAGAAACCTCAATGATACTCTTACCGAACTGGTGGAAGACGAAAGCGAAACTGTTGTCTTAAAAAGCCCTGATATTGAGCGGGTTTTCAAGGACAGCGGCGTTAAGGAAGAACATCTTCAGACCGTTCGCGAAGCTGTTGCTGAGTGCATAGGAAGCGATGGCGAACTTGACGCACAGGGTCTTGTTGAAACAAGAAAACTCAGCGTGAAGGCCGGCGACCTTGCAATTCAGGTAAAGCCTGAGAGCGCTGACCTTATTGAAATCCGCGTGATAGACGGAAGAAAATACATAGTCATTCCCATGGATGTGGACATAGAAGTCAACGGTGTAATGCGTCGAATCCGCGAAGAACTCGAAAACGGTGAAGAAACGCAGGAATGACGAAAAATAAGGTCTGTTAACCCCGGATTAAAGCACGGCAGATGTGCCTGCTTTAAGGTAACTGCAGACAAAATCAGCAAATTCAATGGCTGCCGGTGATGCTGTATCGTAGGAAGGAAATGCAATTCCGATTGTGCGGTAAGCCGGTGGGTCAAGCTCGAGAACTTTGACATTGTTCTGAGTACCTCTGAGAATCAGCTCGGGCACGATGCTGATGCCAAGTCCCTTTTCAACCATTGCAAGAAGGGCATAATCATCTTCAACACGACACTTAACAGAAGGCTTGATACCGTAATTTTCAAATACCGAGCGTGCATCTCTGTCAATCGATTCAGAAAGACAGATGACCGGCTTGGATGCGAAAAGCTGTACGGGACAGGCCTTCTTTTTGTCGTTGGTGAGAACCGCATCCTGAAAATCTGCGGGAAGAACGGCAAGAAGGCGGTCCTTGTAAATGGGAATTGTTTTATATTCGGGATTGGTGGGAAGCGGGACAAAAGCAAAATCAAAGTCGGATGAAACATTGTCTGAGGCTGATTCTGCGTTTTGCGACAACTCGGAAGGGTCACCGTAACCTATGTCAACAAGTTCAACCTTTATGTCGGGGAACTTGACGCCAAACTCCTTAAGAATTTCGGGAAGCCAGTTAACTTCAACACTTTTGAAGGTTCCGATTCTGATGATGTTGGAATCCTGATGAAGTCTTGATACAGCTGAGTCCAGCTTCTTGTTTGCATCAACAACCGCCCTCACATAGGGAAGAAGATAGCGGCCTTCTTTGGTGAGCGAAACTCCTGCTTTGTTTCTGCGAAGAAGCTTGCAGTCATAATCCTTTTCAAGAGCGGCAATGAGCTGGGTTGCTGCCGACTGGGATATGCCAAGGCTTCCGGCAGCGGCCGTGACCGAGCCTAATTCAAGTGTTTTTACGAATACTGCATATTTGTTCAGGTTCATAATTACCTCCGGTCTGATTTGGAATTTATAAAGGAATATGAAAACAAAAGCATATTTCAACATTAGAAAAACTGATAACAGTATAACGCATTTAAATTATTATGCAAGAAAAATTTATTTTTTATATTTCAGAAAATTAAGGTATTGCAATTTGTTTGCCATCGTTGTATACTGACAAACAAGTTTTTCTTGAATAAACAAACATAAGCAACACTTATGAAAGGGGCTTGTATATGAACGATTATTTAGAAATTGCCGCGTTTGTTATTTATCTTCTTGCAGTTCTTGTTGTAGGATTTGTGTTCTTCATTAGAGGCAAAGGAAAAGCCGGAGATAAAGAGTATTTCCTTGGCGGAAGACAGATGAACGGCCTGGTTGCAGCATTGTCTGCAGGCGCATCTGATATGAGTGCATGGGTTCTTATGGGCCTTCCGGGTTCAATCTATTTCTTCGGAATGCGTAAAGTATGGATTTCAGTCGGACTTCTTATAGGTACAATTCTTGCATGGCTACTCATTGCACCGAAGCTCAGACGTTATTCAATTGTGGCAAAGGATTCGATTACAATTCCCCAGTTCCTTACGAATAGATTTCTTACGGAAAAGAAGGGACTTCAGATTACAAGTGCAATCATTTTCCTGGTTGCTTACTGTGTTTATGCGGCTTCAAGCATTGTAGCGTGTGGAAAACTTTTCAACACAGTATTTGGTCTTGATCAGAAATATGCAATGATTGGTGCAACGGTTATCATTCTTATGTATACCTTCCTTGGCGGCTTCAACGCCGTATGCTGGACTGATTTTATTCAGGGAATGCTGATGCTTGTTGCGCTTATGGCTGTTCCGATTATTGCGCTTGTTGCTATGGGAAAGGCAGATTTTGCGCCCGTTGCGGAGGTTGTCACAGCAGAAAATTATTACAACCCGCTGGCTACCGGAAAGTTTGATTATTCAAGCTTTGCAGACATCCTGAGCGGTCTTGGCTGGGGCCTTGGCTATATGGGAATGCCTCACATTCTTGTAAGATATATGTCAATCAAATCGGAAAAGGAAATGAAAAAGTCCCGCATCGTCGGCATTTTCTGGACCACAATGATTCTTGTTATGGCTTCCGTTGTTGCACTTGTTGCACATGAATTCCTTGGTAAAGCTGTCAGCGAAGGTGACAGAGAGATGGTATTCATTGTGATGGTTCGAAAACTCCTTGTTGAGAATCGTGGTGCTGTGCTTGTGTTTATTGCAGGCCTCCTGCTTGCAGCAATCCTTGCAGCATCCATGAGCACTGCAGATTCGCAGCTGCTTGCATCCGCATCGGCGTTCTCATCTGATTTCTATAAACCTGTAGTCAACAAAAAAGCATCTGACAAGCAGATGCTCTGGGTTGGACGAATCATGGTTGCTTTCATTTCGCTGGTTGCACTTGTTATTGCGATGATGCCTTCAATGTCCAGCATTATGGCTCTTGTTGAAAATGCCTGGGGCGCATTTGGTGCATCCTTCGGACCTGTTATTGTTCTGGCGCTTTATTGGAAACGCCTCACATACAAAGGTGCATTTGCGGGCCTTGCTGCGGGCTTTACGGTTGATGTTGCATGGCTGATTCTGTTTACTGCAAACTTTGAGAAACTTTGTATTTTCAATACCGCAATTTACGAAATTATTCCCGGATTTCTTGCCGGACTGATTGTTGCTGTTGTTGTTTCACTGCTTGACAAGAAACCTTCAAAGGAAATCACGGATCTTTTTGAAAAAGCAAAGCAGCCTACAGACTGATTTTAAACTGCTATAAATCCATTAATTACTCCCAATATTGGAAAAAGTGCCGGCCCGACCAACCGGCGCTTTTTCATTTTCCGTCTCTTTTGTTTTCTGCTGTGAAAACAAGAAAAATATTGCGCATGAGAAATTTCAATAAAATTTCAATAAACACGAAAAAAACTTGACAAAGGGCAGAAAAGCACATCATTAGTGTATTACACTAATCGTGACGAGCAATCGCATATCATAAAGAACGGATTACTTGCATCCGGTAAGACAGCAAACGTCAATTACATTTATGATAACTTTGGAAGACTTGAAAGAATTACAAATCCCGGGACCGGTTACAGATATGAGTATGATTCCCTGGGACGTGTAACGCGTATTCTGACAGGTAATGCTACGGCACAAAGCAACGTGCTCAGTATCAGCACTTATGATACGGTGTCAGGTCTTCTTACAAAAACAGAGTATTCCAACGGCTGGTACAAGGAATATACATATGATGAGCTTGGCCGTGTTATTGCCACATCCGTCAACGGCTCACCCGCAGAGGAATATCTTTACGACAACACCGGTTCCCTTGTAAAATATAGTGACAAGGTGAATAAAATCACCTATAATTATTCATATGATTCAACGGGGCGTTCCGTAAAGACGGTAAAGACAGCTGTTTTTTCTTCCGGGTCTCTTTCTGTATGGTCTGATTATGACAATGCAAACAATAAAGCCTTTAAGACACTTGTAACGGGCGGCAGAACATACAGGCATGAAGCTGTTTACAACAGCGATAATCAGCTTACGGGCTATACAGTTTCCGTTGACAAGGGCAACGGAAGCAGTAACCTTGCAAGCTTCACCTACGCTTATGACGGCCTTGGAAGAGTTGTAAGTGCAACAAACAGCGGCGCGGGACAGAATGTATCAACCGAGTACACCTATAAGGCTTCAGGACGTGAAAACGGTTCCAGTTACACAACCACACTCCTTGAGACAGAAACAACGGGAAATACCGGCTACAAATACGAGTATGCTTATACAACAGCTGCTTCAATATCCTACACAAAGACTGTAAACGGAGCATCTGTAACCACCATCAGACCGAACGGCCTGACACCCGTAAAATCCGTTCCCTATACCTACGGAACAGGTACAGGTAATGTTTCAACTAACGGAATCAATGGTGATTCGCTTGTTTCCTACAACGGCAAATCCGTTACCTATGATGCCATAGGCAATCCCGTTAATTACCTTGGAAACACCCTTACATGGGACGGCAGAACGCTTACAAAGTATGTTTCCGCTGACGGCAGTACAACTGTTACCTACACCTATGACCTTGACGGTGTAAGAACCGGC
>JAZQNE010000148.1:0-32498 GCA_045627185.1 Lachnospiraceae bacterium
TGTGTTTTTTGCTGACGTTGTCAGTCAAAAAATACATTATGACGCGAAACAAATAGTGCCTTCTTTAAGTTATTTTACAGCATCATTAGGGTAGGTGTCAGTTTAAGCTTCTTTGTTAGCTTTTTCAACTTCAACAACTGCTGATTTCTTCATAGGGATACGGCAGTTCTTGTTGTTACCGAATTCAACGATGATGATGTCTTCCATAACATCAATAATAACGCCGTAGAAACCGCTTGTTGTAAGAACGGAATCGCCAACCTCAAGGGAAGCTACAAGAGCATCAAGCTGCTTCTGCTGCTTTCTCTGGGGACGGATAATGAAGAAGTAGAAAACTCCTAAAATTACTACAAGCCAGATAATGGTGAACCAGAGTCCGCCTGTAGTTCCTGCTGTTCCGGTTAATAATGTGCGCATAATTCTCCTCCTATTTTAACCCAATAGGTTAATCTTATTTTTATTTTTTGAGCTCTTTAGCTCATTAGGTTCTTTTTGATTTTCTGAGTTCTTTAGCTCATTGGTTCTTTTTTGCAAATACCGACAAAAATCGTTATTCTTCTCCCGCTGCCATGCCGTCAAGCTTTTTCTTCTTGTAAGCGGCAAACTCACCGTGGTCGAGAGCATCGCGGATTTCAGTCATCATGGTGTTATAGAAATAAAGGTTATGAAGCACCATAAGCCTCATGCCCAGCATTTCACCGGCCTTCAGCAGATGCCTGATGTAAGCTCTTGAATAATTCCTGCATGCGGGACAGTTGCAGCCTTCCTCAATGGGGCGGTCATCCGTCTCATATTTCGCATTCAACAGATTAATCTTGCCGTGATTGGTGTATGCGTGGCCGTGGCGCCCGTTTCTGGTGGGATAGACGCAATCGAAGAAGTCAACACCGCGCTCGACACCTTCAAGGATGTTCGCCGGCGTTCCGACGCCCATAAGATACGTGGGTTTGTTGTCCGGAAGATACGGTACAACATCTTCAAGCACACGATACATCTCCTCATGTGACTCGCCAACGGCAAGGCCGCCGACTGCATATCCGTCAAGGTTCATATCGCTGATACGCTTTGCATGCTCAATTCGGATATCACTCAGAGTACCGCCCTGATTAATTCCGAAAAGAAGCTGGTTTTTGTTGATGGTGTCGGGCAGGGAATTCAGCCTGTCCATTTCCCTCTTGCAGCGCTCCAGCCAGCGTGTTGTGCGAGCTACCGAGTTTTCGATGTACTTGCGCTCAGCAAGGCTTGGCGGGCATTCATCGAATGCCATTGCAATTGTAGATGCAAGATTTGACTGAATCTGCATGCTTTCTTCAGGACCCATAAAAATAATGCGGCCATCAACATGTGAATGGAAGGTCACGCCTTCCTCTTTAATTTTTCGAAGACCCGCAAGCGAGAACACCTGGAATCCACCCGAATCAGTAAGAATAGGCTTGTCCCAGTTCATGAACTTATGAAGTCCGCCCATCTTCTTGACAATGCCGTCACCCGGACGTACATGAAGATGATAGGTATTCGAAAGCTCAACCTGTGTACCTATTCCGCGAAGATCCTCCGTGGAAACCGCGCCCTTAATTGCCGCTGCCGTTCCGACATTCATGAAAACAGGCGTCTGCACCGTTCCGTGAACCGTTGTGAATTCGGCACGCTTCGCGCGTCCTTCTTTACATAAAATCTTATATTCTGCCATAATATCATCCTTTGCACAGTAGTAACAGTATAACCGCTGAAATAAATTATTGCAACAGGAAATATTTAAGCTATAATAATAATAATGTCTGTTTATTCCTGCGGAAGTGGCAAAAACCGCGTTGTACAGGCATTTTACTACATTTCTGAACATCCGCGTTTTGCAAATATCGATTTTTTATGCAGAACGGTTTCGTTATTTTTTTAATATGGCAGGTAAAACAAATGATAGCATTACTTTCTCATTTTTTTGTAAAAAACAGAACCGATTATAAGAATGAAAAAGTCAGAACAGCCTACGGCACACTCTGTGGCGGGCTGGGGATTGTTCTGAACATCATTCTTTTCGCCATAAAGCTCATTGCAGGAACTGTTTCGGGCGCCATTGCCGTTACCGCAGACGCTTTCAACAACCTCTCCGATGCCGGCTCAAGCCTCATATCCCTTGTGGGCATCCGCCTTGCAGGGAAAAAGCCTGACCCTGAGCATCCTTTCGGACATGGGCGTTTCGAATATATAACCGGCTTGATTGTATCGATTGCAATTCTGCTCATGGGCTTCGAGCTTGGCAAAAGCTCATTCCAGAAGATTCTTCATCCGGAGGAAGTCCAGTTTTCAACGCTCACGGCAATTATGCTGATTATAGCTATTCTTGTGAAATTCTACATGATGATTTACAACTCGATTTACTCCAAAAAAATCGATTCGGTTGTTTTGAAAGCAACAGCCAAGGACAGCATGAGCGATATGATTTCCACCACAGCTGTTCTTATTGCAACCTTCATCGGAGCCCATTTTCACTTTGCAATTGACGGCTACTGCGGTATTATTGTGGCCGGACTCATTCTGTTCACCGGTTTTTCCGCTCTTAAGGAAACCGTAGCTCCCCTGCTTGGTGAGCCGCCGGCTCCGGAGTTCATCAAAGAAATTGAAGAAATCGTTCTTTCTCACAACCAGATTGCAGGCATGCATGACCTCATCGTTCACAACTACGGACCCGGTCGAAGCATTATTTCACTGCACGCAGAGGTTCCCGCAGATTGCAACATTGTTGAAATGCATGACCTTATTGACCACGTTGAGCAGGAACTTGTGATGAAAACAGGCGCTGCAGCAACTATCCACATGGACCCGATTGTTATCAACGATGAGCGCATAAATACCGTCAAAGCTCAGGTTGCTTCCATAATTGCCGAACTTGAAGGCAAAGTTTCTTTCCACGATTTTCGCATGGTTGACGGCCCTACGCACACAAACATCATCTTTGATGTTGTTGTTCCTTACAAATATCCGTTGAACGATGAAGACCTGAATGACCTTCTCTGCCAGAAAATTTACACCCTGAATCCCACCTATAATGCTGTAATTCAGATTGACAAAGATTACAACCACCTGCTTTGATTCGTTTTTTACGCGAAAGCTGATGGTTCAGGTTTGGCTCTGATTTTCAATTTATCCTTAAAACTTTTTTCAGATTTGGGTTGACAATTGAAACAATTTATTATAATATAATCAAGCGCACTTGATTAGGGGATTGGTCAAATGGCATGACAGGAGTCTCCAAAACTCTTAGCGGGAGTTCGATTCTCTCATCCCCTGCGAATATAAAAGCTGAAAGCCTTGTGGTTTTCAGCTTTTTTGCATTTTGTGCCAAAAGCGGGCGAGGCATTTGGTCAGCCTTATGTCAACCATATTTCTTGAATAAAAAAGTACTTGTTTTCGCATTTTGTGAATTATCGTTTATTTCTTCACTTTTTTCAAATATTTGTTTGACTGCAATATGTCATTATGCTATACTGAAATGCAAGAAAAGTATAGGGTTCTGTCGGCTTTAGGAATAAAGCCCAAGACAAAATCAGGAGGTTTTGAGTATGGAAAAAAGTAAAGTTCTTCTTTCACAGGCTGAAATAGACACTTTGCTGGAGTTCTTAAATGAGAAAAAAGTCAGCAGTGCCATTATGGATCAGGAAAGCATTGATAAACTGATTACATTCCTTAAATCAGATGACGGTGCTGATTTCCATATGGAAGATGTTGATTTTTCAGATGAATCCACTTTTGATTCCAAGTTTTTTGCTCTTCCCGGCAATGAAAATCTTGACCATCCGGATGATCTTCGTCTGGAAACAGTTCAGCAGGCAAACGGAATTATCGATGTTGTCTGTGTCAACATTACAAACGGCAATAAATATGTTATATCGCCTGCATGTCTTGAAAAGCTCCGTTTCACGGAGGACTCATCTTCTGTCTGGGGACTGTGCATTCCTCCGGCTGTGTTCGACACCGTAGCACGTGTTATAGGCGTTAAATATACAAAGAAAACTTATGTTGATGTATGTTCACGCTTTGCTGAAATCGTATTCGGCATCAAGGGCTTCGCAATCGCAAATCTCTATCTTCCGTCCGAATCAGCACTTCTTGAACGCATGATAAATGAATAACCAGTAAAATCAAAGGACTTCAGCCAGCAACGGTTGAAGTCCTTTTTTATTATCGTCACCGGGGCAGCAACTTACAGAACCTTTGATAAGAAGTCCTGCAGGCGCTTGTTCTGCGGATGATTAAAGAATTCTGCGGGGGTGTTCTGTTCGCGGATTTCACCTTCATCGAAGAAAAGAACACGGTCCGCAACTTCACGGGCAAACCCCATTTCATGGGTTACAACAACCATGGTCATGCCGGAGCGGCCAAGCTCTTTCATGATGTCCAGAACCTCACCTACCATTTCGGGGTCAAGAGCTGATGTGGGTTCATCAAAAAGCATAACATCAGGCTCCATGGCAAGTGCACGGACAATAGCGATACGCTGCTTCTGTCCGCCTGACAGCTGTGAAGGATAAGCATTTGCACGGTCTTCAAGGCCAACACGCTTTAAGAGCTGCAAAGCTTTTGTTTCTGCCTCTTCCTTCGATTTTCCCTGAAGCTTCATGGGCCCGATGGTCATATTCTTCAGGATTGTCATATGCGGAAACAGGTTGAAATGCTGGAAAACCATGCCCATCTTCTGGCGATGAAGGTTGATGTCGGTATCCTTGGAGGTGATATCAACATCCTCAAAATAAATGTGGCCGGAGGTGGGCACTTCAAGCAGGTTAAGGGAGCGCAGGAAGGTTGATTTTCCGGAACCGGAAGGCCCTACAATTACAACAACCTCACCCTCATGAATAACCTCGCTTACATTGTTGATAGCTGTGATTTTATCATATTTTTTTACAAGATTTTCAACTCTTATGAGTACTTTGCCGTCTGATTTAGTGGTCACTGTTTCGCAGCCTCCTTTCAAGAAGGTCTACACCCTTTTGGAAGATGACGACCATTAAAAGATAAATCAATGCAACTGCAATAAGCGGCATAAACGGTGAATATGTACGGCTTCTGATGATATCTCCGCCCTTTGTAAGGTCCTCAATTGCAATGTAACCCGAAACCGAAGTTTCCTTAATCAGAACGATGAACTCATTTCCAAGTGCCGGAAGTATATTTTTAAGTGCCTGAGGAAGAATGATATAACGCATGGTTTTTGCATAATTAAAGCCAAGGCTGCGGCCGGCTTCAAACTGACCTTCGTCAACAGCCATAATTCCGGAACGGACAATCTCAGCAACGTATGCGGCTGAGTTCAGACCAAAGGCCATAATGGCAACAATGATTTTCTGTATATTCACAGATGCAAAAATAACAAAATATGCAATCAAAAGCTGCAGAACAACAGGCGTTCCGCGGATTACCGTTATGTAAATGACCGATATTCTGTTCAGAAACTTAAGTTTTCCGGTACGTTCATGTGTTGAACGAATAATTGCCAGAAGGAATCCGAGTACAATACCGATCAGCAATGCAAAAAACGTAATTTTGAGCGTAACACCAAGACCATCGGTCAGAAAGTGCCAGCGGTTATCCTTGATAAAGTTCAGATAAAAGCTGTCTCCGATGGCTTTACCTTTTGTAACAAAAAAATTGCCGATTTTCTCAAAAAAAGTCATGCGTTTCTCCCTAAAAAAAACGCCCTGCCCAAAAAGGACAGGGCGTAAACTGACGTAGTTATTCGTTAACGATAATTACCTGACGTCCGGTGTAATAGCTGTCTGTGAAGTCAATTGATTTAAGTCTGTCTTCAGTTACAGTCATGCCTGCAACACCAACATCTGCCTGGCCGCTTACAACAGCAGCAATGATAGAATCAAATTCCATATCCTCAACGGAAAGTGAATATCCAAGGATATCACATACTGCCTGCATCATATCAACATCAAGACCAATGATGTTACCTGCTGCATCACGGTATTCATAAGGCTCAAATGCTGCATTTGTAGCCATTACAAGTTTACCCTTTGAACGGTCAACATCTTTTTTCTCATAAGGCTTTGCACCGTCTTCATGACCGATATAGTAATCAACAATCTTCTGGAAGGTTCCGTCAGCCTTGATTGTCTTAAGAGCATCATTAATGGCAGCTGTAAGTGCTGTGTTATTTTTATTAACTGCAATTGCATAATCTTCCTGAATATATTCAGTATCAAGAATCTTCAGACCTTTGTTCTGCTTTACGAATGCCTGAGCAGGCTGGTCATCAATAACAACTGCATCAATCTTGCCCTGAAGAAGAGCCTGAACTGCTTCATAACCCTTTGAGAAACGTTCAACGTGCTTGTCACCGAAATCATCTGAGCAATAGATATCACCGGTTGTACCAAGCTGAACACCTACAAGAAGAACGTCGCCCTTTGCTGCCTCTGACAAATCCGAAGCAGATGTGATTTTTACGCCTTCGCGCTTTTTGCCGCATGCTGTAAGACTAAGAATCATAACAGCTGCAAGTAATACAGAAATAACCTTTTTCATAGTAATTCTTTCCTTTCAAACCATCATAAAATAAGAAAAACTTTTATTTTCTGTACGCATTATAGCACGAATTTATAAAAATACAAGAATTATTTAATAAAAATACATAAATGTTATAAATATTATTTATTTGCTTTCTCACGATCGGCAATAATCAGCTTCTTAACAGCCTCAACGCCTACACGGATAGCATTTTCGGTATCAAGTGCATCGGGCTCCTGATAACCTGCTGCCTTGCGCTCCTGGTTCCATACAACATGGAAGCATGAACCGGCGCGAACACCGAGTGCTGCTGCTACTGTAAATACTGCTGCAGATTCCATCTCGCTTGCAAGGACGCCAAGACGTTTCCAGGCTTCCCATTTGTTAAGAAGTTCATAAGATACGGGCATACGTGAAGGGCTGTGCTGTCCGTAGAAGGAATCCTTACACTGAACAACGCCTGCATGCCAGTTAAGACCAAGGTCCTTTGATGCTTCAACAATGGCTGTAAGTACATCGTAATCTGCAACTGCCGGGAATTCGATAGGTGCATATTCACGGCTTGTGCCCTCGTGACGGATTGCACCGCTTGCGATTACAACATCGCCGGATTTAACCTTCATGTTGATGCCGCCGCAGGTTCCTACGCGTACGAAGGTATCTGCACCAAGTGCGGTAAGTTCTTCAACTGCGATGGATGCTGAAGGACCGCCGATACCGGTTGAACATACTGTTACTTTCTCACCGAGAAGTGTGCCTGTATAAGTGCAGTATTCACGGTTATATGCAACCTTTACGGGGTTGTCAAAATATTTTGCGATTTTCTCGCAACGGCCCGGATCTCCGGGGATAATTACGTAGCGGCCAACTTCGCCCTCTGCGCACTGAATGTGGTACTGAATGTTCTTTCTTTCCATAATTCCTCCCATAAGATAAGTAAAACACTTAATCTATTTATTATTTATTTAACTTTTTTTCAATAATTGAAAAAACAAGTTCGATGATAATTGTTGCAATCAGATAAATAATTATACTGAATGCGATTGAAAACAGCGGATACATGGTACGGTTTCCGATCTGCTGCATAACATTTGTGAGTTCATTTACGCTGATGTAGCCTGCAACCGTTGTCCACTGCATAAGCTGGATAACAAGGCGCTTAACCTGGAAAAGTGAGCGCTTTGTGCCCTCAGGAAGTGCTGCCGTAAAGAATGCGCTTCTGAGTCTCTTGCGGATTTCCCTGTTTTTGAAATCCTCATGCTCGCTGATGGATTTCATAATAATTTCGGAGAAGTGGCCGGCCCCGTACAGACCTATTGCCACAATGGCAAGAAATATTGTTGAAATATTAACTGCGCCGAAAATTCCGAAATCAAGGAAAAGCATAAGAAGAAGTACGGGCGTGCTTCTGAAGAGGAAGCTGAAAGCCCTTGCAATTCCTGAAACAACAGAAAATTCATAGCACATAAAATAACTGAAAACAGCGCCCAGAGCAGCTGCCAGTATCCATGCAAAAACAGTAATAAGCACAGTAACAATGAGTGCCTTTATGATGAGGCTGTATGCGCCTCCCGAAATCAGATTGCTTTTGATTGCATTAATTAAGTTTGACATATTTTTGACCTGCCGTTTATTTATTTACAAGAAGACAATATTCACTGACGCTGCAGTAGCCGTCCGACATGATATATTCGGGGAATTCCGTGGAATGGTTTTCACTTGTGCCGTAGCATGCAAGAACATCAACCTTGCCTGCCATAAGCCTTGCAAATGCTGTTTCGTTATCAAGAACAACAAACTTAACCTTCCTGTTGATATATGCTCCGAGGTATTTCGCAAGTTCAACAGCCATACCCGAAACATTGCCTTTTTCATCAACCATTTCAAGCGGCGGAACGGTACCTGTTATTCCTACGGTGATGCTTCCGTCTGTTCCCTTAATGGTGCATCTTGCGCTCTGTTCCTTACCTTCCACAAAGTCAGCATATAGTCTGTCAATAACACCGTTTTCACGGAATCCCGCAAGCATTTCGTCAGCTTTGTCCCTGAAGGCCGTATCCTGCTTTCTGAAGGCAAAAGCAAATTCAAAGCGTTCAGATCCCATGCCGGGCGTTTCGGCCGGTGAAAGGGCTCTGTAGGGGCCTGTACGGGTCAGATATTTTGCACTGACATCAGTAACCCATACCGATGATACATTTCTGTTTTCAAGGGCCTTAAGGGCCGTATTGATATCCTTGTACGGAATGTATCTGCCAAAGTTAACGCCAAAATAGCCGTCAAGAAAGATTTTTGCCGAATCATTCGGTGTTTTTGTGGTTACACCGCTGATTTTTCTGCCCTTAAGCTGCTGAACATCCTCAAAAACAAAGCTTGATTCCTGCTTCGGCTTGAAAAGCCCGAGGGTTGTGCACAACAGACAAACCACAGCAAACACGGCAACTATAATCCATTTTCGTTTAGTAGTTATCATATTTTCACACTCTTCTATCTATTCTGATTTAGCTTTTATTTAATTTCCACACCAATGATATTCTCGCTTCGAAGCCCGACAACAAGCCTGTTGCCAAATACAACGGGTGTTGCTTCAATATTCGAGCCAAAGCTTATTGTATCGAGTGTTTTGCCGGTAGCAGCCTCAAGAAGAAGGATTTTTCCGTTTCCGCAGCACTGAACAAGTCTTGCTTTTCCGTCAGTCCCGTAAACAAGGCAGCCCGAACTCCATGCATCACAATTCAGTTCAAGACGCCAGTACTCTTCACCGGTCTTCTTGCTGATTGCAACAATATATGCCGTATCAACATCCGGAACCTTTGATACCGAATAGAACAGGTAATCGGAAATCTCACCCTTTCCGCTTGCTCCCGATGAAAGGAATCCGCCGGCAAGACCAAGCACCGTATGAACCTCATAAGGTTTCTTCCAGACTATTTCACCGTTCATGGCATTAAGCTTGTAGATGCAGGCTTCACCAAGATGGTGCTCATCGTAATGGAATTTAAGGGTGGTTGCAACATAGATAAATTTCTGTCCGTCCTCTGTTGTTTCAAAAACAGGGCTGGAGTTGATGTCCTCATAAAGGTCCTGAACCCAGACAGGCTGCATGGTATTCAGGTCAAGGCACTGGAAAATGCCGCCGTTATCGCCAAAGAAAAGATAATGGTCATAAACAACAGCACTTGATTCGGAACCGGAACCGTTTCCGTATTCGCCGTCCTCAAATCTTTCATCAGCGGTTTTTGAATAATATGCGTATTTAACTATTTCATCCGGGTCAACTCTTAATTCGCCGGTTTCCGGATTGTACTCGGTATTGAGGTGAACCGTATAAATCAGTCCGTTTTCACCCGGGCAGATTACGGTGTCTGCAGCTGTGCAGAACACGGGTGAACTGTCATATGCGTGCCAGATACGCGGTGCAAAGGAATCATTTGCGCCGATTTCATAAAGCTTCTGGCCGTCAATCAGGCTGTAAATGAAAATACGTGCACTGACCTGTTCTCCGAAAAGACCGGTTGCGGAATCGCCCGAACCGCAGATAAGAAGCGGATAATCAGGATGGAGTGAGCAGGTACCCTTGAAGGTCATTCCTACGTTGATTGCATCACGTGTTTCCTTGCCTGTTTCCATGTCAAGGAAGTGGATTTTTCCGTCCATGCCGGGATAAATCACTTCGACAAGATTGGTTTTTGATTTTGCCGAAGGATAAAGGTCCATGAGATTTCTTGTTTTAGCATCCCATTTAACTGCCAGCGGCTGACCGGTCCAGCCGTTTCCGGACCAGTAATTTACGCCGTCGCATTTAAGGAATTTGCCGGTTTTGAAATTCCAGGTGGCATCATCAAATTTATCCTCTGAAATGGCGGCTGTGCCATAAGAAGAAAGCGATCTGCCGTAATTTCCCCTGAAGGTGATTATGCCCTCATGGGTAGTAAAATTATTAAGGAATTCCTCTGTAAATTCAATGGGAACAGCACGGCTGTAACTGTCTGTTACAACTCCGTTTACCTCAAGTGCCGTCCCGGAGAAATAAAGGGACGGATCGGTATTTGAAGTACAATAAGGCTCTTCAGCGGTTTCTCCCGAACCCTGTGAGTTTCCGGAAACCACGGGAAGACTTCCCCTTGTGCCGACCATATAGTTGTAAACATAGCTTATGTTACCCTTAACCTTAATCAGAAGCGCAAAAAGGCCAAGAAGCATTGCCAGAAGAATTACGGCAAGCCCCGCTCCGATAAACTTAAGGATTCTGATCTGTTTATGTGTTTTAGTCAATTCTTTTTTCATGATTGTGCCAATACCGTGTTAAGTTCTTTAACACTGCTGACTCCTATTAACTTTATTCCGGGGTATTTCCCCTTTAATTCTTTGCACTGGATTGCAGGAAGAATGCAGGTTTCATAGCCAAGCTTTGCGGCTTCCCTGATTCGCTGCTCCGCATAATTCACACCGCGGATTTCACCTGTAAGGCCTATTTCGCCAAAGCAGACTGTTTTACTGTCCAAAGCCCTGTTCTTAAAGCTTGAAAGAATGGCAAGAACAATTCCAAGGTCAAGAGCGGGCTCATTTACACGCATTCCGCCCGCAACATTAAGATAGGCATCACACCAGGAAAGCTCCGTTCCGAGCCTCTTTTCGATTACTGCCATCAGAAGGTTCATGCGGTTGTAATCAGTACCCGCTGCCGTTCTTCTTGGTATCTGGAATGTTGTCCTGCATACAAGCGCCTGAACCTCCACAAGAAGTGCCCTTGTGCCTTCAATAACAGCTGCAACAACCGAACCGGGCTCTCCCTCCGGACGGCCCTGAAGCATGTATTCCGAAGGATTTGCAACTTCCGTAAGGCCGCTTGATTTCATCTCAAATACGCCAATTTCATCAGTTGACCCGAAACGGTTTTTTACCGACCTCAAAATTCTGTAATTTGCAGACTGTTCGCCTTCAAAATACAGTACCGTATCAACCATATGCTCAAGCACACGCGGTCCGGCCACCTGCCCTTCTTTTGTCACATGACCTATGATAAATACCGTTATTCCCTGCTCTTTTGCAATATGCATAAGTGCATTTGTGCTCTCCCGGACCTGACTTACGCTGCCCGGAGCTGCCGATATTTCCTCACGGAACATTGTCTGGATTGAGTCAATAACAAGGATTTCCGGTTTTACCGAAGCCACTGTTCCTTCAATTTCAGACAGGTCTGTTTCGGAAAGAAGCATCAGATTATCCCCAAAGGTTCCAAGTCTGTCCGCACGCATTTTTATCTGGCGCAGCGATTCCTCACCCGAAACATAAAGCAGTCTGTGGGATGTCGAAAGTTCACGGCAAACCTGCAAAAGCAGTGTGGATTTGCCTATTCCGGGATCTCCTCCTACCAAAACTAAGGAACCCACTACAATTCCACCGCCCAAAACGCGGTCGAATTCATGGATTCCGGTTAGTATTCGCTCCTCCGATTCGGAAGAAACCTGTGATACGGTCACAGGCGCAGCGCTATTACCGCTGCGTTTGACAGCGGTGTTTTTCTTTGAGTTTTCAGGTTCTTCTACGAGAGTATTCCATGCGTGGCATGCAGGACACTGGCCCTGCCATTTTGCGGACTCATTACCGCATTCTGAACAAAAATATACCGTTTTGCCTTTCATGCTCTCTCCCCAACCAAAGACGTTTTATCGTCTTACAACCTTAACGTCAACGCTTTTGCCTTCTGCAAGTTCTACGCTGATGCTCAGCTTTCCGCTGATATTTGTTGTCATTCTGCCAACATTAACATCGTCAAGAAGTACTTCGTACTCCTCTTCTTCATTAAGCCCGAGTGTTAACTGGGCATTTTCTTTACCTTCAACGGTAAAGCACATTCCTTCAAAATTAGCTCTGAAATCGGTAACGGTTGTTCCCGGAACAGATTCATAAAGGAAGGTTTCGTTCTTTTCAAGTTTCGTGATTTCCCGGAAGGTTTTCAGCTTATAGGAATCACCCTCAACAATGTAATCCGAAACCTTCGTCTTTTCGGGAAGATTATAGTCCCCAAAACTAATTCCTCCGTCAGCCTCGGTGCGAATGATTGTATCTGCCATATTTTTACCTCCTGCCCGACAATCTGTCGGGTTAATTAATTATACTATAAATCAGTGCTTTTTTCCATCTTTTTTTTCGGTGCGCGACGGGTCACAAAACAGAGCTCATTTTCCTTTACAGTGAGCTTAACTGTTGCTCCCGCATTGATTTTGCCTTCAAGCATTCCTTCGGCAATTTTGTCTTCAACACGCGTCTGGATGGCACGTCTCAGAGGTCTTGCACCGTATTTGTCATCAGATCCTTTTTCAAGGATATCGTTTACGGCTGCATCGTCAAAACTGAATTTGATGGAAAGCTGCTCGAGACAGCGTGATTTCAGTTCATTAAGCATAAGCCTTACGATGTCGCGCATATTGTCCTTTGAAAGCTGGCGGAATACGATGATATCATCGATTCTGTTGATAAACTCAGGCTTGAAGATACGCTTGACTTCATCCATAACACCGTCTTTCATGCGGTTGTAATCGGCCTTCGGGTCATTCTGTGCGGAGAATCCAAGTTTTTTGGGTTCTACAATGCTCTGTGCGCCCGCATTTGATGTCATGATGATTATGGAGTTCCTGAAGTTGACCTTTCTGCCGGTAGCGTCGGTAACATGACCGTCATCAAGCATCTGAAGAAGGATGTTGAACACATCAGGATGAGCCTTCTCAATTTCATCAAAAAGTATTACCGCATACGGTTTTCTGCGGATTTTCTCACTGAGCTGGCCGCCCTCTTCATAGCCTACATATCCGGGCGGTGAGCCTATCATCTTGGAAACGCTGTGCTTTTCCATGTATTCGGACATGTCAACGCGGATGACCGCATCCTCATCACCGAAAACGGCTTCCGCAAGAGCCTTGGAAAGCTCGGTTTTACCAACACCGGTCGGTCCGAGGAACAGGAATGAACCAACGGGACGCTTGGGATTTTTAAGCCCCGCACGGCCGCGTCGGATAGCCTTCGCTACTGCACTTACGGCCTCCTCCTGCCCCACAACGCGCTTATGAAGCTCATCCTCAAGTCTTATCAGACGGTCGGATTCAGCCTCTGTAAGCTTTGTAACGGGAACCTTGGTAATTCTTGCAACTACCGCTGCAATGTCATCTTCATCAACAATGAACTGCTCCTCACTGTCCCTGTCACGTTCTTTTTTCAGCTCATCCCGGAGCTCTGCATTCTTCGCCGTAAGCTTCTTTGAAAGTTTCTTTGCAAGTGTAAGGTCGCCTTCGGAAAGAGCATCCTCCATGCGGTCTTCAATATCGTCGCACTCGTCCTCAAGCTCCGTGATTTTTGCGGGAACAGTGGCTCTTTTAAGCTGTTTTGCTGCTGCAGCTTCATCAAGAAGGTCAATGGCCTTGTCCGGAAGAAAACGGTCATTTATATACCTTGCGGAAAGCTTTGCAGCTGCCGTGAGCGCTGATTCCTTAATTGTAACACCGTGATGTTTTTCATAGGCGGGACGGATTCCCTTAAGAATTTCGATTGTCTCCGCAACATCCGGCTCATCAACGGCGATGGGCTGGAAACGGCGTTCGAGTGCCGCATCCTTTTCAATGTGCTTGCGGTATTCATCAAGTGTTGTAGCACCTATTACCTGAAGTTCGCCCCTTGCAAGTGCGGGTTTCATGATGTTTGACGCATCAAGTGCGCCCTCTGCTCCGCCCGCTCCTATGATTGTGTGGAGCTCATCGATGAAAATCAACACATTTCCGTCGCTAATGGCTTCATTTATTATCTGGCGGATTCTTTCCTCAAATTCACCACGATATTTTGATCCTGCAACAACTCCCGAAAGGTCAAGATTTAAGAGTCTCTTGTTCTGAAGTGTTTTGGGGATACGACCGCGTACAATGCGCTGCGCGAGCGCTTCCACAACAGCTGTTTTACCAACACCCGGCTCACCGGTAAGGCACGGATTGTTCTTTGTTCTGCGGCTTAAAACCTGCATAAGGCGCTCTATTTCCGCATCTCTTCCGACAACGGGATCAAGGCGGCCGTTAAAAGCAAGCTCGGTAAGGTCGCGTGAATATTTATCAAGCGTGGGGGTGGATGAACCGGCATTATCTTCCTTTAAGGAATTAAGTTCTTCCTTGATTTCTTCAACAGGAAGCCCCATTGCGCCAAGAAGTTCGGCATAAAGCTTGGGCAGATTGATACTTAATGTATTGAGCAGTCTTATTGCGATGCATTCCGGCTCATGAATAAGCGCAATCAGCAGATGCTCCGTGCCGACAGCATTTGAGCCGAGGCGTTCTGCCTCTTCCCTGCTTCGCCTTTCAACCGCATTAAGTTTCGGTGTTTGTTCCTTGTGCTCGCGAAGTTTCACGGGAGCTCCCGGAGCGATGAGTTCTCTCATCATTTCAAGAAGTTTGTCCTCATCAACACCGTTTGTCGACAGAACTTTTTCGGCAAGTCCCGGAACTTCAAGCAGTGCAACAAGCAGGTGCTCTGTTCCGACATAGGAATGCTCAAGCCTGTCTGATATTTTCCCGGCCTGCATAAGCACGGCTTTTGCATTATCGGTGTACTCTAAACTCATTTATTATCTCCTAATGTTTCTTTCATCTTTTTCGGCCTTTTCATTTTCTTCTGCGTTTTCTGTTTTTTAACACATAGAACAGAATCAGCAGTGTTACAAGCCATAGAATGGATGCAACCGCAAACCAGATACTGATTTTCTTAACCAGGTTCTCATAAGCATTTGTAAGTTCGTTTACAGTTGCTTCGTCAACGCCTTTTTTAGTTTCATCGTGGATTGTAATGTCCTTCGGAACATAGCGCTGGAGCGTCTTTTCAACACGGTCATACCTGTACAGGGCTGTTGCTCCGCCATTATATTTCAGCGGAATCAGAACGAAATCGTTCATGCTGTCATCAACGGGAGCAAACACAACAATGCTCTCCCCGTCAATTACAAGCTTTGTTCGCAGGAAGCCCTTTGGAACTTCCACGGAATCGGGATTTGTTTCGATTTCAAAGCTGAAATCTCCGTTCAGGAAAAGTTTGTCATCAGCCTTTGTAACGGTCAGGTTGTGCTGTACGGGAGTTTCAGTCGGTTTTGGTGTTTCCGTTGCAGATGGTTCACCGGTCGGTGTGGGTGTAGGCTGATTTGTCGTATCGAACTTGTAGACATTGATTTTGTAATCAAGTATTGTCCCGTTTTCTGCGGTTACAATAATATGAACCTCATTCCGGCCCGGGAAAAGCTTGTCGTAGCCGGTAATCTGGACGCTTTTGGCTTTTTCATCGTTCTGAATTGCGGAAACGTAGATTACATCAATATCTTTGGAAACGGTTGTACTGTACTCAAATATTTCGGGCGAAAATGCCGGTGAAAGAACGCCCGGGCTCACGCGAAGGCTCTTAAGGGTTGCATCGGACGATGCATCCGGTGTAGCGCTTATGGTGACATAGCAATTTGTTTTTGAGTAGGAAAGCGATGTTCCGTCAGCATCATCAACATGATTTACTTCTGCTTCAAAATGGACCGTTCCGGGAGCAAGAGCAATGAATTTCATAAGATAATCTGCTTTTGTCTTGTTCGTATCAATTTCGGATACTACAACCGGACCGCCGTCTCCGCCTGCGCAGTGGCTCTGGTCGCCTATACGGCGGAAGGTAACCTTTGAATCGTCAAAGTTAACGTAGCAGTTGACTTCACCTATTTCAACATCGGCCTCAACGGTCAGCGTTACGGTGATTATATCGCCTACAAGACATTCCGTATTATCAGCTGAAATGCTTACGGATGCACTCCCCGCAAACGCCTTCAGCGGCCGCAGAAAACCTGCCGCCGCTGTAAGTATAAATGTCATTATGAAAATTAAAAATACTCTTTTTCGCATATTACTCCGCTGCCTCACGTACAACATTGACAATGTATTCGCGTACATCGCCGTTTTCAGCAGTTACATACAGAATCAGGCGGTTAAGACCAAATTCAAGGCTGTATGCGCCTGCACCGGCTACTTTAGCCTTTGTGCTGACTGCAGTTCCGTTCAACTTAACAAGATCCATATCAGCATCAAGAATAACAGCATACTCCTGTGACTTGGAAATGTCAAATGTGGGTGAAAGCGGAAGTGTATTTCCGTCTCTGTCGGTAACTGTGAGTGTACTCAGCCAGTTGTTCGGATTGTATGCCTTTTCAGGTGCAGGGCACGGTGTTTCGGGCATATTCTCATATACGGGGATTGAGAAAACAATCGGAAGTGTATAAGCATCCTGTCCGTATGCCTGAACAACCTTTGCGGATTCAGAGTACGGTGCTTCGACGTTGCCCATATACTGATGTGAATAGGTTGCAGTCGAAGTCATATTAAATTTCTGAAGGTAAATCGTGTTCTGGCCACGTCCTACGATGTAGTTTCTGCCAAGGAAATACCCGCCGCCAAGAATCGATCTGTACGGGTCGGTCCATGGAATCAGGGCCATTCTGTTATATTCCTCATTCGTAGTGCCGTATTTTGCATATTTCAGGCCGTTAATAATTGCTCCGTTCGGTGCGGTACTGTTGTAAGCACCGATGTTGAAGAAGTTGTAAAGGCCTTCATAGCCCGGAACTGTTCCTGTTACACTGTCGCTAAGTGCGCCGGTTCCCTTAATTACCTCCTGTTTTACACGGGAAGCCATATGGTACGGACTTACTCCCGAGTACTCAGCTGCTGCAATGAAGACTTCATCGTAGGTCATGGTTGCTGTTGCACCTGTGCTGTCAACGTAATTGAAGGAATGACCGCCAAGCAAAGTGTTATTTAAGATTTTCTTAATGCCGTCAAGTGTCTGATAATCGCTCTGGTAGGACAATAACTCGAACTGGAAAATACGTGTTGCATCAAGCCAGTTTCTGGGATCCATGTAGTACGCAAGGGCTTCCTTGGAAGCGGTTACCCAATATGTACCGTCATAAATTACAAAGCTGTCTGTCTTCCAGTTATATGCGCCCTTTTCAAGTGATTTCCACTCAATTGATTTGCTGTTCGGAAGAAGGTTTGTACCGACAACGTTTTCGGAATTGAGGGATTTCTCCCAGTCAAGTCCGACATGGTTTGCAACAAACTGCCATGAAGGATATTTCTCATGAAGTGCGCGAAGTTTTACCTTATAGCTTTCAGGGAATCCCTGCTGTTCAAGTTTTGTCTCAAAATCAACTTCCGTTTCGGGTGTTGTTACGAAGCAGCTGTTAATATAGCCTGCGTATTCAACACCTTCAAAGATGAATTCTACTTCAAACCACTCCGTATCGTTAATAACGGTTCTTGTGACGATTTTGACTTCATCTGTATTTTTAAGATATACGGCATTGCCTGCATCATCTTTCACAAGCATTCCGCCCTCTCCTGCAGCCGTCTTAACCGAAAGAACTGTTGAAACGCTTGAAATGTTTGCATTTCCAAGGTAAGGAGTAGGTGTAGGTGAAGGTGTATTTGTTACCGTAGGTGTAGGTGTATTGGTGATTACCGGTGTAAGGGTCGGTTTCGGTGTAACCGTAGGAATCGGTGTAGGCGAAACCGAAGGTGTGGGCGGAGCAGTCGGTACAGGTGTAGGGCTGACCATTATGATATCCGACCAGAGGATGAAGCCCGAATAATCTCTTACTCCGTCATTATAGGTTGCCTTGAACCAGTAAGGATCATCAGCCATCTGTGAAACAAGGTATACAAGTGAACCGGAAGGAATGTTGAGCGGTGAACCCGATGCATTCTTTACGGTGTCTGACTTGCTGCTGTCCGAGACATGCAGATTTGATGTCTGTACTCTTACTACGGCTTCTGCGGACGGTGTGCTCTTGAAGCATACATATACGCTGTAAACATAGCCCTTTGTAAGTTTTCCGTTAAAGACGGTTTCAACTCCGTACCAGGACTGGGAACCGTCATATACCTGACAGAGAATGGTGAGTTCCTGTCCGTAAGGAAGTGTTCCAAGGATTTTTCCTGTGCTTGAGCTTGGTGACTCACGGAAATTGATTGATTTTGTACAAACAAATGCTTTATGTCTGAAGAACTCATTCGGTGTACCGTCAGGGTTAACCGGATTTTCAGGAACGGATGTGGGTGTTGCCGTAGGTGCCTTTGTGGGTACAGGTGTTGCCGTAGGATTCGAAGGAACATTGATTGCCTTCTCAGGTGTTACATATTCAGCAAAGAGATAACCTTCGATTTCAACATTCTTAAATCTTGTTTTAACTTTATACCAATCGCCCGAAACACCCAGAATTACAAGGCTATCGCCCTTTGAAAGGACTGCTTCTACTCCGTTTACAACCACTCTTGAATACATTGTATCAGGGCCTGTTCTGACATTAACCGTAGTATTTGCAACTGCATTTACAGGCTCGAACGGCTGTGGAGTTGAAGTGGGTGTTACTGTTACATTAGGGTCAGGCGTAGGTGTTGCGGTTGCAGGCACCGGTGTTACGGTTGGTGTTGCAGTTGGCTTCGGGGTTGCCGTAGGAACGGGTGTTGCAGTAGGTGTAGGTGTGACTTTTACTGTATTTCCCGTTTTTACATACTTGGCACTTACATAACCCGTAAAGTCATATCCGTTTGCTATGGCACGCATGAAGTACCAGTTTCCCGTTTGAGAAAATATGGTTATCTGCACTCCGTAGTGAAGTGTCATGGTCTTGCCGTCAATCACAATTTTTGAATAACTCGTGCCCGGGCCGGTTCTGACATTAAGTCCGTTTTCGGTATCATCTATGACAGTTCCTATAATTGCACTTATCGTAACAGGTGTTACGGTCGGCACCGGTGTTGCCGTAGGTGTCGATGTAGGCTTTGGTGTTGCCGTAGGTGTTGAGGTTGCGGGAACCGGTGTTGCCGTAGGCGTTGAAGTTGCGGGAACCGGCGTAGCCGTAGGTGTTGCGGTTGCAGGCACCGGTGTAGCAGTAGGTGTTGCTGTAGGCTTCGGGGTTGCTGTAGGAGTAACAGCCTTCTTTGTTACATATGAAGCGAAAAGATAACCGTATATCTCCTGCTTGTTATAGGTTGCCCTTATATAACTCCATTCGCCCGATGTACTGATTACTTCAAGCTCCTGGTTTCTTACAAGATAAGCCTGGCTTCCGTTTACAACCACACGGTCATAGCTTGTGGACGGGCCTGTGCGGACATTAACGGAGCTTACACTTACATATGCATTGTAAGGATTCTTTGCAGGAACGGGTGTAGGGGTAACCTGAATTGCATTACCCTTTTTAATATATGTTCCGCTGCAGTAACCGGTAATATCGTGTCCGTTAACTGTTGCGCGGATATAATACCACTTGCCGGTCTGTGAGAAAATTGTAACCTGAGCACCAAGCTTAAGCGTAACAGGTGTTCCGTTTACGGTTACTTTGGAATAAGTTGTTCCGGGACCGATTCGAACGTTCAGACCGTTTGCGGTAGCATCGGTTGATGTGCCGATGTATGCCGTGATTGTTCCGACATCGGGAATCGGTGTGGGTGTTGCGGGCTGATTTGTTACGGAAGGCTTTGGTGTAGGTGTAGATGTTGCCTTCGGCACAGGTGTTGCAGTTGCTTTTACGGCAGGTGTAGGTGTTACTTTAACCGCATTACCCTTGATAACATATTTTGCACTTACATAACCGGTAAAATCGTATCCGTTTGCGTTTGTACGCATGTAATACCAGTTGCCGGTCTGTGCAAGAATGGTGATCTGTGTTCCGTACTTGAGTGTCATTGTCTTTCCGTCAATGACAACTTTTGAATAACTTGTACTCGGACCGATTCTTACATTCAGTCCGTTGGCCGTATCATCAATAACCGTACCAAGATATGCATTAACTGTATTGGGTGCGGATGTAGGATTGGAAGCAGGTTTGGCGGTAGGCGTAGGCTGAATCGAGCCGGTCATGGTGTAGTACGGAGCATATGAGTATCCATATACCTCCTTGCCATTATAAATAGCTCTCAGATAGTACCAGCTGCCACTCTTCGAAATAACTTCTACCTTCTGATTAAGCTTAAACGAAAGCGCTTTTCCGTCTACTTTTACCTGAGCATAATTAGTTGACGGGCCTGTTCTGACATTTACAACCGAAACATTTACATATGCATTATATTTGATTTCAGGAACGGGTGTAGGTGTAAGAATCGGAGCTACAACCGTAATGTACGGAGCATAACAGTAGCCCTCGATGGCTTTGTTGTTAAATGTGGATTTAATTTTATACCAGCTTCCCGAAGAAGAATATATTTCGACCTGCTGGTTCAGTGTGAGATATGCTTCCTTGCCGTTTACGGAAACCCTTGCATAGTTGGTGGAAGGGCCTGTACGGACATTGACAACATTAACATTAACGTAGCCTATTGAAGAGGCTGCGGCAGGTTTTCCGGTGTTCTTTGCGATTCCGAGAGCCAGAACCATTAAAAAAATCACAACTCCGCTCGTTACCTTTTTATTATGGAACAATTTCTTCATTAATAACGAACCTCCTTGTGATCTAATTTCTACGATGTTTTTTTGTTCAAATCCCATTTTTCGTCCAAAAAGAGAAAGATACAGATTTATAAAGATATTATAATATATATATCGAAAAAAAAACAGTTTTTTTTAGGGAAAACCGCAAAAATAAAGCATTTTTTATGTGAATTTTATGTGAATTAAGGTTCTTTGCGAAAATAAAGATAAACAGTAAAAAAGAGTCAATGTACCAGCTCTTCTCAGGGCCTGATACATCAACTCTTTTTAGCTTCATTTTATAATCCCGTTAACCGAACAGCGGATATGAATCCGTAAGCACTTTAACAAGTGATTTTGCCTGTTCCTTATTACCTTCGGGATCCTTAACAACAAGTGAAATTGCCTCAGCTATGATTTCCATATCCTTAGGAGTCATGCCGCGTGTAGTGACCGCAGGTGTTCCAAGGCGGATACCGCTTGTGATTCCGGGCTTTTCAGGGTCATTGGGAATGGCATTCTTATTGCAGGTAATGTTAACAGCATCAAGGAAATGCTCAGTATCTTTACCGGTACGTCCGACACTTCTAAGGTCAACAAGCATCAGGTGGTTGTCCGTTCCGCCCGAAACAAGGTCAAATCCGCGATTAACAAGGCCTTTTGCAAGTGCTGCCGCATTAGCAACAATATTTCCGGCATATTCTTTGAAGGAAGGTTCAAGAGCTTCCTTAAAGCATACAGCCTTTGCAGCAATAACATGCATAAGAGGGCCGCCCTGAATTCCCGGGAACAGAGCCTTGTTGAGCTTGTGTTCTTCTGCAAATTCAGCGGTTGAAAGAATCATGCCTCCGCGCGGTCCGCGAAGTGTTTTATGGGTAGTTGTAGTAACAACATGTGCGTAAGGGAACGGGCTTTCATGATAGCCTGTGCATACAAGACCCGCAATATGGGCAATATCAGCCATAAGATAAGCTCCGACAGAATCGGCAATCTCACGGAATCGCTTGAAATCAATTTTTCTGGCATAAGCGCTTGCACCGCAGACAATCATCTTGGGGTGGCATTCCTTTGCAAGGCGCTCAACTTCGTCATAATCGATGTAGCCTTCATCGTTTGTCCCATAAGGAACAATATTAAAGTAGGTTCCGGAGAAATTAACGGAGCTGCCGTGTGAAAGGTGACCGCCGTGAGCAAGGCTCATACCCATGATTGTGTCTCCGGGCTTGCAAAGAGCAAAGAAAACTACCATGTTTGCCTGTGCGCCGGAATGAGGCTGAACGTTCGCATAGGTGCAGTTAAACAGCTTCATCGCACGCTGTTTTGCAAGGTCTTCTACAATATCAACATATTCACAGCCGCCGTAATAGCGCTTTCCGGGATACCCCTCCGCATACTTGTTTGTAAGCGGGCTTCCCATGGCAGCCATAACAGCCGGGCTGACAAAGTTTTCTGAAGCAATAAGTTCAATGTGGCTTTCCTGACGCTGCATTTCAAGGGAAATCGCATCAGCAATTTCAGGATCTGCAGCTTTAATCGAATCAAATGAATACATATTTTTCTCCTTTTCTTTCCACGCGTGCACGTCACGCTCATATTATCCTTGTTTTATTTTATTGCCTGATCGATTGATTTTCCGATATCGGTCCGCATATATTTGTTTTCAAAGTCAATCCACTTTGTGGCTTCGTATGCTTTTTTTCTTGCCTCCGCAAGGTCATCTCCCAGTGCGGTGACGCCAAGCACACGTCCGCCGTTTGTTACTACCCTGCCCTGCTCGTCAAATTTTGTTCCGGCATGATACAGGATATAATCCGGTTTTCCTTCAAAGTTTTCTTCTCCGGTGATGACAAATCCTTTTTGATATTTTTCCGGGTAACCATCCGATGCAAGAACCACACAGACAGCGGCATTATCGGCAAATTCAAGATTGATTTCATCAAGACGGCCGTCTATGCAGGCTTCAAATACCTCTACTATGTCATTCTTCATTCGGGGAAGAACAACCTGGGTCTCAGGATCTCCGAAACGGGCATTGTATTCAAGAACCCTGGGGCCGTCCTTTGTAAGAATCAGACCAAAGAAGATAACTCCCTTGAACGGCCTGCCCTCAGCTGTCATGGCGTCAACAGTGGGCTGATAAATATATTTTCTGCAGAAGGAATCAACCTCGACAGTATAGAACGGGCTTGGTGAAAAGTTTCCCATACCGCCGGTGTTAAGGCCTTCATCGTTATCCTTCGCACGCTTGTGGTCCTGTGCGGATGTCATAATCTTAATTGTTTTCCCGTCAACAAACGAAAGAACGGAAACTTCGCGTCCCACAAGGAATTCTTCAACTACTATGCGGTCTCCGGCACTTCCGAACTGCCTGTCTTCCATCAGTGTCTTAACGCCGGCAAGAGCTTCCTCACGTGTATTGCAGATGAGAACACCCTTTCCGAGTGCAAGCCCGTCAGCCTTCAAAACTATAGGCATTTTCGCCGTTTTCAGGTATTCCGTTGCTTTTTCGGCAGAATCAAAGGTCTCATAAGCAGCTGTCGGAATTCCGTATTTCTTCATAAGGTCCTTTGAAAAAGCCTTTGAAGCTTCAAGAATGGCTGCAGCCTTATTCGGGCCGAAAACTCTCAGTCCGCGGGCCGAAAGAACATCGGTAATACCGCCTGCAAGCGGATCATCCGGTCCCACAACCACAAGACCTATTTCTTTTTGGATGGCAAAATCTGCAATAGCATCAAAATCCATCACCTTAATCGGAACACATTCCGCAATTTTAGCAATTCCCGCATTTCCGGGTGCGCAGTAAAGCTTGTCGCAAAACGGACTTTCTGCAATTTTCCGGCAGATGGCATGCTCACGGCCGCCTCCGCCAATAACAAGAATCTTCATTCTAACCCCCATTCTGTCCTCTCAGGGAACAATTAATAGCCGGTTTCGTTGAAAAAACCTGCGTCCGCCCACAACAGCAAAACGGACATTTATGTTACAGCAAATTATTTGCTATGGCATCTATTGCCTTCGGGAGAATAACCCATTCAGCCTGCTCCATAATCCTCTTCTGAAGAATTTCGGGAGTATCCCCCGGCAGTACCTCAACTGCCTTCTGGTAGATAATCGGACCGGTGTCGGTTCCCGCATCCACAAAATGAACGGTTGCACCACTCACTTTGCAGCCTCTTGCAAGAACAGCCTCATGAACCTTTAAGCCGTACATTCCGTCTCCGCAAAATGAAGGAATAAGTGAAGGATGAATATTGATGATACGTCCCGCAAACCGCTCAACAACTGCCTTTGGAACAATAACCAGATAGCCGGCAAGAACAATTAAATCAGGTTTTAACTTTTCTAACTGTTCCAAAAGCGCCCGGTTAAAGTCATTTCTTTCAGCAAAATTTTTAGGTGAAATACAGTAATCCGGGATTCCTGCCTTACGGGCTCTTTCAAGAGCATATGCATCCGGTTTGTTACTGATAACTCCAATCAGCTTTGTATTGCGAACGGTGCCGTCCTCCACTCTGTCAATAATGGCCTGAAGGTTTGTGCCGCCGCCCGAAACCATCACAACCACATTTAGCATAAGGTGATTCCTTTCTGTCCGTTTTTAATCTCTCCAACGATGTACGCCTTCTCGCCTGCAGCTTCAATCAGCTTAACGGCCTTGTCGGCATCTGCACTGTCAACGGCAACCATCATTCCGATGCCCATGTTGTAGGTGTTGTACATCATCTTATCATCAATATTTCCGTCCTTTTTGAGCATTTCAAAAATAGGAGGGATAGGATAACTGTCAAGTTTAATATGGGCATTTACGCCCTCTTTAAGCATTCTGGGAATGTTTTCATAGAAGCCGCCGCCTGTGATATGGCTGCAGGCCTTAACGGCAACGCCACCGTCTTTTACGCTCTTAAGAGCCTTAACGTAAATCTTTGTAGGAGTAAGAAGTGTCTCACCAAGTGTCCTTCCAAGAGACTCGTAATATGTTCCGAGTGACTTTTCAGACATCTCAAAAACCTTGCGGACAAGCGAATAACCGTTGCTGTGGATGCCGGATGACGCAATGCCGATGATGGTATCACCTGCTTTAAGCGACTCTCCCGAAACAAGATTCTTTTTATCTACAATTCCGACTGCAAAGCCGGCAAGATCATATTCATTCACAGGATAAAAGCCCGGCATTTCAGCTGTTTCACCACCGATAAGAGCTGCTCCCGACTGTTTGCAGCCTTCCGCAACACCCTTTACGATAGTTGCAATCCGCTCGGGTTCATTCTTTCCGCAGGCGATGTAATCAAGGAAAAACATGGGTTCGCCGCCTGCGCAGGCAATATCGTTTACACACATGGCAACGCAGTCTATGCCCACCGTGTCGTGTTTGTCCATAATAAAAGCTATCTTCAGTTTTGTTCCTACGCCGTCCGTACCGGAAACAAGCGTGGGTTCCTCCATGTTCATGAAGCCCTTCATCGAAAAAGCGCCCGAAAAGCCGCCAATTCCGCCAAGAACCTCAGGGCGCATGGTGCCCTGAATGTGCTCCTTCATGAGCTCTACAGCCTTGTAACCTGCTTCAATATCAACTCCGGCCTTTTTGTAGTCCATACAAACGTAACCTCCTGAAATGAAATAGATTTTTTGTTGTAATTAATATTCTTTGTACCCAACCGATTCAAGACGTTCTTTTTTCTTCATAACGCCTGCTTTAAGTTCTTCTTTGTAATCCTTAAGCTTCTGCAGAAGCTCCGGGTCCGATGCAGCCAGGATTTTTGCGGCAAGAATGCCGGCATTTGCGCCACCGTCAATTGCAACTGTCGCAACCGGAATACCCGAAGGCATCTGAACTATGGAATAAAGAGAGTCAACTCCGCTTAAAGCCTTTGTATGAATGGGAACACCTATTACAGGGAGCGGGAAAATTGCAGCAGTCATTCCGGGCAGATGTGCCGCTCCGCCGGCTCCCGCTATGATAACCTTAAAGCCCTTTTCTTCTGCCGTTTTCGCATAATCCATGAAAACATCGGGCATACGATGGGCCGAAATAATGGTCATCTCATAATCGATGCCGAAACGTTCAAGCATTTCAGCTGCCTTCTGCATAACGGGAAGATCCGAATCGCTTCCCATAACAATTCCAACCTTGCTCATACTGCTCCTCCTAAGCCGAAAATATATATAATGATATATACCAAAACGGTTATTCCGTTTAAGATCAGTGCAATAATGGGGATAGTTGTGCGGACATCTTTAATATACAATGCAAGAAGAGCAAGAATAAAACCGGCAATAGAAATCAGGTTTACAATGACGGCCACAATTGCCAATCCCGTACTGATTTCTCCGCCGGATTTGATGCTGAGAATGATAAGGGCAGTCGTAAGAATAATTGAGAGGACACCGAAAATAAGGCCAATAATTGCCCTCACCGACTGTCTGCCTATTTGAAATTTTATCTTGTTGCGTTTTCTCATGATGAACACCTCAAACCGAAAATTACTGACAAAATAATCATATCATTTTCATGTTAAAGTAACAACCGTTGAAAATCAACATAATCGCACGCGGATGAAAATCAATTCACACATTAGCGCGTTGATGTGATAAAAAACTTGATTCCGATTATACACGAAAGGAAAAATTAAAACAAGTAGAAAAATCAGAAGTTTTTTTGAAATTCCTTGGTAAAAGTGTCTATTTTAACCCCTGACGTTTTTTTCCGATGAATCTCCAAGATGACACCGATTGATTATTCAACGCTGGATATTTTCGGATTTATGTAGTATAATAAGTGTGTATATGCTGTTGGAATCAGAATGAACAGCCGTAAAACAACCGCTTGGTTACTTTCTGTTTTACTTTTCGTGAATTATCACGTCAGGAGGAAATAATTGAAAACGATTATTCGTGTTATCACGGCATTTACAAGAAAGCTGCGTGAAGACAACATCTATGCATCTTCCACGCATGCTGCATATTATATTATACTTTCCTTCTTCCCGTTCGCAATGTTCCTTGTTACGCTGCTCGGATACATCCCCATGTTTAAGAACGGGCTTCCGCAGGACTGGAACGCCATGCTCCCTGACGATGTTTCCTATATGATAGACCTGGTTCTTAGTGAGGCACATCCTTCCGGAACATTGCTTTCAATTACCGTTGTTCTTGCCCTCTGGTCCGCATCGGTAGGCATGCTCTCAATCATGCGCGGTCTGAATAAGATTTACGGCATCAGAGAAACCAGAAATTACTTTGTAATGCGCGGAATATCCATTCTTTATACACTTTTCCTTGTCGCATTCCTGATTGTCACCCTCATTACCTTCGTTTTGGGTAACAAACTGACAGACTGGTTTATAGCAAAAATTCCTTCAGTCGGAAACATTGCTTTGCTTGTAATCAGTATAAGAACCACAGCCGGTATCGGAATATTGCTGTTTTTCTTCCTTTTTATGTTCTGTACGGTCCCGAACAGAAAAACAACTATTCTCAAAGAGCTTCCCGGTGCCCTGCTTACAGCCGTTGGCTGGGTTGGCTTTTCATACCTGTTTTCCTTCTATGTTAACAATATGAGCAATTATGCAGCAACCTACGGCAGCCTGACAGCCATTGTAATCTGCATGCTCTGGCTTTACTTCTGTATGTTTATTATGTACCTTGGCGCAGAGCTTAATGCATCCCTGGCAAATCCGGTTACAAAGCGTGCCCTGAAGCGTATCCGCCACAAGGATGTTGCAAAGGACGATGCAAAAAAAGACGACATAAAGAAAGAATCCGCAAAGAAAGATTCTGCTGACAAGGAACCTGCAGCCGGAGAATCGTAATTAATATTTGAAGCATATAAAACTTTAAGGCACCGATGTGTTTTGACTGAAAATGTCAACATCCATCGATGCCTTTTTTATGGTTTCACATTATTCTGTTTCTTCGCGTTCATTCGCAATTAATTCATTCTTTGACAGGAACACAAGAATGATTACAGGACAAATAAACGGTATCAGTAAATTGCCAAAATTAAGAATTAGTGATAACAACTCTCTCGGACTTGAAAAAACCTCCGGGAGTCTGGAGTAAATCAGTATATAGCTGTAGATGTTTAAGGCTAAAGATAAAGCATTACCTGTCAGCATCGCAATCATTGCGGTTTTTGTTATGCTCCCTTTTTTTTCGGTATTTTCTTCAAATAGTGCATAAATTAGCAGAGCAAATGAAATGATGCCCATTACCGAGCCTGACAGCCCAATTATTCCAATGGTGTCAAATCCGGTAGACATATTCATTAACAGCATCAAAAACGAAATTGCAGAAAAACCTGTATATGATTGTGAAAATTGAATTTCAATAACAAGCAGGTTCATTACTCTAAACAGAAACATCAAAACATATTGCCCAATCAGTAAGCCAAGACAGCCGTTAAACAGTCCAAGGCATTTTTGGCCCCGGAAATACCTGTGTAAAAAGGCAAGAATGCAGGCGCAAACAGCAATCAGCATGGCAGAAGACATCATATTTTTAAGAACAGACTCCAGCAATACCAGCCATCCCTGCGAACCGGTCAAATAATCCCATTCACCAATATATTCCATCATCCGAATCAGGAAATATACGGTTTCAAGCGCAATACCTGCAACTGCAGCAATCATATAAGGTTTTCCCGAGTATTCCCCGGTTTTGTTCTCAGACATAGTTTGGCAGCATCTCCGTTTCAGTCTCAAATATTATCCTCATAATCAACTATTTCATTCATACAGAGATAAGTAAAAATAACAACAGGATAAATCAGTTTCACTAAAATTTTGAAAAGCTCAGCGGGGTTTTCCCACAGAAAAGCGAATGTTTCCTTAAGTGACACCGCTTCCGCAAGGGAATCAAAAAACAGAACATTTGAAAGAACAGTGTTCAAGAGAATCAGCGGCATTGCAATGCGTGCAAATTTCTTGTCTTTTTCACCATGAGGGTTACGTATGGTTGCTATCAGGAAAACAATTGTCAAAACAGCAAATACATAACCTTTGCGAATACAATCCTCCAGGATACCGGTCAGGATCAATCCCAAATCATACTGCGCAAGCATATAGTCAAATATCGAACTTGTAATTGTCAGCAGCAGGTCAGCCACAATTTCGAGCGTAAGAAATCCAAAAGTAAAAATAAACGGACGAATGCTTGGTTTCTGATAAAAATGTCTTCGGAAAGAAATCAAAAGGAATATCAGTGCCAAAAGGCCAAAGCAACAGCTGCTAAACACGCGTACAATCGATACTGTCTGCTGCCCTTTGAGAATCATATCCGCTTTGGGATTTCCTTCATAATAGCCAAAACCACTAACTATTTCATATATTTTAAGTCCTATATAGGCCAGTTGAAGAACAATTGTAACAGCTGCAGCTATGATAAAAAATTTTGTCTCATTGGTATCCTTTGAAACAGTCTGTTTTTTTCTGCTTTCCGCAGGTGATGCAAATGCAAAATCACTCATTTTTCTCCCTTCTAATGCCTGTTTTGGTGCGAGATATGTCAAAAACACATTTTCGCCTTGCCTCTATGTTTTATTTATATTCTTTATAGTCACGTGAAGAATTAAATATCAAAAGCAGACCGGGCAGAATAGATGCTCCAAAGCCCAGACCGAAGTCAATTACCATCCTCTTAATGTATTTGAAAACAGTCATCTCTCCGGCTTTTATACGCGCAATATAACTGAGTGAATCAGTATAGACAGCTGCAATCATTCCGCAAAGGATTGATGTCATCAGAAGGATCATCGTAATATTAAGGAAGCGTCTGCCCTTTTCATTTTTGAAGTTGAGAAGAAGAATAAACAGCAGCACAAGGCTGATGAGTGAAAGAATGTTGGCCGGTGTTAAAATTATTCTGTAGTATTCTGCAATTTCATCAGAACTTCCGTTAGGCAGAAGGTCTTTCATCACAACTATATTGGTTATTACAAAGATGACCTCATCAATGAACATGTCCACAAAGAGCAGATTCAGCGTATATGAAAGGAACCTTTGGCTGCTTCGTTTTTTGAAATATTCAAGGAAAAACTTAAGAAGAAATACTGCAAATACAAGGGTCAGCGCTGCATCAAACAGATACCAGAAGGAATTAACCCACTCTAATGCAGTCCGATCTCCGGGATTAAAGAAATACGGAAAACTGTATCTGTTGTGTTTTATATTGCGTGCAAGCGCAAGTAAGATGTAGCAGAAATAAATCACCATACAGGCAATATAGAAATTGACATTGATTCTGCTCTGTTTTACAGTTGACGGATTATTCTCAGTTTCTCTTTTTTCGATGTCCATGATTGAAATCCCCGTTTCGTTCGATAATTTGCATAAAGCCTCCACAGAAATTTGATGCAGGCTGTACCTAAAATAAGTATACAATACCGATGGAGAGAAGGCAATTGGTTATGAAGATTTTTGCTGATTAATTTGCGGATTTCCGCACCATTTTGCAACTTGATTTACGTATCCCCCACCGTTCCGAGCATACAAAAAAAGCAGATCTGATCTGCTTTTTTTATGGCTAAAGATTGCAATATCGACAAAATGAGAGTAATCGTTAAATTTCGTAACGCCGGGAATTAACGTCAATCTTACTGCTAATTGATTGAAAACGCTTTTGTGATATCAACCGGGGAATTAAATTCTTCATACAGCTTATCAATATCTTCATATATTTCAGATTCATATACTGTGTCAAGTGAATAATCAGGGTTCAATACCTGTTCGATATAATAAACATTATCATCATCAGAAAACCCAAATACCGTAATACGTTCCGAATAATCTTCATCAGTGAAAACACTGATTGCTTTTCCCGGCAATAATGCTGTTGTTTCTATAATCCTTTTCCGAATAGTATATTGCATTTTTTCGATCGGAACAATTTTCTTTCCTGCTTTCTGCGCAAAACAGAAAACTACAATAACTGTAATTAATTCTATTGCACCCATAATTGAAAAAATGATCCAATCTGTTTTACCGAATTCGTTCAATTCTTTTCCGCCTGTCAATAAGACAGTGAAAAAGATATTTAAAAACATAAATAGAATACCAAAGCAAATATAAACAAGATTCTTTTTTCTGGCATTCTTTAGTTCGTTCAATTTTTCAATCAAAATGCACGGCTGCTCTGTCTCTTTAAGCGGTATATTTTTCCTTATGAATGAAGCAAGTTGCCAGGCGTTTGTAATATTTATAATCGTATGAGTATCACCGTTTTTTAATTGAATAGTCAGAGAAGTTCCTTGAGCCGAGGCAAATGACACATCTGTAAGTTTAGAGTCAATCTTCCAAAAACAACTATATCTGGCCTTGATTGAATCTTTATCAACGTAAATATACCCGTTTGAAGTCAATAACAATGATAGAACAGAAATTAAACACAAAACAATTCCAATAATCAGAATAAACAGCATCTCTTTAGCGTCGTCAGGAACTGTTAATTTAAGAAACACATAAAAACCGATAGAGAACAGGCCACCGATAACAAAAAGAAGGTCCAGGATACTAAACTTTTTCCGAAGAAACTCACCTTTCACCAAATCACCTCCACTTACAAAAAATATACAAGAAGTTCCTCCACTTTACAACACAAAATAATTAAAAGGATTGCAACTTTTGTCAAAATTGCAATCCTTTGTTGTCTAACAACGACCAAAAGGTACATTTTCAAGATAAGTACGACTAAAAGGTACATTTCGAAAAACCGGGATTTATCCGTTCGAATAAATCCCCTGATTGAGCCATTCATCCGCTTGCGTACGGGATTTGAAAATAATGACCTGTTTTTGATTATATTTTTTGATCAAGTCATACAACACGGGACGATTTTCGGTTCGGTATTCTTTTACGAGCGTTACAAGTTCCGGATCCAATGCGTTTTCTGTCCACGGAATATCCGATCTTTTTTTACCTATTCTTTCGACGATACCGTTCATACATTGCTCTTCGCTGAAATCCAAGAAAAACACTGTATCACAGGCCTGGAATCTTATATCATATGTTCGGCTGTAATCACCGTCTACGATCCATTCTTTGCCCTGAAGGATCCGATCCAACGCTTTATCAAATTCATCGCGGGAGATATGTGTTCGGTCGGCTTTCCACCAGACATTATCAAGATGAGTCAAAGGCAGGCCGGTCAATTCGTGAAGTTTTCTCGAAAACGTGCTTTTCCCGCTTCCGGAACACCCCAAAACGATAATTTTCTTTGCATTGAATTTGTTTTCCATCCTATTTATTTTCCCCTGCAAATTCTGATTTATCGAGTTCGTTTTAACACAAAACCGTGAACTTTTCAACCGGTTTCACGCAAAAAAGCCCTCGGCTTCCGACCACTGACGGTTACCGGGGCACGCTGATAAGCATTTCACAAATCCCGCAAGGGATTTATTTCATTTCACATTCAAGCGAAGCGAGAATATTTCACAATGCCGAGGAACGAGGCATTATTTCACATCGGCGTAAGCCGATATTTCACTATTCGTGCCCCGGTAACCGTCAGTGGTCGGAAGCCGA